>NZ_VNIM01000157.1 GCF_007785815.1 Alterirhizorhabdus solaris | reverse complement strand
GCTCTTTCTCATAGTTATTTGATGAAGGGACATGTGGGCGGCGGCTCCGGTTCTCTGCGGCGTTCAGGCGTGGAGTTATCGGTTAAAGTCAGGTCGTTCATGTGTCTTATATGCTTTATGCAATATATGTGCAGGAACGGCTCCTGGATATGCTGTGCGTTGACCGTGGGTTTTCCCCTGCGGTTACGTGTGGACATCAACTTGAGAGTTTGATTCTGGCTCAGAACGAACGCTGGCGGCATGCCTAACACATGCAAGTCGAACGAGAGCTTTCGGGCTCTAGTGGCGCACGGGTGCGTAACGCGTGGGAATCTGCCCTGAGGTACGGGATAACAGCGGGAAACTGCTGCTAATACCGTATGATATCGCGAGATCAAAGATTTATCGCCTTGGGATGAGCCCGCGTTGGATTAGGTAGTTGGTGGGGTAAAGGCCTACCAAGCCGACGATCCATAGCTGGTCTGAGAGGATGATCAGCCACACTGGGACTGAGACACGGCCCAGACTCCTACGGGAGGCAGCAGTGGGGAATATTGGACAATGGGCGAAAGCCTGATCCAGCAATGCCGCGTGAGTGATGAAGGCCTTAGGGTTGTAAAGCTCTTTTACCCGGGAAGATAATGACTGTACCGGGAGAATAAGCCCCGGCTAACTCCGTGCCAGCAGCCGCGGTAATACGGAGGGGGCTAGCGTTGTTCGGAATTACTGGGCGTAAAGCGCACGTAGGCGGCTTTTTAAGTCAGAGGTGAAAGCCCGGAGCTCAACTCCGGAATTGCCTTTGAGACTGGGAGGCTTGAACGTCGGAGAGGTGAGTGGAATTCCGAGTGTAGAGGTGAAATTCGTAGATATTCGGAAGAACACCAGTGGCGAAGGCGGCTCACTGGACGACTGTTGACGCTGAGGTGCGAAAGCGTGGGGAGCAAACAGGATTAGATACCCTGGTAGTCCACGCCGTAAACGATGATAACTAGCTGTCCGGGCACTTGGTGCCTGGGTGGCGCAGCTAACGCATTAAGTTATCCGCCTGGGGAGTACGGCCGCAAGGTTAAAACTCAAAGAAATTGACGGGGGCCTGCACAAGCGGTGGAGCATGTGGTTTAATTCGAAGCAACGCGCAGAACCTTACCAACGTTTGACATCCTCATCGCGATTACCAGAGATGGTTTTCTTCAGTTCGGCTGGATGAGTGACAGGTGCTGCATGGCTGTCGTCAGCTCGTGTCGTGAGATGTTGGGTTAAGTCCCGCAACGAGCGCAACCCTCGCCTTTAGTTGCCATCATTCAGTTGGGCACTCTAAAGGAACCGCCGGTGATAAGCCGGAGGAAGGTGGGGATGACGTCAAGTCCTCATGGCCCTTACGCGTTGGGCTACACACGTGCTACAATGGCGGTGACAGTGGGCAGCAAACCGGCGACGGTGAGCTAATCTCCAAAAGCCGTCTCAGTTCGGATTGTTCTCTGCAACTCGAGAGCATGAAGGCGGAATCGCTAGTAATCGCGGATCAGCATGCCGCGGTGAATACGTTCCCAGGCCTTGTACACACCGCCCGTCACACCATGGGATTTGGATTCACCCGAAGGCACTGCGCTAACCCGCAAGGGAGGCAGGTGACCACGGTGGGTTTAGAGACTGGGGTGAAGTCGTAACAAGGTAGCCGTAGGGGAACCTGCGGCTGGATCACCTCCTTTCTAAGGATCGGTCCGAAAGCGTCACTGCTAGACGGTGGAAGAGCTTCGCACCTTTCGTATAGAACATATGCCGCCGTCCTCATGTCCCTTCATCCTAGAGTAGCCACCCGGCTGCGCCGCGGGCAAAGCCCGCGTCGTCGGTCCTCGCCAAGCGAGGCCGGCCGTGCTTGCGCATCACAGCGCTAACGAGGTTAGCGCGGGTGTGCGCAGCGCATGGGCCGGTAGCTCAGGTGGTTAGAGCGCACGCCTGATAAGCGTGAGGTCGTAAGTTCAACTCTTACTCGGCCCACCATCGCGCGCGTCGTCATCCCATAAGGGGCCTTAGCTCAGCTGGGAGAGCGGTTGCTTTGCAAGCATCAGGTCATCGGTTCGATCCCGATAGGCTCCACCATCGCACAGATGGCGAGACGGATCAGCGTTTGCTGATCCGCACGTCATCCAGCGCGGCCGGCACTGCATAGCGCGCCATAAGGCGCAGCTTTGCTTTGACCGATGGCGCGCGGTGGGAAATGCGACACTCTAGGATTGAAGACAACAGTTCCGCGGCTTCGTGCCGCGGTTACCGGTGCCCGCAAGGCGGGCATCCTATTTGACATTGTGAATGGGTTCTAGAAATCGATGCCGTGGCGCATGGGTTTCTGCCAGGGTTTCCGGCAACGGGGATCGTGGTGGAGGCATGTGTCCACGAAAACGATGCTGAGCATGATGAATCATCCGCGTTGCGGGCGACGGGCCGGCTCTTCCTTCGGGGAGGGTATCGGTCTTGTCGCTGGTGGCGTGGACTCTCAAGCGTGAGGTAAGGGCAATTGGTGGATGCCTTGGCATGCACAGGCGATGAAGGACGTGGCACGCTGCGATAAGCTGCGGTGAGGTGTGAGCAACCTTTGACCCGCAGATTTCCGAATGGGGAAACCCACTCTCACCATTTAATCTCGCGCCTGCGGTGACGCAGGGACGGGGTTAGATGGGAGGAGTATCACTAAGCTGAATAAAATAGGCTTTGGTGAAGCGAACCCGGCGAACTGAAACATCTCAGTAGCTGGAGGAAAAGACATCAACCGAGATTCCGTTAGTAGTGGCGAGCGAACGCGGACCAGGCCAGTGCCTGATGTTACATTAGCAGAACGATCTGGAAAGTTCGGCCATAGCGGGTGACAGCCCCGTATGCGAAAATAAGACATCAGGACTTGAGTAGGGCGGAACACGTGTAATTCTGTCTGAACATAGGGGGACCACCCTCTAAGCCTAAATACTCGTGCATGACCGATAGTGAACAAGTACCGTGAGGGAAAGGTGAAAAGCACCCCGATGAGGGGAGTGAAACAGTTCCTGAAACCGGTTGCCTACAAGCAGTTGGAGGGGTTTTATGCCCTGACAGCGTACCTCTTGCATAATGGGTCTGTGACTTAATGTATCAAGCAAGCTTAAGCCGTTAGGTGTAGGCGCAGCGAAAGCGAGTCTGAATAGGGCGCCATAGTTTGATGCATTAGACCCGAAACCCGGCGATCTAGGCATGACCAGGATGAAGGTGGGGTAACACCCACTGGAGGTCCGAACCGATTAACGTTGAAAAGTTACCGGATGAGTTGTGTTTAGGGGTGAAAGGCCAATCAAGCCGGGAAATAGCTGGTTCTCCGCGAAAACTATTGAGGTAGTGCCTCGGATGAATACCTTGGGGGGTAGAGCACTGGATGGGCTAGGGGGTCGCGAGATCTACCAAACCTAACCAAACTCCGAATACCCAAGAGTAATATCCGGGAGACAGACGGCGGGTGCTAAGGTCCGTCGTCAAGAGGGAAACAGCCCTGACCTACAGCTAAGGCCCCCAAATCGTGTCTAAGTGGGAAAGCATGTGGGATCTCCAAAACAACCAGGAGGTTGGCTTAGAAGCAGCCATCCTTTAAAGAAAGCGTAACAGCTCACTGGTCTAAACAAGAGATCCTGCGGCGAAGATGTAACGGGGCTCAAGACACGTGCCGAAGCTTAGGGTGTGCCGCTTATGCGGTACGCGGTAGCGGAGCGTTCCGTAAGCCGGTGAAGCGATCTGGTAATGGGTCGTGGAGGTATCGGAAGTGCGAATGCAGACATGAGTAGCGATAAACAGGGTGAGATGCCCTGTCGCCGAAAGACCAAGGGTTCCTGCGCAAGGCTAATCCGCGCAGGGTGAGCCGGCCCCTAAGACGAGCCCGAAGGGGGTAGTCGATGGGAACCACGTTAATATTCGTGGGCCTGGTGGTGTGTGACGGATCTCGTGTGTTGTTCATCCTTATCGGATTGGATGGGCTTCGAAGAGGTTCCAGGAAATAGCCCCACCGTATAGACCGTACCCGAAACCGACACAGGTGGTCAGGTAGAGTATACCAAGGCGCTTGAGAGAAGTGTGCTGAAGGAACTCGGCAAATTGCCTCCGTACCTTCGGAAGAAGGAGGCCCCATCTAAGCGCAAGCTCTGATGGGGGGCACAGGCCAGGGGGTAGCGACTGTTTAGCAAAAACACAGGGCTCTGCTAAGTCGGCTTCAAGACGACGTATAGGGTCTGACGCCTGCCCGGTGCCTGAAGGTTAAGTGGAGGGGTGCAAGCTCTGAAATGAAGCCCAGGTAAACGGCGGCCGTAACTATAACGGTCCTAAGGTAGCGAAATTCCTTGTCGGGTAAGTTCCGACCTGCACGAATGGCGTAACGACTTCCCCACTGTCTCCAGCACATGCTCAGCGAAATTGAATTCTCCGTGAAGATGCGGAGTACCCGCGGTTAGACGGAAAGACCCCGTGCACCTTTACTGCAGCTTCAGAGTGGCATTAGGAAAGAACTGTGTAGCATAGGTGGGAGGCTTTGAAGCATTGGCGCCAGCCGGTGTGGAGCCATAGGTGAAATACCACCCTGTTGTTTTCTGATGTCTAACCTCGTTCCGTAAGCCGGAACAGGGACCCTCTGTGGCGGGTAGTTTGACTGGGGCGGTCGCCTCCTAAAGAGTAACGGAGGCGCGCGATGGTTGGCTCAGGCCGGTTGGAAACCGGCTGTTAGAGTGCAATGGCATAAGCCAGCCTGACTGCGAGACTGACAAGTCGAGCAGAGACGAAAGTCGGTCATAGTGATCCGGTGGTCCCTCGTGGAAGGGCCATCGCTCAACGGATAAAAGGTACGCCGGGGATAACAGGCTGATAACCCCCAAGAGCTCATATCGACGGGGTTGTTTGGCACCTCGATGTCGGCTCATCACATCCTGGGGCTGGAGCAGGTCCCAAGGGTTTGGCTGTTCGCCAATTAAAGTGGTACGTGAGCTGGGTTCAGAACGTCGCGAGACAGTTTGGTCCCTATCTGCCGTGGGCGTCGAAATTTGAGAGGAGTTGACCCTAGTACGAGAGGACCGGGTTGAACGTACCTCTGGTGGACCTGTCGTCGTGCCAACGGCGCAGCAGGGTAGCTATGTACGGACGGGATAACCGCTGAAAGCATCTAAGCGGGAAGCCTCCCTCGAGATAAGATTTCATAGAGCGGTCGGAGACCACGACCTTGATAGACCGGATGTGGAAGCGCGGTAACGCGTGGAGCTAACCGGTACTAATCGCTCTGTTCGCGCTTGAACGGATCCTAACCGATCCGGAGAGTCCCGCCATCACCGACAAGACCGAAAAACCTTGCCCGTGACCCGGATGATCCATCACACACAGCATCGCATCGATTTCAAACCCCCCATCGTGTCGCCCCCGAAAGGGCGCCCGTGAACCATCGTTCACGGGATAGAGCGCCGGCCCCATAGCTTGGTGGCCATAGCGTCAGTGACCCACCCGATCCCATCCCGAACTCGGCCGTGAAACCTGACTGCGCCAATGGTACTATTGCTCAAGCAGTGGAAGAGTAGGTCGCCGCCAGGCTTTGGAGCCGGCGCTCAATACACGATACACAGAACCCGTTCACATACCTCACACCGGAAATATCCCGGTCATAACCTCGGCGCGGGGTGGAGCAGCCCGGTAGCTCGTCAGGCTCATAACCTGAAGGTCACAGGTTCAAATCCTGTCCCCGCAACCA
>NZ_VNIM01000156.1 GCF_007785815.1 Alterirhizorhabdus solaris | reverse complement strand
GTTGAGTGCGTCGTCTTTTTTGTTTTAACACAGCCCGCGCGCCACCAAAAGTCAAAGGGGGGGGCGCGGGGGCAGGGGTAATTTGTATAAAAAGGCCAGCGGGCCCCCCCCCCCCGCCGGTGCCCCGCCCGAACATCCTGCCGTTTCGCTTGGGCCACCCGGCACAGCCTGTCGGCGGCCGGCATTTTGTGCCGACTAGAACAATAACCGGGTGACGTGCCCCATCTTGCGCCCCGGCCGCGCCTCATGCTTGCCGTAGAGGTGGAGGTGGGCGGTGGGGTCGGCGAGGATCGCGGGCCATTCGTCGGCCTCCGCGCCGATCAGGTTGCGCATCTCGGCGCGCGGCGCGGAAAGTGCGGTGGCGCCCAGCGGCAGGCCGCAGATCGCGCGGATGTGGTTCTCGAACTGGCAGGTGATCGCGCCCTCGATCGTCCAGTGGCCCGAATTGTGGACGCGCGGCGCCATCTCGTTGAACACCGGGCCGGTGTCGGTGGCGAAGAACTCGCACGTCAGTACGCCCACATAGTCGAGCCGGTCGGCGATCCGCCCGGCCAGCGCGATCGCCTCGGGCGCCTGTGCCGCGATCAGCCCGCCCGCCGGCACGGTGGAGGTGGCGAGTATGCCGTCGGCATGGCGATTGTCGGGCGCGTCCCACGCGGCGAACGCGCCATCGGCCCCGCGCACCGCGATGATCGAGAACTCGCGCTCGAACGGCACGAAGCCTTCGAGGATCGCCGGCGCGCCCGCCACCGCGTCCCATGCGGGGGCGATGTCATCGGCCGTCAGCAGTCGCGCCTGCCCCTTGCCGTCATAGCCGAAGCGGCGCGTCTTCAGGATCGCGGGCAGGCCGAGCGCCGCCGCCGCCTCGTGCAGCGCCTCCAGAGAATCGACCGCGCGGAACGGGGCGGGGGTGCCGCCGAGGTCGGTGACGAAGGTCTTTTCGGAAAGCCTGTCCTGCGCCACTTCCAGCGCCGCCGGATTGGGGTGGACGGGCGCGTGATCGGCCAGCCGCCGCAATGGGGCGGCCGGGATGTTCTCGAACTCGAAGGTGACGACATCCACGCCTTGCGCGAAGCGGGCGAGCGCCTCGCCGTCGTCATAGTCGCCGCGCGTCCATTCGGCGGAGACCTCGCTGGCCGGGCCGCTGCCCTCGGGCGAATAGATGTGCGCGCGGTAGCCGAGCCGCGCGGCCGCCATCGCCAGCATCCGGCCGAGCTGGCCGCCGCCGAGGATGCCGATCGTCGCGCCGGGGGCGATCATGCCGCCGCTCATTCGGGGGTATCGGCCACGTCGGCGGTCTGCTTCTCGCGCCATGCGTCCAGCCGCTCGGCCAGCGCCGGATCGGTGGTGGCGAGGATCGCGGCGGCGAACAGCGCGGCGTTGATCGCGCCGGGCTTGCCGATCGCCAGCGTGCCCACGGGGATGCCGCCGGGCATCTGCACGATCGACAGCAGGCTATCCATGCCGGACAGCGCCTTGGATTCCACCGGCACGCCCAGCACCGGCAGCCGCGTCATCGCCGCCGTCATGCCCGGCAGGTGCGCCGCGCCGCCCGCGCCGGCGATGATCGCGACGAGGCCGCGCGACACCGCCGTCTTGGCATAGTCCACCAGCCGGTCTGGCGTGCGATGCGCCGAGACGACGCGCGTCTCGTGCGGCACGCCCAGCGCCGCCAGCGTGTCTGCGGCGTGGCGCATCGTCTCCCAGTCGGATCGGCTGCCCATGATGATGCCGATCAGCGGCGCGGCGTCGGCCATGTGTTCCTCTTCCCCCTCATGCCCGCCCGAGGCGGGAGGGGGATTCGTTTATGCGGCGCCGCGCGCCCGTGCAATCAGCGTTCCGACAGATAATAACGGTCGGTGGCGGTCAGATCGTCGGCCAGCTCGTACACGATCGGCTGGCCGGTCGGGATTTCGAGGCTGGTGATCTCGTCGTCCGGGATGGCCGACAGGTGCTTCACCAGTGCGCGCAGCGAGTTGCCGTGGGCGGAAATCACCACGCGCTTGCCTGCCTTCAGCTGCGGGGCGATCGCCTGCTCCCAATAGGGCAGCACGCGGGCGATCGTGTCCTTCAGGCTTTCGGTGTTCGGGATGGCGATGTCGGCATAGCGGCGATCCTTGCCCAGATCCCACTCGCTGCCCGCCTCCAGCACCGGCGGCGGAATGTCGAACGAGCGGCGCCAGATCTTCACCTGATCGTCGCCGTGCTTCGCCGCCGTCTCCGCTTTGTCCAGCCCGGTCAGGCCGCCATAGTGGCGCTCGTTCAGCCGCCAGTCCTTCTCCACCGGCAGCCACAGCCGGCCCATCTCCTCAAGCGCGAGATTGAGCGTCTTGATCGCGCGGGTCTGCAGGCTGGTGAAGCACAGGTCGAAATCCAGCCCCTTGGCCGCCATCAGCGCGCCGGCGGCCTTCGCCTCCTCGATCCCCTTGTCCGTCAGGTTCACGTCCCACCAGCCGGTGAAGCGGTTTTCGAGGTTCCAGGCGGACTGGCCGTGGCGGATCAGGACGAGGCGGGGCAATGCGGTCTCCTTCGATTATGCGTGCTGCTAGCGCATGTGACGTGGTTTTTGAACCGCCGTGCACCCCTTGCGTCGAGCGAAGTCGAGACACGCCTCTGTGCGTGCGTCCTTGGATGGGGTCGCCCCCTCGACTTCGCTCGGGGCAAGCGGGTTACGCCCGGACGGGAATATCCCCGATGATCTCCCACAATGTCGCGAGGCATTCGTGCGCCAGCGCGCGCGATCGGGCGGGGGACCAGCCGAATTCGGGGTCGGGCAGGTCGGCATTGTCCTTGAACGGCATCTCCAGCGTCATCGCCACCGCGCCGAAGCGGTTGGCGAGCTGGTTGGTGGACATCGAGAGGTTGGCCTTGCCCGCCGGGGTGACGCCGTAGCCGTGCTTCACCTGAAAGTCGGGCGAGCGCCGCGCCAGCGTTTCACGGTAGCGATCGTAGAGCGCGCCCTGCGCTTCGGTCCGGTTCGGGATGCCCTCGAACCCGGCGACGAACACGTGCGGGATCGCCTCGTCGCCGTGGATATCCATCGCGAAATCGACGCCGGTCGCGTCCATCGCGGCGAGCGTGTGCAACACCTCGGGGCTGCGTTCGGCGGTGGGGGCGTGCCATTCGCGATTCAGGTTTACGCCCGCCGCATTGGTGCGCAGGTGGCCGCGTTGCGATCCATCGGGGTTCATGTTCGGCACGATGTGGAAGGTCGCCTCGGCCAGCAGCGCGCGGGCGATGCTGTCCTGCCCGTCGGTCAGCCGGTCGAGCGCGCCCTCGATCCAATGCTCGGCCATCGATTCGCCGGGATGCTGGCGCGCGTAGAGCCACGCGTGGCGCGGGCCGGTGCCGAGATGCAGGCAGTCGATCGCCTGCCCGTCGAGGCTGAAGCCGAGTACCTCGTGCCGCACCCCCGGCCGCACCGCCATCCGCGCGACGAGATCGTGGTGCCGCTCTATCGAATAAGGCGCGAAATAGGCGAACCACGCGCTGTTGGTGGCGGGCGTGTGGCGGATCGTCAGTACGCCGTCGGCATAGCTGGTCTCGGCCAGCCGCCAGTCCGCACGGTCCTCGGAAACGCGCGCGGCGTAATCCGCCCAGCCGCCGGGGTAGGCGGAGCCGGCGGCGTTGACGATCCGCAACGTCACCGCCCGACCGGCGCCACCGGTCAGGCGGAAGTGGAACCACTGGTAGAAATCCGAGTCGTGGTCGCGCACGATCTCCAGGTCGAAGCTGTCGTCCGCCGCCGAGACGACGCGGATGTTGCCACTGTCGAACGCGGCGGAAACCTGCGCGGCCATCCTTATTTCACCGTGATCGTGCGGCCCGATTCACCGGGGAAGCCGGCGAACAGCGCGTTGGCGAGGCGGGCGACGGTGGCGGTCGAATCGGCGGCATTGCCGCTCAGCCGCTGTTCCGTCCGCGCGCGGCCCTCCCAGATCACGGTGCCTTCGGAACGGCGCTTGAGCTGCACCGACAGCTCGGTCAGCACGACCTCGCGCGAGCGGCCCTTGCCGATCGGGAAGCTGACGCCGCCGCCGAGGCCGATGCCGCCGCCGCGCCCGCCCCCGAACGTGCCGCCGCCCAGCCCCACCGAGAAGGGGGACTGCGCCGGCGCCGTCTCACGCGAGCCGCGGAACACGGTGACGGCGGCGACGAGTTCGGAATTGGGCACGTTGGGCACCACCTGGAAGCCGATGCGGCCAAGCTCGCCCTCGACTGCGCGGGCATAGCTCTGGAATTCGAGGCTCTCGGCCTGCACCTTGTCCGCCGGCTCCACCGAGACACGGCCGGTGGCGACCGGCGCGCCGAGATGGAAGCGCGTGACCTGCACCGGCGCCTGCCCGGCGGTGGTGCAACCGGCCACGGCGAGGGCGGAGCCGATCAATATGGCACGGCGGAACAGCATCGGCGGGATCCTTCTGGAAGTATCGGGTGTCAGGAAGAAACGGGTAATTGCAGCGAAACGCCTCTGCCAGCCAATTCGATGCACGACCGGAACGAGAAAGGCGACGGATGGCGGATCGGGGCTGAACGGCGGCACCGCCGCCACGGGCGACGGTTGACTCAGGGGAGGCGCTTGCATAGGGGAGCCGCTCGTTTTCACCATTCCTGTGCAGCCCGTCCTGCGCAGCCATGCAGGCGTGTTTGTCATGAAGATCCGTAACTCGCTCAAGTCGCTGAAGGGCCGTCACCGCGACAACCGCGTGATCCGCCGTCGTGGCCGAACCTACGTCATCAACAAGACGAACCGTCGCTTCAAGGCGCGCCAGGGCTGATTGCGTACCGGCCCGCTTGCGGGCCGGGCGACATGCCTGCTGGCATCACGCCGATGGAAACGATGCCGACGGTCGTGATCTTTGATGTCGGCAACGTCCTCGTCGACTGGCAGCCCGAGCTGCTTTACCGGGATATGATCCCGGACGAGTCTTTGCGCGCGCAGTTCCTCGGCGAAATCGCGACCAAGGACTGGCATTTCCAGCACGACGCCGGCCGTCCGTTCGCCGAGACGAGCGCCGAGCTGACCGCGCGGCACCCGCATTTCGCCGAGGCGATCGCCGCCTGGGGGCCGCGCTTCGGCGAACAGGTGGCGCCGATGCCGGGCATGGCGGCGCTGGTCGATGCGTTGCGCGCGCGCGGCGTGCCGCTCTACGCCATCACCAATTTCAGCCACGAATTCTGGCCGCCGTTCCGCCGCACCTACGAGGCGCTGTTCGAGGGCTTCGTCGATATCGTCGTCTCCGGCGAGGAGCGGCTGACCAAGCCCGATCCCGTGCTGTACCGCCGCGCGCTCGATCGCTTCGGCGTGGCGGCGGCGGATGCGCTGTTCATCGACGATCGCATGGACAATATCGCCGGCGCGGCGGCGGTCGGCATGGCGACCCACCTGTTCACCGATGCCGCCACGCTGCGCGCCGCGCTGCTGGACTTCTGCCTGATCGATCCCGATATCGCCAGCTCCAACGAGGAGCCGACCCCATGAGTTGCAGCGACGCCACCGACACGCTGGTCGATATCGACGACAAGACCGCCGCCGCCGCGTTCCGTCGCCTCGTCGCCCACCTGCGCCATCGCACGGATGCCGAGAACATCGATCTGATGGGGCTGGCCGGCTTCTGCCGCAACTGCCTGGCCGACTGGACCGCCGAGGCCTCCGACGGCGCGATGGATCGCGAGGCGGCGCGCACGGCGGTGTACGGCATGCCCTATGCCGAATGGAAGGCGGAGCACCAGGGCGTCGCCACCCCCGAGCAGATCGCCCGCATGGACGCCAGCGT
>NZ_VNIM01000155.1 GCF_007785815.1 Alterirhizorhabdus solaris | reverse complement strand
CGGCGAACGCCTGCGCTCGGGCGTACCTCATGGACACTGGAAGACCACCACCCTCGTCGCCGGGCTGCGCCGCACCGGCATGGTCGCGCCGATGGTGCTCGACGGACCGATCAACCGCGATGCCTTCCCCTTCGACACTACCAGCGTGAGGCCATTCAGGCCGTCGAGGCGGGTTTGGCGGACAATCGCCGCGCGATGCTGGTGGCGATGGCCACCGGAACGGGCAAGACCAAGCTCGCCATCGCGATGCTCTATCGGTTGATTTCGGCCCGGCGTTTCCGACGGATCTGTTTCGTCGTCGACAGAAGCGCTCTCGGTCGCCAGACCAATGATGAATTCACCACAACCAAGGTGGTCAATGGCAAGGCCTTTGCCGATATCTTCGGCCTGAAGGGCTTGGCCGATGTGACCCCCGATGATGATACGCGGGTGCATATTTGCACCATTCAGGGCCTGGTGCGCCGAGTGCTCTATTCCGAGAGCGCCGAAGACGCGCCGCCAATCGACCAATACGACCTGATGGTCGTCGATGAATGCCACCGAGGCTATCTGCTCGACCGGGAAATGTCCGATGGCGATCTCAGCTTTCGCGATCAGTCGGACTATGTCTCGAAATATCGCCGGGTCCTTGAGCATTTCGATGCGGTCAAGATCGGCCTAACCGCGACGCCCGCGCTACACACGACCGACATTTTCGGAAAACCAGTCTTCACCTATTCCTACCGTGAAGCCGTAGTCGACGGTTTTCTCAACGATCACGAGCCGCCCATCCGGATTGCCACCAAGCTCTCGGAAGGCGGTATCCACTTCGTGCGCGAGGATACGGTCGATTTCGTCTATCCCCCGACCGGCCAGGTGGAGACGATCATTCTTGCCGATGAGGTTAATTTCGAAGTCGAGCAATTCAACAAGGGTGTTGTGACCGTCCCGTTCAACCGCGCGGTCGCCGAAGAACTGGTCAAATACATCGACCCCAGCGATCCCGATAAGACACTGATCTTCGCCGCCTCGAAGGCGCACGCCGATATCCTCGTCAAGGAGCTGCGCGACGCGTTCCGCAAAGCCTACGGCCCGATGAAGGATGAAACCGTGCAACGGTTGACCGGCGATGTCGACAAGATCGAAAACCTGATCTTATCCTTCCGCAACGACCCACTGCCTAAGATTGCGGTGACCGTAGATCTGCTGACCACCGGCGTCGATGTCCCGAAGATCACCAACATCGTTTTCATGCGACGGGTGAACAGCCGCATTCTGTATGAGCAGATGCTGGGCCGTGCGACGCGCCTCTGCCCTGAAATTGGCAAAGGAGCATTTCGCATCTTCGACGCGGTCGATCTCTACGCGCACCTGCAGGATATGACCGACATGAGGCCGGTCGCTGCGGAGCCTAAGTTCACCCTGACCAAGCTGTTCGAAGAGATGGCCGGTCATGGTGATGCGCCGCACAAGAACCGCGTTCGCGAACAGATCATTGTCCGCCTGCGCCGCCGCATCAAAAAGCTGACACCCGAGATGCGCGCCAGATTCGAAAAGGAGGCTGGCGAAACACCCGAGGCCAGCCTTGACCGTTTCATGCAAGGTGATCCCGGTGATCTCTCGAACTGGGTCTCGGATCGTCCCAATCTCGGCCCGATCCTCGATTGGACCAATGAGGATGGTACCCCGCGCTATGTGCCGATCAGTGAGCACGATGACGAGGTGATCAGCGTCACACGTGGTTATGGCACCGCCGACAAGCCCGAAGATTTCCTCGACAAGTTCACGCAATTCGTCCGCGACAATGTCAGATCAGACGGATATCGCTTGGTCTTCCTGGCGATGTCGGACATCCGCCCTCGGCTCTCTTCGGTCCACATCCAGAGCCTGAATCACATCCGACCAACCGTGCAAAGCCTTTTCCAAACGGTCTCTAAGGCCTCGGGCAACCGGGGCCTTCCTCATTGCGGAAGCATCGTCACGACGCCCGGAAAAGTGGAGTTTGGAAAACGGCCCTCGGAGACGGGCCCGCACTTTGCGTTCGGAAAAACCGAGACGTCAGTCTCCCGGCTCCACTCCGACATTCCAGTGCCTGCAAAGTCCCGGAAAAGCCGGGACATTCTGGCTCCAGCCCGAAGGCTAAATTATTGATGGAGAACAATAAAAAGACTGGTGCCGCTTACAGGACTCGAACCTGTGACCCCCGCATTACGAAGGCAGGGTAAGCGGACGAGAAAAGCAATATAAAATAGCCTTTGATAACGCTCCAGCCCCTCCAACCTGCGGCGACCCACGCGATCCCCAAACCTACGCACGTCCGTGTCGGAACAGTTTCCTAGCGAAAGCGCGTAGCTTTGGGAAAAGCCGCTGGAGTGACCTGCGCTATACCTACAAGGCCAGAAATCTACCTATGACGTGTGTACCGTCCCGTTTGCGTTCGGGACGGTACACATAACCGGTTAGCCCAACGCCGAGAATGCGTCGCTGGTCGGATCCAGACTGTAGGTATAATAAGTGACGCCGTTGGTTATGGATGCCCCATCGAACATGAGCGTGGTTGGGGCACGGTCGTTGACATTAATGCTAGTGCCATCCGAAAGGTCCAAGAGATCGTTGCCGCCGAAGGTGACTCGACCATCGTCATTTGAGTCGCGGATCGCCGTGGTGGTGACGATACGGTCTCCCGCTCCAAAATTGACAATGCTGTCGTTACCGAAACCTAACCCAAGTGCGGTGTCGAAGAAAAAGGTGTCTGCCACCGCATCGTTAGCGTCACCCCGTAATGCATCGTTGCCGAGACGCCCTTCTATTGCACCGTCTGGCCGCACGGTAGCATCGGCATAAAGGAAGCCTTCGGCGTTACTTCCAAGATAACGTATTCCGGCTTGAGGATCCAGCCCAGTGAAGGTGACGGTATCTGGTCCGCGCGTGCCGTCGATATCAAGTACGCTGTTACGGCCGAAGGTAATGATGCCGTCGCGATTAAAGTCTCGCAACGCCGTGTCGACCACCAGCAGATCATTCTTACCGAAGTCGATGATCGTATCGCGACCTGTGGAAGCGCTGGCCTCATATACGTACCGATCGACGCCAGCACCTCCAATGAAGCGATCGTTCCCACCATTCCCGATTAGAATGTCGTTACCAGCACCGCCCACCAGGAAGTCCGCCGCGTCACCGGCAACGATCCTGTCATTACCCTGTCCCGCATTGTAGTAAAAACTCTCAAGGGCGCGAAATGGTGGAAAGAAACTCAGGTCATCAGCGGCACTGGTGCCCAGCACGACACCTGTGAACGTGTCGCCACGAGCGGTGCCCGAAACGAGGTCGCGAACGTCAAAGGTTATTCCCTGCGTACCGGCGATGAACGTGACGCCTTCGTCGTCATAGCGAGATATGGGACCGGTCAGATTGTCATTCGCATCTTCTGCTTGGACTCTCACGGCAAGTCCGCCATCCTGATTCGCGAGAGTGCCGCCATCAAATGCAGCGCTGTTTCCTACCTCTGCTGAGGTGAAAGTCAGTCGGATGTTGCCGGTGCCGCCATCGAACCGATCGAAGCGAACCGTGTCGTTGCCTGCACCAAGGTTAACCCGATCTGCGCCGTCGGTGGCAATGGCAACCCCAACGCTATCGTCGCCGCTACCAGCAGTGATGATGTCATCACCAGTTCCGCCACTGATCTGATTGTTGCCACCGCCGGCGGTCAAAATGTCGTTACCGCCACCGCCAAACAGGATATCGTTCCCGATGCCTGTAGTCAGCGTATCATTCCCGTTTCCGGAGGTGATTGAGGCTTCAACATTGCCGGTGTCGACGTTGTTGTCGCCTGTATCGCTCAGATTGAGAATCAGCCGCTCGAAGCCCGAGATCGAGGTCCCGTCTGAGGCGGTTCCAGTCCCGGCAGCATCGAAGATCAGGTTGATTGGCGTGGCCGATCCAGCGACCGGACCGTTGAAATTGAAATTTAGAAGAAGGGTGTCGGTTCCTGCTCCGCCCTGGAGTTGATCAAGGCGACCGCCGGTGACGGTGTCGTTACCCTCACCGGCATCAACCACGTCACGTTTGGGGTCGACGGACCCGGCGAAGATGTTGGTCGGCCGGTCGACGGAATCGATCGTGTCGTTGCCACCGAGACCGTTGATTACATCCTCACCGTCGTTGCCGATAATCGTGTCGTCCTCGGGTGTCCCGTTCAACGTCTCGCCGTTATCCGTCCCTATGATAACCATTTCACTCTCCTCACCATCAGCCGGATACGCTAGATGCAGCAGTCACCGCGCGATGACCTTCACGAGGGCCATCGACCGGTAGCGACAGCCACCCGTTCCGCATTGGTTAACGAGCATTAATAGCAACAGTTTCAGCAAGACACAGACATTCCCAAAATGGGCTAATTTGTTCTGCAGAAACAAAACGTATTATAATTCCCGCTATTGACTTTAGCTTTTTCTCGAACGGACTCAGAGGTTGACTAGAGAACAAGCACCATGACTTAACCAGAGTTGCTTAACCGATGTCGAGCGATTAGGAAGGCACGTGCAAGCAGGCGCTCAATCTTCTTTTCTGCAGCTTCACTCAAGCATAGCCTAACCCCGCCTTTTCTGGCCGGGTCAGTTTCCTTTCGAAGAAGTGATGCATCAACAAGACGCTTGGCTACACGATCGCCAGTGCTCCGAGGAACCCGTGCAGCGCTACACATAGCCTGAAGTTGGGTGCTTTCGCCCCGGTTTTGGGCGACATATACCTCTAGTAGCATGTCCCAGGCTGGATCGGCGAACCATTCAGCGCCGAAAACAACGTCCCGCGCTGTGCGCATCTCCAAGATTGTTTCCGCCAATCTCAACGCGTCGGTTTCGGCCATCATTCCCTGACGCTCAAATCAGTAAGAGGTTCCGGTCGAGTTCCCTAAGGTGCGCAAGGGTGCCCAGCATTCTAAGGATCAGGCGGCTGTGACACGGGTGGACCGGCTCACCCCCTACCTCATGTCCTCCTGTGATCCACCGTTGCGCCGTTGGCCCGGTAGGGGGCCCTCACCGCCGTCCCGCCGCCCCTGCCAGTAGATGCTGCAGTCCATCTGAAGGGCTATTCTCCCGTAGGTGGACAAGCCGTGCTCGTCGGCGTAGCGGCGCACGTGGGCACCTCGATCTGGGCTGCGCAGCGCATCTCGGCAGATCTTGACGATGATCGGCAGCCGGCGCTGGTTCTGCTGTTCGGCCGCTTTTAGCCCTTCGCTGCTCGGCACAGCGGGCTGCAGGGGATCGAGCGCCTGGAGGGCGAGCAACAGGGCGATCATCATCCGGGGTCTATAACACGACGCTCAGATGATGCGCAGCGGCTTTGCCGATGCTACGACGCGGGGCGGGACCCTCAGGGCCACGTCGCAGTTCAGCCCTGTTCAGGCTTACCCAGCACGTAAAGCGCCGATGCCTCTCACTATCCATCGACACCGGCCACCGAACGACAAGGGCGGAGCCGCCGCCTTCTACGCCGAGGATGAGCACGGCCCGCTGGAAGTGTGGGTCACCTTCGAGCGCTGGGGAGCCCTCTGGATGCTCACGCCTAAACCGGCGACCGATGAGCAGCGCCTGGAGTTCGGCTTCACGCGCTGGAGATAGAGGCCAGTAGGTGCACGCCGTCTACAGCTGCCGGAGCCTTGAGACTCGTGTTTGTAGGTTAACCTTCTTGAGGTAGCGCCGCTGTGCCGGCATCACATCACACGATCAGAAAGTGCTCATCGGCCGCCGACCCCACCCGGCTATAAACATAGTAGGTCTGCCCATCGGCCCCCTCGGCTGCACCATCAAACTCAACCGATTTCACTCCGCCCGTGAACGCGACCGATGCAACCTGGTCACCGTCGACATTTGTAAGATTGCGTTTGAGAAGGATTCCCAAAGCGGCTTTGGCGTGATTCATAGGGCGTCGGACCCACGAAGCGAGCCGATGCCCGATGCCGAAGAGGAAGCCGCAAGCGAGGCGGCGCTACGACACTGACCTGACGGACATCCAGTGGGAGTTGATTGCGCCCTTGATCCCGGATGCGCGGGCTGGCGGCCGACCCC
>NZ_VNIM01000154.1 GCF_007785815.1 Alterirhizorhabdus solaris | reverse complement strand
TCCTGGCCGCACGGCGGTCGCCACCCTGCGGTTTGGCAGCCGGCGTGCCGTTCCGAACGACCAACTGCCGCCAGCGGATCGCACTCGCCGCGCTCACCCCGAACCGCGCTGCCGCGGCCCGGCACGACATCCCGGCATCAACCGCGGCGACCACCCGCTCTCGAAGATCCTGTGACAGCACTCGTGGCATCCATGCCGGCCTCCTCGACCCGGCACAAAGCCTGAATCAGAAAACCGCGCTCGTGTGAATCCTCAACGATTCAGAAGGCGCGGAAACCGCTCTAATTTATTAATTTACGCATTAAGCAACATAATTAAACATTATGTACGATCATTATAAGCAATCACCAAGTCAAGTATAGTTGAAATACAGAATTTATGCGGCAACCTACAGTCAAGCTAAAGCTCTTTACAATTTCGTACCATTTCCCTAATTCCGGATTAACCCCGGTTGGCAAGGTCGGGCGAAACAGGAAGTTAAGGAGCGTATCATGGCAGACGGTAAGGTCGACGGCGTAACCGCATCACCGGATCAGTACGGCATCATCCAGGGCAACGGCGGGGCCGTTGACAAGTTGGCCGGCAGCAGCAGCAACGACATGCTGCAGGGCCATGCTGCGTTCAATCAGTACTATGGCGGCGCCGGTGACGACACGTTCAAGCTGGTTGCGAAGTTCGCGAATGCCGAGGGAACGCACCAGGGTGTGTCGACCGTGTTCGCCGACCAGTTCGCCTACATCACCGACTTCCAGGGCGCTGGCGTGTCCGGCGGCGATTTCGTCAACTTCACCGGCTTCGACGCCTCGTCGCTCGAGCTGACCAAGGTCGGCGGCACGAACGCTTCGGGCACGATGTACTACTACAACGTGACCGACCTTCAGGGCCACGTGTTCAACTTCCAGGTCAACTCGGTCAACGGCGCCGCTCTCGGCGCGGGTGACTTCGGCTTCTATTGATCGCTTCACGCGTTCGGTAGCCGGGGTTCAATCACCGGGAAGGGGAGGCTTCGGCCTCCCCTTTTTTTGTCTTCCGGGGTTCGCGGCCTGATCGGCTGACGCGACGATTCGACCAGATTCGCTTCGGGATGGCTGGGGACGCGAAGTCACCGGGCATTGGATCGGGCCGGTCCTTCACAGGGCTTGGTAAGGGGCTGATCGCGTTCAAGGACGCGTATCGACGCGATGCCGACAGCATCCGTGCTCCGGCGATATCGTCCTAATCCGGCCTGGCAGGGCGGTGACCCCGATTCGGGTTTGGCACAAGGCAAAGCGACACGGCCCGGCAAAGCCTCGGTCGTGTCGGCGATTTCGCGAAGTGATGCCGCCCGGCGACGGGGTACTAAGCCGGCACAGCCGAACATAGCCCGCGATCCAGCCGGTTCAGCATCTTCAAAAGACCGCAGCCAGTGCTGCGGCTACGCGCGTCACTCGCGCGGCAGGGAGGAGAGGTGAGTTTCCACCGCCAGCAGACCTTCGGCGCTGGCCACGGCGAGATCGATCGGGCGTCCGCCCAGACCGTCGTGGTGTGCGTTGAGAAAACGCACGGCTTCGGTCGCGCCCAGCGCCTTGAGCGCGGCGTTGGTGGCGCTGCCCTGACGGGCGGCCTCCGGCGGCGACAGGCGCGGTGCGTTGAAACGCTTGGCGAAGGGCCGGTTCAAGCCGCCTGCTCCTGCTCGCGCACGATCTTGTCGGCGGTCTGCTGGTCGCGCATCGCCTCGGCACGGGTCAGGCGCTCCGCCATCGCGGTCCAGGCTGCTTCGGAACGCCGGCAGCGGTCGCGGACGTTGTCGAGCAGGGCGGCCTCGGCCTCCCGGTTGCTCTCTTCGGCGCGGGCCCGGTAGAAATCGCTGGTGGCCGACATGCGTGGCGCTCCTTGTGCGGGGGGTGCCGGCGGGGGCCGCCGGCGCCCGGTTCAGCCGATCATCTCGGCAATGATTCGACGCGTCTCGCGCCGGCTGAGAGGGTTGCCGGGTCGCGTGCGCGCATCGCGTTCCGCCGGGGCAGTGGCTCGCGCATCATGGGCGCGGGAAATATTAAAACCTGAATTTATCTCGAATGTCATTTCTGTCCGTGGCGCGGGTTGCCGCGCGTTGTGGGTCTTGTGGGGTGTTAACGTCCATGCCCGCGTCGCGGCCCCGGGCCTGCGCCCGGCGTGCGTTCGCGAAACACGATTCGCCCCTTGTCCAGATCGTACGGAGTCATCTCGACGATGACCCGGTCACCCACGACCGAGCGGATGCGGAAACGCCGCATCTTCCCGGCCGTGTAAGCGATGATCCGGTGATCATTTTCCAGACGGACGGCAAAGCGCCCGTCCGGAAGGATCTCCTCGATCTGGCCGTCGAGGCTCAGCAGTTCCTCTTTGGCCATCCTGAAATCAGGCCGGCTGGAGGTTGACCGCCGACTGCTTGCCGCGCCGGTCGGTTTCCAGCTCGAAGCTCACGCGCTGGTCCTTGTCGAGCGTGCGCATGCCGGCGCGCTCAACGGCAGTGATGTGGACGAAGCTATCGCCCGAGCCGTCTTCGGCCGCGATGAAGCCATAGCCCTTGTCGGTATTGAAGAATTTTACGGTGCCGATCGGCATGAGATGCTTCCTTTCACGAAGTCATCGGATCCGCGAGGCAGGGTGCCTTGCAGAGCCAGGTAGCGTGAAATGGAAGATTCGGCTCGAAAGCGTCAATTTCCGTCGCAGGCGACGTTAGCATCCTCGATATAGGCGAGGATCGCCGAAAGATCAACTTTGTAGAGCGCCCGCCTCGATAACGGCCCGACCTCGCCGGTTTTGTCGTCAGCCTCGGCATGATTTTCACGGCCGGTCCGAACAACCCGGATCGAATCCCTCCGTGTCTCGTTGGCGCGCTGAATTAACCACACCAGAGGCTTCCGATGCTGATCCGCGCCGGTTTCGACATAGAATTCGCCACCGATACGCCGAGCGCGATGCTTGCGTTGCTCAACATCCACCCCTCCCGCAACCGCGATCTGCGTACCCCGCACCGGATCGAGACGTCGCGCGAGGTGCCGACCTATGATTACGTCGATGACTTCGGCAACCTCTGCACGCGCCTGACGGTCCCGGCTGGCGGCCTGTCGCTGCACGCCGACTTCATCATCGAGGACAGCGGCTTCGTCGATCGTCGCGCGCCCGACGTGCCGGTGACGCCGGTGGACGAACTGCCCGAGAACGTCCTCGGCTTCCTGCTCGGCAGCCGGTACTGCGAGACGCAGCATCTGATGCAGGCGGCATGGGGCATGTTCGGCCACATCCAGTCCGCGCGCGGCCGGGTGGAGGCGATCGTCGACTTCGTCCACAATCATATCACCTTCGGCTATCAGTTCGCCCGCGGCGATCGCACCGCGTGGAACGGGTATCAGGAGCGCGTCGGCGTGTGCCGCGATTTCGCGCATCTGGCTGTCACGCTGTGCCGCTGCATGAACATTCCGGCGCGCTATTGCACCGGCTACCTGGGTGACATCGGCGTGCCGGTAGTCGACGCGCCGATGGATTTCAGCGCGTGGTTCGACGTGTTCGTCGGCGGGGACTGGTACACTTATGATGCGCGCCACAACCAGCCGCGCATCGGCCGCATCCTGATGGCGCGCGGCCGCGACGCGACGGACACCGCGCTCACCACCGTCTTCGGCCCGGCATGGCTCAAGCGGTTCGAGGTGACGACCTACGAGGTCAGCGCCGACGAGTTGGCCCGCTTCGGCAGGCCACCGGAACTGCGGCTGGCCGCCTGACGACCGCCTGAACCGTCGTATCCGCCCTTGCCTCGACCCCGTTTCGAGGCAGGGTCGGATCGGCGCCATCGATCGATTGCCGGGCGTGACGACGCCGTGTAGGCGGACCGCGCATGGCTTCCCCGCCTTATTCCTCCTACAGCGAACCGGCGTCGCTTCGCCGACGGGCGACGTCGTTCGTGCTGGCGGTCGCGGCGAACCTGCTGCTGCTGTTCATGCTTCTCACGCTCGCGCCCGCGCCCGGCCGGCAAACGCCGCCGGAAAGCCGCCCGACCGTCGTCGATCTGCTGCCGGAGCCTGAGACGCCCAAGGTCGCCTCGACCCGCGTGGCCGAGAAGAAGGCGGCGAGCAGCCGCGCCGCGCCGCGCGCGCCCAAGCCTCCCGCGCCCCGCGCCGCCGTCACCGCGCCCGCCACGGCGCCGCCGCTCAACATGATCCTGCTCAACCGCGATGAATATGCCGCCGCCGACATCTCCAAGATGCAGGCGCCGGATCGCGCCGCCGGTGGCGGATCCGCAAACGGCACCGGATCGAACGCCAGCGGCGATACCGCCAACGGATCGGGCGAGGGACCGGGCGGCGAGCGGCTCTACAATGCGGACTGGTATCGTGAACCGACCGACGCCGAGCTTGCCCCCTATCTGCCGTCCCGCAGTCCGCGCGCCGGCTGGGGGGAGGTCGCGTGCCGAACCGTCCCCAACTTCCGCGTCGAGGATTGTGCCGAGCTCGGCCAGTCGCCGCCGGGATCGGGCCTTGCACGGGCGGTGCGGCAGGCGGCGTGGCAGTTTCGCGTCAGGCCGCCGCGTATCGGCGGGCAGGGGATGGTCGGCGCGTGGGTGCGGGTCCGCATCGATTACTCGCAGCGCGCCACGCCGCAATAGCACACGGCGCCTGCGGCAGCAGGTCCCCGGCCGTCATCCGCGATAGCGGGTTTCCAGAATATCCAGCTCGCGCACCAGCTTCTGCGCGACCTCGCTGCCGATCGTGCGGTCGCGGGCCAGGCGAAAGATTGCGTCGCGTTCGGCGGTGAGGCCGGCTAGCCGCAGCGCCTGCTCGATCCGGTCCTGCGTGCGCGCGGCGCGGATGTCGCGGTCCTGCTGGCTGCGGCTTGCGATCCGGTCGCGGTACACGTCCATGATCCGCGCGCCGCTGTCGACGAACATGTCGGCGTCGGCGCGGCCATCGGCCAGATCATGCTGTGCGCGCTCAACCGCCGCGATCGCCGCCTCGGCCGCCGCCACGCGCGCCCGATCTTCCTCGGCCTGCCGCGAGGGCTCGGGCGGCATGGCGAGGCCGCGCAGCAGCAGCGGCAGGCCGACGCTGGCCACCCCCAGCGACACCACGATCACCCCGGTGGCGAGGAAGATCGCCAGATCGCGCGCGGGGAAGGGGGTGCCGTCCGTCATCACGAGTGGCAGCGTGAGCACGCCGGCCAGCGTGATCGCCCCGCGCACCCCGGCGAACGACATCGCCGCCACCAGCCGCCAGTTTGGCCGGTAGCTGTCACCCGGTTTGTCCCGCTCGCGCAGCAGCGTCAGCCGGAACGAGGCCCACACCCAGCCGAACCGCAGCGCCGCCAGCCCGGCGACGATCGCCAGCACGTAGAGGCCCAGCCACCACGGCTCGTGATGGCCGGTCATCCGCACCGTCTTCACAGCGCCCGACAGGATCAGCGGCAGCTGCTCGCCCAGCAGCACGAAGATGATGCCGTTGAGCGTGAACTGGATCGTATCCCACACCGAATTGCGCCGCATCCGGGTGGCGGCCATCGTCTGGCGGGAGATTTCGGCGAAGGTCATCGTCACGCCCGCCGCCACGGCGGCGAGGATGCCCGAGCAGTGGAGATGCTCGGCCAGCAGATACGCGCCGAACGGGATCAGCAGGCTGACGAGGATCTGCGAGCCGGTCTCCTCGCCGTAGCGGCGGGGGGGCGGGGCGGCCGTGGCGGGACCCACCCCCGTGGTGCGCGCGGGGAAAACGGGGTATCCCCCCCCGACCGCGCAGGGGGCGGGCCGCCCAATCTCCACCCGCCCCCCGTTCCGCTTTGCCCGGGTCCTCCTGGCGCGGACCTCCCCCCCCCTGGGCGCCCCCCCCCCCACCTTCCCGCCCCCCCCCCCCCGGCCCCGGCCCACCGGTCAAGACCCGCCCCCCGCCGCCGGGGCCGAGCCCGGGCCGCACCCCGCGGCCCGCCGCGCTCTCGCCCGCCACGGTGAACGGCCCGGGCAGCTCGGCGAAACGCAGCGCATAGCCGTCCATCGCGGACAGGTCGGCCGCCGGCTGGGTGCGCAGCGCCGCAACGTCCTCGGCGGCA
>NZ_VNIM01000153.1 GCF_007785815.1 Alterirhizorhabdus solaris | reverse complement strand
CACCTGGCCCGTTCATCGTGTTCTTCGACTGGAACAAGTCGAACATCACGACCGAAGCAGCTGGCATTCTCGACAATGCTGCCGCGGCTTATGCCTCGGGTGGTTCGGCGTCGGTGATGCTTGCAGGTCACGCTGACAAGTCGGGTTCCGACTCGTACAACGTTGGTCTCTCGCAGCGTCGTGCTGATGCCGTCCGTGCCTATCTGGCCGGCAAGGGCATTCCTGAGACGGCCCTGTCGACCGAAGCGTTTGGTGAGAGCCGCCCGCTGGTCGAGACCGCCGACGGTGTTCGCGAGCCGCAGAACCGTCGCGTGGAGATCACTTTCGGTCCGGGTTCCGGCCAGTAAGCGATTTTCCCGATTGGGAAAGATGGGGGAGCCGACGCAAGTCGGCTCCCCTTTTCTGTTTAGCGGCGGATTGTCACTACGGCATGCTCATCCACCGAGCCGTACGGCACTGCACTAAACAAGTGGTGTGAGGCTGTTAGCTACGTCCCTAAGCATCCAGACTGGAATAGTAACGCACCGTCCTTGTTCGACAAAGCAGCCGGCTTTTTGAGACATCGTTGTCTCGTCAACTAGAAGGGCGTCTTGATCCGCAGGTATGAAGATCGCGTATGCCACGTCTCGTCATGTGTGGGATGAGCCAGAGGCGTATCCCAAAGACTAGTCAGCGATGTTGTCGAACTGAAGTCGGGCAAGTCGGGCGTAAAGGCCACTATCCAGAGACAGGCGCTCATGCGTTCCCTGCTCCACGATACGTCCCCGATCCATGACGATGATCCGGTCGGCCGCACGTACGGTCGCCAGACGGTGGGCGATCACGATGGTCGTGCGACCTACCATCAGTCTCTCCAGTGCATCCTGCACCAGGCGCTCGGATTCGGCATCCAGTGCGGAGGTCGCCTCGTCGAGCAACAACAGGGGCGCATTCCGCAGCAACGCCCGGGCGATCGCAAGGCGTTGGCGCTGGCCCCCTGACAGGCGGGCGCCTCCCTCTCCCATGAATGTCTCAAGGCCCTGCGGCAGGTCGCGCAGGAACTCGGCCGCGTTGGCCGCTTCCGCTGCCGCCCAGATGTCGGCGTCGTTTGCGTCCCAGCGACCGTAGCGCAGGTTATCCCGTGCGGAGGCGGCAAAGATCACCGTCTCCTGAGGGACCATCGCGATGCGAGCACGGACAGCAGACGGATCGGCCTCTCTCAGGGGCACGCCATCCACGCGCACGGTGCCGGTTTCCGGATCGTAGAATCGTTGCGCCAACTGGATCAGCGTCGATTTGCCCGCCCCGGACGGTCCGACTACCGCCACCATCTCTCCAGGAGAGACGGTTAGCGTAAAATCGTCGAGCGCCTTGATCTCCGGACGCGTCGGGTAGCGGAAAGTGACGTTGTCGAACGACAGGCGACCTTCCGCCACAGCCGGCAGGATTGTCGGAACAGCGGGCGGCGCGATATCCGGCAGTTCGGCGAGAAGTTCTGCCAGGCGTCCGGCTGCACCGGCGCCGCGCAACAGATCGCCATAGACCTCGCTCAGGGCTCCTAAGGCGCCGGCGACAAGGCCGCCTGTGATGACGAACGCGGCAATCGTGCCACCGGACAGTCGCCCGGATGCCACATCGACCGCCCCTTGCCACATCACCAGCGTTACCGATCCGAAGACGAGACCTATGACAAGCGAGGTCATCACGGCCCGTACGAGGATCCGCCGCCTTGCCGCCAAGAAGGCGGCGTCGACCGCCGTGCCGAACCGCCGGCTCTCCCGATCCTCCTGACCAAAGGCCTGCACGATCTTCATGGCGGATAGCGTTTCCGCGATGATCGCGCCGACATCCGCGATCCGATCCTGACTGTACCGCGACATCAGCCGCAGTCTGCGGCCAAGAACGATGATCGGCACGATCACCACCGGAATGCCGAGCAGCAACAAGCCGGTGAGTTTGGGCGCCAGAGTGAACAGATAGATCAGTCCGCCCAGCGCAAGCAGGATATTGCGGAGCGCGACCGACACGGTAGTGCCGACGATCTGCTCGATCACGGAAGTGTCGGCCGTCAGCCGGGATGCGATCTCCGAAGGGCGGTTTTCCTCGAAAAAACGCGGGGCGAGGGTCAGCAGATTTCGATGTACGGCCGCACGGACGTCCGCCACCACACGCTCGCCCAGCCACGAGACGAAATAGAAACGCAGGGCTGTCGCAAGCGCCAGCACCACGACGATCATCAGCAGATAGTGGAAATAAGGGCTGACATCCCCTCCATCGGCGATGAAGCCCTTGTCGATCACCCGCCGAAAACCGCTTGGTATCGCAAGTGTCGCGCCAGCCGCGAATATCAGCCCCAACGCCGCCATGGCGATATGCCCGGGGTATCGGGACGCGAAGTGCCAGATGAGGGCGAGGTTACCCATCTTGCGGCGACGTGGCGGGGTAGGAGTGCTCTCAACCATGCGGAACCGCGTAGCAGCGGTGGCGTTAAGCCTCAACCGATCGTCTTACATAGCGAATTAAGGCAAAATACGCTAAGAGGCGCCATCAGATAGAAAGCCGGGCGGCTTGGGGGAAATCCGATGCTTTATAATGCGTTCGAGATGCAGCGTTCCTTTCTGGCCGGCGCAAGCGCGTTTGCTAATGCGGGTGCGCAGTGGATGCAGAACCCGGTTAACCCGCTTGCGTATGGCGCCGTCGCACCGATGTTCGCGTCGGGGCTTGATGTTTTTGCCCACGCCTCGGCACCGCGTGGCAAGCCGGCATTCGGTTTGAACACTACCCTGATCGACGGCCGGACGGTCGCGGTTCATGAAGAGATCGTGCTCCGAAAGCCATTCGGGCAGCTCAAGCGGTTCGTGCGCGAAGGTGTCGAGGGTGGGCCGAAGCTGCTCATCGTGGCCCCGATGTCCGGCCATTTCGCAACGCTTCTTCGTGGCACGGTCGAGCGGATGCTGCCCGGCCATGACGTGTATATCACGGACTGGCGCGACGCGAAGCTGGTGCCGATGGCGGCCGGCCGCTTTGGCCTCGACGAGTATATCGACTATGTGATCGACTTCCTCCGGCATATCGGGCCGTCGACCCACGTCCTTGCCGTTTGCCAGCCATCGGTGCCAAGCTATGCGGCGGCCGCGGTAATGTCGGCGGCGAAGGATCCGGCACGGCCGGCATCGCTCACGATGATGGGAGGGCCAATCGATACGCGTGAAGCTCCGACTGAGGTAAACACCGTTGCCACACAGCGCCCGCATGCCTGGTTCGAACAGAATGTGATCGCCGAAGTGCCATTCTATTATCCGGGCGCCGGCCGGCGGGTTTATCCGGGATTTTTGCAGCTCAGTGGGTTCATGACGATGAACCTCGGCAATCATCTGAACAGCCATTGGGCGATGTTCAAGCATCTTGTGTCTGGCGATGGCGAGAGCGCCGATCAGTCCAAGGCTTTTTATGACGAGTATCGCTCGGTTTGCGATATGTCCGCCGAGTTCTATCTGGAAACGATCGACGCTGTGTTTCAGCAGCATCTGCTCCCCAAGGGTGAGTTGATGTATCACGGTGAACGGGTCGATCCGGCGGCGATCACGGATGTTGCGATCCTGGCAATCGAGGGTGAACGCGACGATATTTCAGGTATCGGCCAAACCAAGGCAGCACTCAAGATTGCCACGTCGCTGCCCGACGACAAGAAGAAATACTACATGGCAGAATCGGTCGGCCATTATGGTATTTTCAACGGCCGACGTTGGCGCGAAGTAATCGCACCGGTCGTTGAGGCCTGGATCATCGAGCATGACGCTGCCTAGGTGCGCTTTTGCCTTTTGGCCGACTGTGTCGCTAACCGAACGTAATCTTGGCTAACACGTTTAGCTGGCGATACCCTGTTTGTGTGTTCGAGTTGCAGATGCGAAAAGTCGACGTCAGGATCGAGCGATGGCCCGTCGCCGGTGCTTTCACCATCGCTCGAGGCGCCAAGACTGTCGTCGATGTCGTCGTGGTAGAAATAACCGACGGGATGCACCGTGGTCGGGGTGAAAGTACGGCGATTTATTATCATGGCGAGAGTGCGGAGAGCGTGGAAGCCCAAGTCCGCGCGGTAGCCGGCTCGATCGAAGCGGGGGTCGATCGCGCCGCGTTGCTCAGCCTGATGCCGCGCGGCGCCGCACGGAATGCGATCGATGCCGCCTTGTGGGATGTACAGGCGAAGACGAGCGGTATTCCGGTCTATCGCCGTGCCGGGCTTGATGCTCCGGCAGCAGTGACCACCGCTTTTACCCTTTCACTTGATACACCGGTGGTGATGGAGCAAGCGGCGCGAGCAGCGGCGCCGCTGTATCCGCTGCTGAAGCTCAAGCTGGCAGGGGAGGGTGATCGTGACCGGGTGGCGGCCGTTCGACGTGGGGCACCCGACGCCCGACTGATCGTGGATGCCAACGAGTCATGGACTGACCGCGACGTTCAGGCAGAGGCGGCCGCTTTGGTGCCTTATGGGGTCGAATTGATCGAGCAGCCCGTGCGCGCCGGGTCGGATCATCTGCTCGACACCGTGGCGTCGCCCATTCCCTTGTGCGCCGACGAAAGCTGCCAGGATCGGCCCGATCTTGCCCACTGCTTCGGCCGCTACGACGCGATCAATGTCAAACTCGACAAGGCCGGAGGCCTGACTGAGGCGCTTGAATTGGTCGCAGAGGCGCGCGCGGCAGGCATGCGTGTCATGATAGGCTGCATGTTATCGACGTCGTTGGGTGTGGCACCGGCATTCCTGCTGGCCCAGCATGCGACTTGGATCGATCTGGATGGACCGCTGCTATTGCAGGGTGACCGCGAAGACGGCTTCGATTTCAACGGTGGAACGATGTTGCCCGCCACCCCCGCCCTGTGGGGATAGGCCGGGGCACGCGCCCCGGCCCACGTCGCCTCAGAGGCTTACCTCGGCGACGTTGTCCTTATACGATTCCTTCGGATCCTTGCCGAACCAGCTCAGCACGGCTGCGGCAATGCTCGATCCATCAAGCCAGATCTGAGCCTTTTCGGTATCGAGACGGAGCAGCGCGATCTTCGGATCGGTCTTGCCACCCTCAAACCATGCCGCGACATGCGGATTCCAGAGACGGTCGATCGTCGCCTGATCCGTCTGTACGGAAAGCTCGCCGTGGATTGTCGCGAAAAGGTCGTGGCCCTTGCCGGTATAGGTCGCGATCGCCCGGTGGGAGGTGCCGAGCGCCGTGACGATCCCGTTGTCCTTGCTGGTGAAGAACCAAAGCGGACCGCTCTCGTCGTTTTCCGTGATGGCCGTCATCGGCTGGGTGTGCCCGTCGCGCGCGCCATCGAGGCCGAGCATGATGAACGGGCTGGACTTCAGCGCGCTCCAGAATTTCGCTTCGATTTCGGCGTCCTTGGCCATCTCGTCTCTCCGTTGCTTGTCCACGGGCAGAACGGAGCGGTTGCCGGAACGGTTCCGTCAGCGCGAAAGGCGGGCGACCCGCGCCTGCCACAGCATCAGCAGCGGCACGACGCCCAGTTCCATGACCAGCCCGAACTGATGCCCGGCAGACGGCACCCCGACGGTTACCAGCGAAAGCAGCCGGGAAAGGCCGCCTGCCACCACCATCGCGCCGAGCAGTCGGAACCGCGGACCCTTGCGCGCGATATCGGGGATACAGCTGACGAAAGCACAGCCGACGATAAAGAAGATGCCGCACAGATAGCGGAAGTGGCTGTCGATATCTGCGGGCACCGGCTGCGGCATGCCGCGCAGCATCGCCGCGCCGCGAACGATGCCGGTGCCTCCGGTATCGAGCGGCACGAGGCAGGCCACCGCCACGACGACCTGAAGCAGGCGTGTTTCCAGCGTGCGCGTCATCGCTTCAGCTTTCGTTCGAGCAGATCGTCGCTGATGCGGATCGCCCGGTAGGCGACGCGGACCTCGACAAGGAACACCAGCAGCCCCGCCACCAGCAGCAACATCGCCAGCACGAAGCCGACCGCCATCGTGCGTGCAAAGCCAAGCCGCGCCAAGCCGGCGATGAACAGCCCGGCCACGACGAAGCAGATCATCAACGCGCTAGCGGTGCACAGCCAGATGGCGATGCTGGCAAGACGGATGCGGCGATCGAGATGGCGAAGCTCCACCAGCCGCGGGGCGGGGTCGCCCACCCGGCTGCGTTGCTGCTCGGCCAGCAGGCGCGCGCGATCCACCACGCGGTTGAGTCGCCCGGTCAGCACGTTCAGGAAGCTGCCGATCCCCGCCAGCATGAACACCGGCGCCACCGCCAGCTGGATGGTGTGGGCG
>NZ_VNIM01000152.1 GCF_007785815.1 Alterirhizorhabdus solaris | reverse complement strand
GATGGAACGGGTGATCTCCGAACCGACGCTGCCGGCGGACCTGACGCGATAGCGGCATGATGCTCGACAGGTGGGCGCGCCACGGTTGAAGCCGCGCGCGCCAGCCTGTAGAGCGCGACGCCAAAGGCCCGGCCGCGTCGCGCGGCGGGGGTGGCCGGCTGCCCGGTCGATTCGCTTGTAGAAAAGAGACGCCATGTTCACCTTCCTGCTCGTCGTCCATGCGATCATCGCCGCGGCCCTCGTCGCGGTGATCCTGATGCAGCGGTCGGAAGGCGGCGGGCTGGGCATGGGTGGCAGCCCCTCCGGCCTGATGAGCGCGCGCGGCGCCGCCGATTTCCTGACGCGGGCCACCACGATCCTCGCCACGGCATTCGTGTTGATGTCGATCGGCCTCGCCGCGCTCGCCACCTTCCAGCGCGGCCCGCGTGACATCGATACGTCGCTGGCCCGCCAGACCGCGCCGGCCGCGCCCGCCCCGGCGGTCCCGCTGGCTGCCGATCCGCTGGGGGCCGCCGCTGCCGGCGCCGCGGCCAACGGCCCGTCGAGCGGCACCGGTGCGATCGTGCCGGCGACCCCCGGCACCGCCGGCCCGGCGACCGCGCCCAAGCGGACCGAGCCGGTGACCAAGCGCGAGGAGGAGCCGGCGGCGACCCGGCGCGAGACGCGGCCGGATCGTGCCGCCACCCGCACACAGGATCGGCCGAAGACCGAGATCGTCACCCCCCTCGCCACGGGCGCGACCACCGCACCCGCCGTCGCGCCGCCGGCCTCCGCCGCCGGGGCAGGCGGTGCGAGCGGCGTGACGCCGTAACGCTCAACGCCGAATCGCGGTGCGGGCGGCTTCCCTCGTCGCCGGATCGCCCGTGGCCATCGTCCGCCGGCCTCGATCCGGTCCGAACGCGGCACGCAGCGGCGGCGGGCACGCGCGGGTGATCCGCTGACGGGGGCGCCCGTATTCCGCATCGCGGCCACCATTCCGGCGTTGGCCGCTTCGCCGTACCTTCCTCGTTTCATCGCGATCGTATCGTCCCTGCCCTTGGCGGGGCGGCGATCCACGGCTAGGGCTTTCCTCCCATGACGCGGTTCATCTTCATCACCGGCGGCGTGGTCTCCTCGCTCGGCAAGGGCCTGATGGCCGCCAGCCTCGCCGCCCTCCTCCAGGCGCGCGGATACCGGGTGCGGATCCGCAAGTTCGATCCGTATCTCAACGTCGATCCGGGCACGATGTCGCCGTACCAGCACGGCGAGGTCTATGTGACCGACGACGGCGCGGAGACCGACCTCGACCTCGGCCACTACGAACGCTTCACCGGCGTGCCTTCGCGCCAGAGCGACAACGTGACCTCGGGCCGGATCTATTCGACGATCATCGCCAAGGAGCGGCGCGGCGATTACCTCGGCGCCACCGTGCAGGTGATCCCGCACGTGACCGACGCGATCAAGGAATTCGCCCGCAACGAGGTGGACGATCTCGACTTCGTGCTGTGCGAGATCGGCGGCACCGTGGGCGATATCGAATCGCTGCCGTTCATGGAGGCGATCCGCCAGTTGCGGAACGATCTGGGCCGCAATGGCAGCGTGTTCGTCCACCTCACGCTGGTGCCCTATATCGCCGCCGCCGGCGAACTGAAGACCAAGCCGACCCAGCACAGCGTGCGCGACCTGACCGCGCTCGGCATCCAGCCCGACGTGCTCGTCTGCCGCAGCGAACGCCCGCTGCCCGACAGCGACCGCGCCAAGATCGCGCTGTTCTGCAACGTCCGCAAGGAAGCGGTGATCCCGGCGCTGGATGCCAAGACGATCTACGGCGTGCCGCTGCAATATCATGCCGAAGGTCTGGACATGGCGGTGCTCGATGCATTCGGCATCGCCGCCGGCCCCAGCCCGGACATGCGCCGGTGGGACGACATTCTCGACCGCCTCGGCAATCCCGAGGGTGAGGTGACGATCGGCGTCGTAGGCAAATATACTGGGCTGCTGGACGCCTATAAATCGCTGCACGAGGCGCTCGTCCACGGCGGCATCGCCAACCGGGTGAAGGTCAACATCCGCTGGCTGGATGCGGAGCTGTTCGAGGCGGATCAGGCCGATGTGGCGGCACAGCTTGAGCCGATGCACGCCATCCTCGTGCCCGGCGGCTTCGGTGAGCGCGGATCGGAAGGCAAGATCGCCGCCGTGCGCTTCGCCCGGGAGCGCCGCGTGCCGTTCTTCGGCATCTGTCTGGGAATGCAGATGGCCTGCATCGAAGGCGCGCGGAACACCGCCGGCATTGCCGCTGCGTCCACCACCGAATTCGGCCCGACCGACGAGCCGGTCGTCGGCCTCATCACCGAATGGGAGTCGGCACGGGGTCGAGAGTTGCGCTCTGCCGAGGGCGATCTGGGCGGCACGATGCGGCTGGGGGCGTTCCCGGCCAAGCTGACGGGCAACAGCCAGGTGCGAGCCATCTACGGCGCCGAGGACATCTCAGAGCGTCACCGCCACCGCTACGAGGTGAACATCAACTACCGCGAGCCGCTCGAGAACGGCGGCCTTGTCTTCTCCGGCATGTCACCCGATGGCGCGCTGCCCGAGATCGTCGAGCGGCCGGACCATCCGTGGTTCGTCGGCGTGCAGTTCCACCCGGAGCTGAAATCCAAGCCGTTCGATCCGCATCCGCTTTTCGCCAGCTTCGTCGAGGCGGCGGTGCGGCAGAGCCGGCTGGTCTGATCCGGCGTCATTGCCGCAAGCCCGGTCGATCAGGCGTCGGTTCGGCGGCGATCAACAATCGTCCAGCCACCCGATCCGATCGAACGTCGCCGCGTCGCCTGGCTACCGACCTGAGGCGACCGGCACCGCGCGAAGCGGCGGTGCCGGTCGCGTTGCCTCACCCCGCCGTCACCGCGCCACAGGCGACGCGGCCGCCGCTGTTGCCCGAGGGATCGGTCTTGTAATCGTCGGCGGCGGCGTGGATCACCACGGCGGCGCCATCGGCGTCGAGCAGCGGGGATGCTCCGCCGGTGATCGTGCCGGGCATCGTCGCCTCGAGCTTGCCGGTGCCGTCCGCACCCACCATCATGTTCGGCACGTCACCCATGTGCGGGCCACCGGGGGCGTCCTTGCCGTGCTTCATGCCGGTGGGGTTCCAGTGCGGCCCGGCGCTGGTGAAGTCGGGTGCCTCGCAGCGGCCGACGGCATGGATATGCACGCCGTGTGCGCCGGGGGTGAGGCCGGTCCCCTCCACCACCAGCCGGATGCCGTTCCGCACCGGGGTGAGCGTGGCGTTGCCCAGAACGGTGCCGGTGGGGCCGGTGAGCGTGGCGGTAGCCGGCGCGGGCGGGGGCCCCGCGTTCGCGTTTTCACCGGCGTCAGTCCCCATGCAGCCCCCGGTGAGGGCGGCGGTGCCGAGCAGGCAGAGTATGGCGAGGCGGCTCATGTGAAGTCTCCCGAAAGTCCTGGGTCCAACGCGGATGCATCGTTTCGGTTGCGTTCGTTGGTGGCCCGCGCGTTAATGCAAAAGCAAAGCGGGCGTGGAATACAGCGCCGGTAAACAGGGTGCTGCGGTGCCGGCGGGGGTGATGATGACGGCTGATCCGCATGTGGTGGTGATCGGGCTTGGCTATGTCGGCCTGCCGCTGGCGGGGGCGCTGGCGGACAGGTTCAAGACGACCGGCTTCGATATCGACCGCAGCCGGATCGACCAGCTGCGCCGGGGCGAGGACCGCACGCGCGAGATCGACGAGGCGCGGATGCGGGCCTCGCCGCTGCTGCTCACCAGCCGCGCCGCCGATGCCACCGGGGCGGACGTCTATATCGTGACCGTGCCCACGCCGGTGGATGCCGAGAACAAGCCCGATCTCGGCCCGCTGCTGCGCGGCACGCGCACCGTGGGCGGGCTGATCCGCGGCGGCCGCGATACGCTCGTGATCTACGAGAGCACCGTCTACCCCGGCGTCACCGAGGATCTGTGCGGGGCCGAACTGGAACGCGTCTCCGGCCTGACGCGCGGCGTCGATTTCTTCCTCGGCTACAGCCCGGAACGGATCAATCCCGGCGACCGCGAGCACACCATCGACCGCATCGTGAAGGTGGTGGCGGGCGAAAACCCCGCAGTGACCGACCGCATCGCCGCGCTGTACGACAAGGTGACGACCGCCGGCACCTTCCGCGCCGCCTCGATCAAGGCGGCGGAGGCGGCCAAGGTGATCGAGAACGCGCAGCGCGACATCAACATCGCCTTCATGAACGAGATCACGACGATCTTCGCCGGCCTCGGCCTGTCGATCTGGGACGTGCTGGATGCGGCCGGCACCAAGTGGAACTTCCTCGATTTCAAGCCCGGGCTGGTGGGCGGCCACTGCATCGGCGTCGATCCCTATTACCTCTCGTTCCGCGCGCAGCAGATCGGCCACGATCCGCAGGTGATCCTCGCCGGCCGCTCGATCAACGACGGGATGGGCGCGTGGGTGGCGGACCAGCTCCACGCCCGGCGCGGCGGCAAGCCCGGCACCGCGCTGGTGCTGGGCCTCACCTTCAAGGAGGACGTGCCCGACCTGCGCAACAGCAAGGTGGTGGACGTGATCCGCCGGCTGGAGTCGCTCGGCCACCTCGTCACTGTGCACGATCCGATGGCGGACGGATCGGAGGCGGCGCACGAATATGGCCTGGCGCTGGTGCCCGAAGCGCTGGAAAGCCGCTACGATCTGGTGCTGGCCGCCGTCCCCCACGCCGACTACCGCGCGCTATCCGGTGAGGCGATCCTGGCGCTGGTGGCGGACGGCGGGCTGGTCGCCGACCTCAAGGGCATGTGGCGCAAGGTGGCGCTGCCGGGGGATGTGGATCGCTGGACACTTTAGGGGGAGCAAATTCGTGATACGCAGCCTCATCGGCTGGGGACGATTTCATAGAGAATAAAGAAGATAACCTAATGGAAAACGGCGTCAGTGACGTAATGATGTGACGCATCAGGCGGTGATACGGACCAACTGATCCATGTCGCGCAAGGGACGGCTCTCGAATTCGGTTTCTGTCAGAATTATTAGATCGATGGAGGTTCCGATTGTATGCTCGATCCGCAGCAGGGTAGTTCTAATTGCGCGTGATATGTCAAGCAGCCGGCCGTTTGTCGCCTCGATAACTACGAGGATATCGATGTCGTGATAGTCCTCACCGCGGAAAAAAGAACCAAAGCCCCATGCGCTGGCGACCGAAGGGTGTGACTTAAGGCTCTCGGCGATCGCGGTTTTAATCTGCTCGCACATAGCGCCAAAAGTCACTGCGGCACAGGGATCCGGTGATCTCCTTAGCATTGAACAGGCCTATTTGTTCGGCCTCGCAGTACTGTTTCGCATCCTTGGTGTAGCTATTCCACACGCCTCCGACGTAAATAAGATTCACGTTTGGAAACGCCGCTTGAGTTTCAAACACTCGCGCGAGCCCGCAGGCATACTCATCAAGGCATACCAGCCGGATAGGCCCACCGCGTTCACGAACGATGTCAAACTGAATGTCGTTCGACCGCCTGACCTCGATGACGTTCGAATGAGCGGTGAGCAGGCGATTGAGAAAGGAGATTTGAGCAAAGCTGACACCGAAGTCGTTTGTACCGTTATTCATTCTTGTACTTCTCCACCAATTTGGCGAACAGCATTGGGAACAGCCTGTAATGATCAAGCCGATCATATGCGTTCTGCTCATAGCTTGACGCGTGGTCGCGAAACATTAACACAGCTTCCTTCATTTCGCCCGGCACCATTTTCTTGTTTTCGTTAAGTGCAGAGATAATCTTTTGGTTGTTCGGCAAGATTGTGTCCAGACGGCGTGCCACCCAGATCGCGTAAGCTGATGATAATGGATTGGTAGCTGCTATAGACGAATCCGGACCATAATCCTTAAAAAAATGATGATTCTCTTCGAGAAGGCTGAAGATAAATGACATAAGATCCTGTGTTGAATTTATTCGGTCCGGCTTTGCCCAGCTGTTAACCCAAGACTCATGCTGATCTTTCCACTTGATTAGTAGATTTACAGGAAATTACGCCGGCGCTTTATCCACCTTCCTATGGCATGTTGGACATAATAGGACGAGGTTTGCGTAGGTATTGTCGCCGCCAACGCCGTCCCCACGGGGCCCCCTGGCTTGGCGTGCAATTATGTGCGCCATCTCGCCAATCAGGTAGCTTTGCCCTTTATCACCGACAATGGCGACACGGTCCCGACACTCTGGGTTGCTACAATAACCCCCGGCCATTCCCCACAGTCGCTTAACTTCCTTTTCGGCGATTGGCACCTGTTACTCCTAGCGATGCTAGTCCAGAACCCGAATGGAACGCCTTTACAGGTCACCGTAAACCGAAGGCCCTCAAACCCCCGGCAGCGCCTGTTCCGCCACGCCCCACCCCTGCAA
>NZ_VNIM01000151.1 GCF_007785815.1 Alterirhizorhabdus solaris | reverse complement strand
TATATTGCATAAAGCATATAAGACACATGAACGACCTGACTTTAACCGATAACTCCACGCCTGAACGCCGCAGAGAACCGGAGCCGCCGCCCACATGTCCCTTCATCAAATAACTATGAGAAAGAGCCGAAAACCTCTTCGATCCCAACCCAAAGGCTGAGGCGATCGTCTACCGATCCGGGGAGGAGCAGAAGCGACCCGGAAATCCAGGTCACCGCCGCCGGTGGAGTGGCTTCTAGGTCCAAGCCCCTCCCCCGTCAACACCGTTTTGCAGATTGTCTGCCCGGACAACGGAAAGGCCCGGAATCGCTGGCCTGGAGGTCGCCATGCCGCCGGCCGCGATACAGGTGCCCGGCTCAGACGGGACGCCGAATGGCCGAATCACTCCCGTGGGCGAGTCGCTTCACAGATCTGAACCACACCGCTGCGATGGTCGAACCTGATGAAATCGGCCGCAGCCGTCCAAAAAGCCGGCAACGTCCACCCTTCCCGTCTTCACCAGAAACGGCTTCCCGGCTCTCCTTTGAACGGCCCGGCAAGATCGCCGGTAATCCAGCCACCGTAAAATTCGCCGGGCTGGGGCGTCACCCGCTCGCCATCGACGAAACAGCCATCGAGCGGCGCGGCGTAGAAAGCGAGATGGTCGCGCAGCGCGGCGAAGGCGCGGGTCGGCGCGGGGTAGCTCCACGCCACGTCGCGGATCACGGACGCCCCCGTCACCAGATCATAATAGACCGCCTCTCCCTTCCACTCACAGAAGGATCGCCGAGCGGAGCAGCGCAGCGCGCTCATCAGGATGTCGGCGGGGGGAATATAGTAACTCGGCGGATGGCTGGTTTCGAGCGTGCGGACACTGGCCCGGCTGTCGGCGATCGTCCGTCCGCCGTGCTCGATACGGATATGGCCCGTGCAGGCTTCCGCGATGGCGGGACGCGGAAAATCCCACACGCTGGTCCGCCCCGGCCCGGCGGGTTCACGCACGACCGGCGTCATGCTCGCTGCTCCAGCCGTCGGGCCATCTGCTGCAACCGGGGTCGGACACGCAGGAAGGCGAGATAGACCCGCTCGAGGACCGCCAGCACCGCCGGCTGCCGGGCCAGCAGCCCGATCGGGCGAAGCAACGGGATCGCCCGCCACATCGCGGCGAAGGCCGCCGCGCCGGACAAGAGCCGGCCGTCCTCGGACGCATGGAAGCGCTCCAGCAGGGCGGCGCGGTCGGCCGGGCAGGTGCCGGGCGCGTCGCGCGCGTCGACGAAGCTGATCGCCCCCCGACGGTCGAGCCGGCGCATCAGCGCGATCTCGCGCCGGCACAACGGGCAACCGCCGTCATGCCACACGGTCAGGCGGGTCATGCCCCGCCCGCCCGGTTCCGCCGCCAGATACCGCCAGCGAGCAAGGTGGCGAATCCCAGCCACGCGACGTACGGCACCGCCGTGGCCGCCGCCGTGCGGTCGACCCGGGCGGCGGCGGCCACATAGCCCGCGCCGGTGACGATCATCGCGCCCGATGCGATCGCGCTCGCTCCCAGCTCCCGCTTGCGGAAAAAGATCTCCGTCCAGCCACCGATCATCGCGCTGTTGAGCAGCCACAGCCCTACCGCCGCATTGCGCCGAGCGTCCGGCGGCTGGCGCAGCAGGCGATAACCGCCGGCCGCCATCCCCGTCTCCAGCACCGGCCACACCGCGCCGAAGGCGGCATCGGGCGGCGTATACGCCGGTTTGTCCAGCCGTCTGTACCAGTGGCGGATGCCGGGATGCGACGGATCCGGCGCGTTACGCCGGCCCAGGATCGCACTGGCGCCCAGCACGCCCACGACGACAGCCAGTGCCGCCGGGCGGGACAGGCCATCGGCAGCGTGTGTTGGGGGATGGGTCATGCTGCGTTCCTGATCTCGGGTTCGTGGCGTAACGCCCGGCGCCCGCATCATGGCCCATCGCCCGCCTTACACGGCGTCCGGCACCGCCGCTTCGGGATGAAGTACCCCCTGCGCCCGCAGGTCTGCCCAGAATGCCGCCGCGATCTTCGCGCGCAGCGCCGCATGGTCCGCCAGCAGGTGGGTCGGGCTGGCGGTGCCGACGATCAGCGAAGACGCCACATCGGGTGCAAGGCTGAACTGGAGCGCGGCGGCGACGAGATCGACACCGTGTCGATCGGCCACGGCACGCACCGTCTTCAGCCGTTCACGCTTGTCCGGGGCGATCAGCGTATTCTCCTCGCCATAATTGTAGCGGTTGGCGCCGCCGAGGAAGCCGGCGTTCAGCGCCGACCCAACGACGAAGGACACCCCCTTCTCGCGCGCCATGGGAAATACCGTCTCCACCGCATTACCATGGTCGACCAGCGAATACTGGCTCGCCAGCAGGTGCACGTCGCTGTCCGCCACCTCCAGGCAGCGCAGGATCGGCTGCGGGCAGTTCACCCCCATCCCCCAGCCGTCGATCGTGCCTTCCTCGCGCAGCCGGGTCAGCGCCGGGAACGCGCCCTTCTCCGCCACGCCGAACAATGTCTCCCAGTTCTCGGGCAGCAGCTTGTTGTCCGGCGAAAGGTCGTGGACGAAGACGATATCGAGCCGGTCCAGACCCATGCGTTGCAGGCTGTCCTCGATCGAGCGGCGCACGCCATCGGCGGTATAGTCGAAATGCGGCGTGTTCGGCGAGTTACCGAAGGGAAAGTGCTTTTTCCCCTCATTGTCGCGCCCCGCGCGCAGCAGCTTGCCAACCTTGGACGAGATGACGAACTCGCCGCGCGGCTTGCGCGCGAGGAACCGGCCGAAGCGGCGTTCGGCCAGGCCAAGGCCGTACCACGGCGATACGTCGAAATAGCGGACCCCGGCATCCCAGGCGGCGGCGAGCGTCGCCTCGGCCTGCTCGTCGGTGGCGAACTGGAACTCGTTGCCGATCGCGACCCCGCCGAGGCCGAAGTCGTGCGGGGGGCGGTAACGGGGCGATGGCATGTGCGGGGGTCTTTCGTTGTGTGTCCGGGGTATCAACCCGGCAGCCCCCCCGGCGTATCCTTCGCCCCCCTCACGCTGTCCGGCAGGCCGAGCAGCTCGATCTGCTGGTGCGCGGTGCCCAGATCGATCCCGGCAGCCGGCATCCGGCGCAGCAGCTGGAACAGCATCTCGCTGCGTGTCGGATAGGCATCGCGCGGGCTGGCGACATAGGCGAAGCAGTTGAAGTTGATCCGCCCGTCGATGATCGAATCGAGGAAGATCTTCGGCTCGGGGTCGTCCAGCACATGCTCGGCCTCGCGGAACATGTCCTTCAGGATCGCGCGCACGCGGTCCGTGTCCGCATCCAGCTGGACCGAGAACAGCAACTGGATGCGGCCGATCGGGTTCGCCAGCGTCATGTTGCGGATCGTCTTGGTGATAAGCTCCGAATTGGGGACGATCAGCGTCGATCGGTCGGCGATCTGGATTTCGGTGGCGCGCACGCTGATCTTCTTCACGTCGCCTTCCTGATCGCCGATCCGCACCAGATCGCCGATCTTCACCGGCCGCTCCGCCAGCAGGATCAGGCCGGAGACGAAATTCTGCGTGATCGCCTGCAGGCCGAAGCCGATGCCCACCGAGAGCGCGCTCAGCAGCAGCGCGATCCGCTCCACCCCGATACCGAGCGAGGCGAGCGCCCACAGCGCCGCCAGAATCACGCCCGTGTAGCGCGCCACCATGCTGATCGAATTGCGCGCGCCATCGTCCAGCTCGGTCGTCGGCAGGTAGCGCGTCGTCAGCCACCGCTGCACGCCCCGCACCACGAACAGGCCCGCCGCCAGCACCAGCAGCGACCGCAGGATGGCGCCGGGCGAGATCGTGATCTGGCCGATCGTCACGCCCTGCGCCACCATGGTCGCCTGATCGAACAGGTTGCCCACGTTCGACCCGAACGGGCTGACCATCATGCTGACACCCAGCGCGACAAGCAGCAGCCGCACCAGCGCGGAAAGCACGACGCCCAACTGGTCCACCGCGCTGCCGCGCAGCCCCAGCCCGCCAGTCGCCGCGCGACCGAGCCTGCTCTCGCTGGAAAACACGCTGGTCAGGATATCGTCGGCGGCGACGAGCAGCAGGTAGAGGGAGCCTGCCACCACCGCCACCCACACCACCATCCGCGAAACGAACAGCGACAGGTTGACGTAGCCGAGCAGCAGCGCACCGAGCGACACGCAGGTGAGCAGCCAGCAGGCCAGCGACAGCAACGCCAGCCCGGTATGCGAGGCCGGCGGCGCCTCTTCCTCCCCGCCTGCGGAGCGGGCGCGCAGCCGCCCGATGGTGAGCAATATACCGGCGATCAGCACGCAATGCAGGATGGCGAGCAGCCCGTCCGCCACCGCACGCGCCGCATAGCTGGCCCCCACCGCCTCGTTGAAACCGATCAGCATCACGCCGACGAAGCCCAGCCCGGCGGCCGCCCATGTCCAGGGGCGCAGCGCGTCGGCGGTCGCATCGCCGATCGGCAGCAGCCGCCACGATTGTTGCCGGCGCAGCAGCAGCGCCCCGCCCAATGCCGAGACGAGGCCGAACACGAAGGTGGCGCGCACGAAGCAGACGGCCACCAGATTCCACGCCGGGGTCAGCATTCCCGCCCAGCGCAGCCCCTGCATCAGTGCGACGGCGGCGAAACCGGGCAACAGCATCCCCACCAGCACCAGCCACAGCGCCAGCCCCGATCGCCGCACCCGGCTGGCCGGCGCATGGGCGATCAGTCGCTCGCGCCCCAGCCGGCGGAGCATCAGGCGCAGCGGGCCGAGCAGCAGCAGCGCCACCACCAGACCGGCCCCCGCCTGCCAGCCATGATCGTCGCGCAGCGCCTGCCGCACCTGCGTCACGCCCGCCGCCGTAACCCGCATCACCCGCCGGATATCGCGCGGTGCCGCCTTCAGCGTGGCCGTCCAGAACCCCGGCGACAACGGCGAGGCGACCGCCGCCGACATCCGCTCGCCGAACGCCTGCGCCTGGCTCTGGTTGATCTCGTCGACGAGCTGCCCCGCCTCCACCCCGATCAGGCGGCCTCGCTTGATCGCGCTGTCGATGGTGGAGCGTTGCTGGGCGAGCAACCCGCGCTGGGCGCGGATATCGGGCGCTTCCGTCACTCCCGGCGTCGGGGTGCCAAGCTGGCCGAGCCGCGCGTCCACCGCCGCCAGTTGCGGCTCCAGCAGCGCCACCGCGTCGTTGACCGACTGTCGCACCGTGCTCGCCCGGTCGCGCAGGTCGCGCCGTTCGGCTTCCTCGGTCGGCTGGTCGAACGCCTGGTCGACGGCCTGCAAATCCCGCGACGCCGCCTCCAGCGATTTGCCCACGGCGACGATCTGGTTGGTATCCTGCGCCAGCGCCGGCAAGGCGAGGTTGGCGAGCAGGGCGACGATAAGCAGGCGAAACAGCATCGGCGCAGATAAGGCATCCGCCATGCTCCGCGCAACGCCGCCTGCGCGCGGGCATGATGCGGCGCCTTGACCGGGACATACCGCCGCGCCCCCGGCAGGCCCGGCAAGGCGGTGGCCCCGGCGCCCGCGGCGATGACGCGCAATCGATCGCACCTCCCGGCGCGGTCGTCGGCGTCTTCAGCGGCGGGTCACCAATCCCCGCAGATGCGCGTAGAGCGCCGCCGTATTTGCCTCCCACGTGAAGCCGGCCACCGCCGCGCGGGCTGCCGCCTGCCCGGGCGGATCGGCCAGCAGCGCGTTCACCCCCATTGCGATCGCCGCCGGATCCAGCGCCACCAGCCGCCCCGCCGCCGGCCGGTCGATCACCTCGCGCGCGCCGCCCACGTCCGCCGTCACCACCGGCGTGCCGCAGGACAACGCCTCCACCCATACGTTCGCCAGCCCCTCCGACGACGAGGGGAGTACCATCACGTCCGCCGCGCCCATCAGCGCCGGCAGTTCGGCGTGGGGCAGCGTGCCGAGGAACCGTACGCGTTCCCCTAGCCCCAGCGCCGCCACCCGCGCTTCCAGATCGCCGCGCGCCGGCCCCTGCCCCACGATCAGCAACGTCGCGTCGGGAATCATCGGCAGCGCCTCGATCGCCAGCCGCTGCCCCTTGCGCTCGATCAGATAGCCGACGCTGACGAGCAGCGGCCCCTCTACCCCCAGCGCCGCCTTCGCCGCCGCCCGGTCGCGCGGGGCGAACAGCGCGGCGTCGACGCCGGTGTGGTGGACGTGGATACGATCGCCCGGCAGGCCCAGCGCGATCATGTCGTCCCGCAGCGGGCCGCTCACCGCCAGCATGCCCCCCGCCGCGCGCCCGGCCGCCACGATCTGCCGCCTGCACCCCGCCTGCGCCGACCAGTAATGGATGTCGCCGCCGCGCGCCTTGATCGACACCGGCACGCCCAGCGCGCGCCCCAGCCGCACCGCCGCCGGGCCGTCGGGATAGAAGAATTCCGCATCGATCACATCGAACGGGAAATCCGCGCGAATCCGGCGCAGCAGCGGCAGCAGCGCGCGCGCCATCAGCCGGGGTGCCAGCGGCCCGCCGACCAGCGGCACGATGGGGAAGCGCGGCCGCTCCACCGC
>NZ_VNIM01000150.1 GCF_007785815.1 Alterirhizorhabdus solaris | reverse complement strand
GGGCATGCCTCCTTCCTGCGTCGGCAGGGGGGCGGCGAGTTCGGCCACGGCATCGGGCAGCAACCGCTGGTTGAGCAGGTGAAGCACGTGGAAATTGCGCCGCAGCCGCAGTTGCACCGGATCGGCGGTGGGGATGCGGGCGGCCTGCGCGAACAGCGCGTCGGCCTCCGCGAAATCGCCGAGGTTCGATTTCTGCAACGCCCGGTTGATGACATATTCGCCGAGCTGGCGCTGGTTGACCGACCCCGAAGTGCCGCCTTCCGCCCGTTGCAGCAGCGTGTCGAAGAATTCGGCGGCCTCGGCGTAGCTGCCGCTGTTGTTGCGGCGATAACCCTCGGCCAGCGCCTGATCGATATCGAGGCTGCCCGCCTGCACGCGCGCGAATGCCGCCGGATCGCCACTGCCGGTGGTCGCCACCTCGATGTCGCCGGGCAGGATCCGGTCGGCCACGATAGTTCGCAGGCCGAGTTGCAACGCCCCGTCGTAGCCGGCCAGCCCCTCGGCGGCATAGGTCGTGCGGCCACGAGTAAACGCATAGGCATGGTACGGCACGTCGCCGGTGGTCAGCCGGCACTGCGCCAGCGTGGCACCCGCCAGATCGGGCACCGTCGCCGCGGCCGCCGCCTCACACGCCGTGCCGGCACCGCGCAACGCGGCGAGGCGCGCGACGGGATCGTCGCCGGCGTTTCGGCGAAGCGCATAGATGCGCCCGATCGGCGTGGCGGCATCGCGGCACACGATGGCATAGGCGCGATCGAACATGCCCTTGATCGCGGGATCGACCGATCGCGACTGCACCTGGCACAACGAACTGCCGCCGCTGCCGAGCCGGAAGCTGTTCTGGAGGCTGGGGCGTATCTCCTGCGCCGCGACGGGCGCGGCGAGGGGCAACGCGACGGTCGCGGCTAGGACCAGACGAAACCCCGGATACTGACGCACGATCGTCTCCCACCTTGTCGCGTGGGCAGGCGGATCTCTCGTCCGTCAGTCGCCCCCGCTCAACAGTCACGGTTCGACGGGGCGCGCCCAACCCCTCGAATCGTCACAGACTACAACAGCGGCGGCGGTGGTCGAAGCATTAACTTGGGCCTGAGCGTATCGACAGCGGCACATCTGCCGCCCGATCCGTCGTTACCGCTGAATTAACGATCGAAACCATCGCACCACAAAGAAAACGGGCGCCGCGACCATGTCGCGACGCCCGTTCAATCGACCGTTCCGTCGCCGAAGCGACGGAGTGGGATCACATGTGGTTCTCACCGACGTTGTCGGCGGCGTCGTGCAGGTTGTCCGCAGCGTTCTCGAGCGAAGCTTCGGTCGCCTCGTTGGTGGCGTTGTCGGCTGCCGCTTCGAGCGAATCGGCAGCGTTCTCGATCTGCTCGGATGCGTTGTCTGCTGCATTGTCCACGACCTGCTCGGCCGGGGTTTTGTTGCAGGCGGACAGGGCAAGCAGGCCGGTCGCGACGAGAACGAGGCTCAGCTTCTTCATTCGAGCAGCTCCAATAAATTCATAACGGGCGCGGCCCGAATGCCGTCCCAGAATCTCCCCATAGCGTGCCGGCCCACTCCGTCAACGTGAATATTAGGTGACACACGGGTCATTCAGGTCGAATTGTGTTGCGTCGCACAACGTCTGGCGCAACCATAACCGTCATCAAACGTTGATTTTTCCGAACGACGCTTTGGTGCCACGGAACTAGCCGGTGGAGCAATTACGGGCGTACAGATTCAGATATGAGGAAGAGTCCATGATTGGTGGCAAGACCGGAACAATAAAGCGTGTCGCCCTCATCGGTAACTATCCGCCACGTCTCTGCGGCATCGCAACCTTTACCTTCGACGTGCACGCCGCGCTGACTGCGGCCTTCCCCGATGTGTCGGTCGACGTCTATGCCATGGAAGATCCGGGCACGACGCACGCCTATCCGGCGACCGTCTGCTGCACGATCGCACAGGACGACTTGGCCGATTATCGCGCTGCCGCCCACCGGATCAACGCCAGCGGCGCCGACGTCGTGATCGTGCAGCATGAATATGGCATCTTCGGCGGTGACTCCGGCGTGCATCTGCTTCGCCTGCTCGACCGCGTGTCCGCGCCGGTGGTCGTGACGCTGCATACCGTTCTGGAGGCGCCCAATTCCGGGCAGCGCGCGGTACTCGATGCACTTGCCCGTCGTGCCTCCAAGCTGATCGTGATGGCCGAGAAGGGCCGCGAGATCCTCGAGCGGGTCAACGGCGTCGCCAGCGACATGATCGCCGTCGTGCCGCACGGCGTGCCCGATCGCCCGCTGCTGCCGACCGGCGAGCACAAGGCCCGGTTCGGTTTCGACGGGCATGACGTGCTGCTCACCTTCGGCCTGCTTTCGCCCAACAAGGGTATCGAAACGGTGATCGAGGCCCTGCCCGACATCGTCGCCACGCATCCGCAGGCGCTTTACGTCGTGTTGGGCGCGACCCATCCTCATCTGGTGGCGCGCGAGGGCGAGGCGTATCGCGAGCGGTTGATCGCCCTCGCGGCGGACCGGGGCGTCGCCGACAACGTCCGCTTCATCGACGGCTTCCTCGAACAGGAACTGCTGCTCGACTATCTTGCGGCGGCCGACGTGTATGTGACGCCGTATCTCAACGAGGCGCAGATCACGTCGGGTACGCTCTCCTATGCGGTGGCGCTGGGCAAGCCGGTGGTTTCCACCCCGTACTGGCACGCGACCGAGCTGCTCGCGGACGATGTCGGCATCATCGTGCCGTTCGGCGAAAGCCCGGCGTTCGTCACCGCGATCAACGGCCTGCTCGACGACCGCGCGCGGATGGAACGGATGCGCGAGCGCGCCTATGCGATCGGTCGCAGCATGATCTGGCCGCGTCTCGCCGCCGCCTATCTCGCGATCTGCGAGGATGCGATCGCCAGACGCCCGGTGCGTCTTAAGCGAAGCGAGCGTGAACCCGTCGCCCCCGCCCGCGCCCGGCTCGACGGGGTCGAGCGGCTGACCGACGGTTGCGGCATCATCCAGCACTCGATCTTTGCGGTCCCGGATCGCGACCACGGCTATTGCGTGGACGACAATTGCCGCGCGTTGATGCTGATGCATCAGTATGACGGCGACGACATGGCACGGGCCGACGTTCTGGCGACCGTCTATGCCTCGTTCGTGCAGCATGCATGGAACGGGGATATCGGCCGCTTCCGCAACTTCATGGGATTCGATCGCGGTTGGCTGGAGAGCGAAGGGTCGGAGGACAGCTTCGGTCGCTCGCTCTGGTCGATCGGTGTCACCGTATCGGAGGCCCGTTCGGCAGACATGCGCCGCTGGGCGCTGCATCTGTTCGATCAGGTAGCGCCGCACGCCGAGGCGCTCGGCAGCCTGCGTGCCTGGGCGTTCGCCCTGCTCGGTGCCGATGCGGTGCTCGATGCGCATCCCGGTCACGCCCCGGCACGGCGGCTGGTCGCTAACCTCGCCGCGCGCCTTGTCCGGCAGCTGGCGGCGGCGCGCCGGCCGGACTGGGTCTGGTTCGAGACGGTGCTGAGCTACGACAACGCCCGCGTGCCACAGGCGCTCATCAAGGCCGGCAAGCGGCTAGGCGACGAGACGATGCTGGGTGATGGCCTTGCCACCCTCGACTGGCTGGACGGCATGCAGCGCAATGCCGAAGGTCAGTTCCGCGCGATCGGCACCGACAGCTTCGGCATTCCGTTCGCCGCCCCGCTGCCGTTCGACCAGCAGCCGCTGGAAGCATGGGCGACGATCGACGCCGCTGCAACGGCCTATGCCGTCACCGGCGACCGGCGCTGGGTGGATACCGCCTGGGTCGCGTATCGCTGGTACGGCGGCGCCAACGACATCGGCCTGCCGATCTCGGCGCCGGAGGAGGGCGACTGCTTCGATGGGCTGATGAGCGATCGGGTGAACCTCAATCGCGGGGCGGAATCGGTTCTCGCGTTCCAGTTCGCCTGCTGCGGCATGGCGCGCCTGCTGGGGAAGGCGAATAGTGTCGGCGGCACACGTGACGCGCCGGGTGACCTGCGCTACCGTTGAGTCTTGCTACAAGGGGGTGGGCAGCTTTTGTTCGATGTGATTCATTGCCCGCTGCGATTGCAGGCGGATCCGGCGCGGGTCGTCGTACGTCCCTTCCACATTCCCATCGAGGCCGACCCGAAAACGGGCGGCCCCGGCCGGGTCCGCCGCATCGTGGATGCGGTGCTGGAAATGGACGACGCCAGCGCCCATGCCGAACTGGAACTGGTGCTTCGCGACTTCGAGGCGCGTCACTGGCAGACGCGGGCGGTGTTCATGACCCGCTACGGCGCGATCAAGGTGGCGCTCGGGCTGGATGACACCAATCTTAGCGAGGAGCGCAAGCAGCTGATCGGGGCATTCTTCTGCCACGAATACAGCTACGCCGCCGCTGCCCTGATGAACCCCAGCATCGTCGCCGCGCCAGACCAGAGCGGTCTGTCGCAAGGGGCGGTACGGATCGTGATGTCGCTGCGCGCGGTGGGCGAGGGCCATATCTCCTCGGTGGCCTTCCGCGAGGGCATCCTCGGTCCCGATGCGGCGTTCGAACTGATGCCCGAGCCGCCGTTCGCCACCGCTGCCGATACCGCGGTGGAACTGCCGCGCGGCGCGGTGGAGGTGCATCGCCACCGCGACAGCTCGCTGTCCGGCACCGTGCTGTTCCCGATGACCTCGGCGCAGAGCAAGGGGCTGGAGGATCTCCGCCTCGTCGAGTTCACCCACGACGACGGCACGACTGAGTGGATCGGCACCTATACCGCCTATAATGGCGCGACGATCCGTTCCGAACTGATGCGCACGCGCGACTTCCGCAGCTTCGTGCTGGCGCCGCTCAGCGGGTCGGCGGCACGCAACAAGGGCATGGCGCTGTTCCCCCGCCGGATCGGCGGCGACTATTACATGCTCGGCCGGCAGGATGGGGAGAACGTTTTCCTCATCCGCTCCGGTGATCTCGATAGCTGGGGCGAGGGCGAACTGCTGCTCAAGCCGCGCTATCCATGGGAACAGGTGCAGATGGGCAATTGCGGATCGCCGGTGGAGCTGGACGAAGGCTGGCTGATGCTGACCCACGGCGTGGGCGCGATGCGCAAATATTCGATCGGCGCGGCGCTGCTGGACAAGGACGATCCCTCCAAGGTGCTCGGCCGGACCACCCAGCCGATCCTGTCCGCCGCCAACGAGGACCGCGAGGGTTACGTCCCCAACGTCGTCTATACCTGCGGCGCGCTGAAGCATGGCGACCGGCTGTTCGTGCCTTATGGCGTGGCGGACAGCTCGGTGGCGTTCGGCTTCGTCAACATCAAGGATCTGCTGGCGGAGATGCGCTGACCCGAACGGGGCTGCATCTCACGCCCCATACCCCGGGCGAAGTCGAGGGCTGCGACGCGCGCGTCTCGACTTCGCTCGGGGTGGTCGCTTGGATCGATCAGGCCAGTACTCACACGTCAAAGGCACGCTGGCGACGAACGATCGTGGACCGATCTGACTTTGTCTCCGCAGATCGTTCACGGCCGGACAGGCGCCCCCCTCGATCACGCCCACCTGACAGAAACACGCCCTACCGCATAACCCCGACCGGCGGATCCAGTTCTTCCGGCGCATTCGCCACGATCGTCAACATCGCTGTCCACGCCGCCTCCGCCTGGGCGAACTGCGCCCGGTCGATCTTGTCGAGCGTGTCGTCGGGCGTGTGGTGCAGTTCGAAGTAGCGCGTGCCGTCCTGCCGCAGGCCGATCGTCGGCACGTTGTTCGCCGTCACGATCGGGGCCACGTCGGTGCCGGCGTGGGCCGCGTTGTCGCCATACGTCACACCCAGCGGCAGCAGCGCCTCCGCGATCCGCTTCACCAGCGGCGCGTCCGGCTTGCCGACGTGCGTGTCGAAACGCCAGACCCGGTCCGCGCCGAAGTCCGCCTCGCTGGCGAAGACGTGTCGTTCGCCCTTGTGGCGATCGCGATAGGCATCCCCGCCAAGCCCGCCGACCTCCTCGGCGCCGAACCACACGACGCGGATCGTCCGCCTTGGCCGTCCGCCCGCCGCGACCGCTTTCGCGGCGGCAGTCGTGATGGCCAGCCCGGCGGCATCGTCGATCGCGCCGGTGCCCAGATCCCAGCTGTCGAGATGTCCGCCGACCAGCACGATGCCCGCCTTCGGGTCGCGGCCCGGTATCTCGGCGATCACGTTGCCGGACTGGCGGATGCCCGCGTCGCGCGGGGTTAGCGTCAGCCGCATCCGCACCGGCTGGCCCCGCGAGAGCAGGCGTTCGAGCTGATCCGAGTCGGGCAGCGCCAGGGCGGCGGCGGGGATCGGGACCACGTCCTTCGCCCAGTTCGTCTGGCCGGTGTGCGGCATCCGTGCCGGTCCGGTGCCGATCGAGCGGATGACGATCGCCGCCGCCCCCTTGCGCGCCGCCAGTGACGGGCCGTTCCGCCGCACATCACCGAACGGGCCGTAGCTCGATCCGTCCTGCGTCGGGCCCATGCGGTGCCATACGAACACGATCCGCCCGCGCACCGCCGCGTCGGGGGCGGCATCGAGCGCGGCGAGGCTCGGGAAGCCGATGGCCTCGGCCGTCAGCCCGTCGACCGGGGTCGCGCCGCTCGCGCCGAGCGCGGTGAGCGTCAGTCTCTGGGGGAAGGGCGC
>NZ_VNIM01000014.1 GCF_007785815.1 Alterirhizorhabdus solaris | reverse complement strand
TGTGCCCGCTCCCGCGTGGCGGCGCGGCAGTTTGGGCACCCCCCCCGGCGCCGGGCCCGAGCGGGCTACGCCGGAGGGCACCCGACGAGCATCGTCCCCGGGGGGGGCGGCGCGGGGAGATTCGGGGGGACCCCCCCGCCCGGCAATCCCCGCCGCACCCGCCCGCCGCCATCGACGAGCAGGGCGGAGCCGATCTTGACGACGAGCCGCGCGCAGGCGGCGGGGGTGAAGCGGGTGGCGGGCATGATGCGCGCTGCCTTACGCGGGTGGACCGGGCGGGTCGAGCCTCACCCGGCGGTCCCCGCCGCCCCGGCGTCAAACCTCAGCCGACGAAGGCGCGCTCGATCACATAGGCGCCGGGCTTGGCGTTGGAGCCTTCCTCGAACCCGGCCGCCTCCAGCGTGGCGGCCAGCTCCTTGATCATCTCCATGCTGCCGCACATCATCACCCGGTCGGTCTCCGGGTCCAGCCGGCTTTCGCCCTCCATGCCGGCGAACAGCCCGCCGTTCTCGATCAGCGTTCCGATCCGCTCGGTCGTGCGGAACGGCTCGCGCGTCACCGTGGGCAGATAGCTGAGCTTCAGCAGCGCCTCGTCCTGCACCAGCGGATCGCCGGCCAGCTGGCTTTCCAGATCGTCACGGAAGGCCAGATCGCTCACCCGCCGCACCGAATGGACGACGCACACCTGCGAGAACATCTCGTAGATATCCGGATCGCGGATCAGGCTGAGGAACGGGCCGAGGCCGGTGCCGGTGGAGAGCAGGAACAACCGCTTGCCGGGCAGCAGCGCATCGGCCACCAGCGTGCCGGTGGGCTTGCGGCCGAGGTACATCTGGTCGCCCGGCTGGATCTGCTGCAGCTTCGAGGTCAGCGGCCCGTCCGGCACCTTGATCGAGAGGAACTCCAGCTCCTCCGCCCACGCCGGGCTGGCGATCGAATAGGCGCGGAGCAGCGGCTTGTTGTCGCCGGGCAGGCCGATCATCACGAACTCGCCCGAGCGGAAGCGGAAGCTGGCCGGCCGGGTGATCTTGAAGCTGAACAGATGCTCGTTCCAGTGGTGGACGGACAGCACCGTCTCCACCGTCAGGCTGTTCGACGGGGTGAGCGTCTGCGCCGCGCCGATGCTGTCAGTCGTCATGCCTTCACGTCCCTTGCCGTTCCGCCGTATCGGCCGCACCGCGACCTGTTAGTGAGAATGGTTCTTAAAAACAATGTGCCCGAATCAGATCGGCGACCACGGCACCGGCTCGGCGGCATCGCCTTCGGCCGAGGCCGTCGCCTCGACGCTGGTCGCCTCGGCCGGGCCGATCGCCGCGACCAGCCGGTCGAGCACGTCGTCGATCCCCGCGCCGCCCGCGCCCGACAGCAGCAGTACCTCGTCGCCGCCCGCCGCCCTGGCCAGCTTGCGCGCGATCCTGGCGACTTCCTTCGGCTCCAGTGCGTCCACCTTGTTCAGCGCCAGCACCTGTGGCTTTTCGGACAGGCCGGCGCCGTAGATATCCAGCTCCTCCTGCACCGTGCGATACGCGCCGACCGGATCCTCGCCGGTGGCATCCACCAGATGCAGCAGCACGCGGCACCGCTCGATATGGCCGAGGAAGCGATCGCCGATGCCCGCACCGTCGGCGGCCCCCTCGATCAGCCCGGGAATGTCGGCGATCACGAACTCGCGGCTGTGGCGCGTCACCACGCCCAGCTGCGGGCGGATGGTGGTGAACGGATAATCACCCACCTTGGCGTTGGCGTTGGTCACGGCGTTGATGAAGGTGGACTTGCCGGCGTTGGGCAGCCCCACTAGCCCGGCGTCGGCCAGCAGCTTCAGCCGCAGCCATACATAGGCTTCCTGATAGGGCCAGCCGGTGCCGTGCTGGCGCGGCGCGCGGTTGGTCGAGGTCTTGTAGCTGGCGTTGCCGCGTCCGCCGTCGCCGCCGGGAAAGAAGATCTCGCGCTGGCCGATCCGCGTCAGATCGAGCAGCACCGTCTCCTTGTCGTCCGACAGCACCTGCGTGCCTACCGGCACGCGGATGACGAGATCCTCGCCGCCCGCCCCGGTGCGGTTCGATCCGGAGCCGCCCTTGCCGCGGGGCGCGCGGAAATGCTGGGTGTAGCGGAAGTCGATGAGCGTGTTCAGGCCGCCCACCGCCTCGAACACGATGTCGCCGCCCTTGCCGCCGTTGCCGCCGTCCGGTCCGCCATATTCGATATATTTCTCGCGCCGGAACGACACCGCGCCCTGGCCGCCCGCGCCCGAGCGGACGAAGATCTTTGCTTGATCGAGGAAATGCATGGCGCGCCGTATAGACGAAATCGCGAAAAGGTCACCCCGCGCGGTGGCTACTTATCCTTGTCCGGCGCAAAGCCCGATGCGGGGGCCGCACCGGGGCCGGTGGCAAGCGCGAGCAGGCGTTCGGTCGCCATCGCCCGCGCCGCCTCGCGCGGCAGGCCCAGCGCCTGCGCCATCTCGCCCCCCATCAGCGCATCGCCCAGCGCGGTGAGCACCAGCGTGAGCGTGATCGCCTCCACCGGCCGCCCCTCGTGCGGGCCGAGCTGGTCGACGAGCTGACGAGTGGCCGTCACGATCGGGTCGAGCGCGGCGCGATCGCCCGACAGGATCGCCCAGGAGGCGAGCGCGCCGCCGCCCTCGCGCCCGAACGCATCGAAGGTGAGGTCCACGATCAGCCGGGGGTCCGCCTCGCCGGCGCGCGCACGGCGCACCGCCTCGCCGATGCCGGCGGTGATTCGTTCGGCCAGGCTGGCGGTGAGCGCGCGTTGCAGCCCGGCCGCCGAGCCGAAGTGGTGCAGCAGGTTGCCGTGGGTGCGGCCGACGCGCGCCGCCACCGCCTTCAGCGTCACCGCCTGCGGGCCCTGCTCGATCAGCAGCACGCGTGCCGCCTCCAGCGCGGCCTCGCGGCTGGCGGCGGGGGTAAGGCGGGTCCGTGTTATTGACATTCTTGTCAGTACCGCGCACATAAGGGAGGATTGGAGACAGACATGCGTGACTTCACCCCTCCCGATCTCGCCATTCGCCCGCGCGACCGCCGTTTCGGCAGGGGCGCGCGCACCGCGCGGTGGTGGCTGGGCGGCGATCCCGTGGCAACCGCCTTCTACAACGCGCTGTCCGTCACCTTCCCCAAGGGCGAGGCGTTTTTCGTGGAGAGCGTTCGCCATTTCCGCGACGGCACCCCCGCCCGGCTGGCCGGCGAGATCGCGGCCTTCACCAGGCAGGAGGTGCTGCACAGCCGCGAACATGTGGCGTTCAACCGCCGCGTGGCGGAGGCCGGCTACGACGTGTCGCGGCTGGAAGCGGCGGTGGACGAGCGGCTCGCCTTCGTGCGGGCCAAGCCGCCGATCGCAAGCCTCGCCGCGACGATGGCGCTGGAGCATTTCACCGCGATCCTCGCTCACGCGCTGCTGGCTGACCCGCGTCATCTGGCGGCGGCGGATGCCGAGTCTGCCGCGCTGTGGCGCTGGCACTCGATCGAGGAGATCGAGCACAAGGGCGTCGCCTACGACACCTGGCTGCACGCCACGAAGGACTGGCCGCGGTTCAAACGCTGGTCGGTGAAGAGCAAGGTGATGCTGCTGGTGACGCGCAACTTCCTGGTCGATCGCACCGCCGGCATTCTCGATCTGCTGCGGCAGGACGGGCTGACCGGGCCGCGCGTGTGGGCGCGTATGGCGTGGTTCGCCTTCGCCCGGCCGGGCATGATGCGGCGGATCATGGGGGCGTGGGGCGCCTTCTTCCTCCCGGGCTTCCACCCGTGGCGGCACGACGATCGCGCGCTGATCGCCGCCGCCGACAGTGCGTATCAGGATGCCCGTCTGCCGCTGGCGGCCTGATCCGCCGCCCGCCGCCCTTCAGGCGGCGAGGCGAGGCGCGCGGGCGGTGTCGATCAGAATCGCATCGTCCTCGCGCGCATACCCGGCGCTGGGCACCAGCCCGCCGCGCGCATGGCAGGCGCGCATCGACACCCGGCCGGTGACGGTGAAGCCCAGCTTGCGCAGGACATGGCTGGAAGCAGGGTTGTCCAGGTGGCAGTGGGCGGTCAGCCGCGGCACCCGCAGGCTCTGATGCGCCAGCGCCACCACGGCGCGCCCGGCTTCCGTGGCGAAGCCGAGACCCCAGTAGGGCCGCGCGATCCAGTAGCCGAGTTCCGCCTCGCCCGCCGCCGTGGGGGTCAGCCCGATTCCGCCGACGAGGCGCGGTGATCCCCAGGTGCGGGCGAAGATCAGCAGATCGGGCAGCGGGCCATGCCGCGTGCCGTCGCGCAGGAAGGCCTCGGCATCGCGTACGCCATAGGGCCACGGCGCGCGCGCCAGATTGCGGACGACCGCTTCGTCCCCGATGGCATGGGCCAGCGCGGGCGCATCCTCGATCCAGCCGGGGCGCAGCATCAGCCGCTCGGTACGTGCGAACATCGCATTCATCTCCTTCGTGCCGGGCGCCATGCCTCAATCGGGTTACAGCGGCGCGACAGCCTGCAAGCGGCCATGAGGGAGACAGCAAAAAGGGAGCCGGTGCGACCCGTCTCCCTCACGATCCGCCGTGGCGGATCTTCGGGTCGCCCATCAGGCGACCCGACAATCGGTTCGCCCGTTATTCGGCGGCTTCGAGGGCCGCCCCATTGTCGTTGGCGCCATCGTTGGCCGCATCGACGCGCACATATTTGCGGCCGAGCTTGCCCTGATGGAAGGCCACGCGGCCTTCGACGAGCGCGAACAGCGTGTGATCCTTGCCCATGCCGACATTGCGGCCCGGGTACACGCGGGTGCCGCGCTGGCGGATGATGATGTTGCCGCCGATCACTTCCTGACCGCCGAACTTCTTGACGCCGAGGCGCCGACCGGCCGAATCGCGACCGTTGCGCGAGGAGCCGCCTGCTTTCTTATGTGCCATTGTCCGTTACTCCTCAGGCTTCCGCGGCCACCGGCGCTTCCGCCCGGGCCTTCGTTTCCGCCTTGTGATCGCCGATCGCGGTGATGCGCAGGATGGTGTGCTGCTGGCGATGGCCGTTCTTGCGGCGGTAGTTGTGACGACGACGCTTCTTGAAGACGATGACCTTGTCGGCCTTCGCCTGCGCGATGATCTCGGCCGAGACGGTCAGACCCGCCACGTCCTGCACTTCACCGTTGTTGCCGGCGAACAGCACGTCGCCGAGCGACACGGTCGATCCCGCGTCACCCGCGATCTTCTCGACGACGATCTTGTCTCCGGCGGCAACGCGATACTGCTTGCCGCCCGTGCGCACGATAGCGAACATGGGCCTCATCACTTCCTGAAAGACGATCCGCACGAACCGACCGGACCACGGCGACATGCCACGGCCCGACACTCCGCGCGGGAAGATGGCGCTGTTATGCGAGACGTCTGCCCGAGTCAATCACGCGGCCTCCGATCACCCGATCCGGCGGTGCCAGGTTTATGTCGGATTTGTTGCACGATCGCTACACGGCGCGGGATTGTGTTGTCCGCCAGCAGTTTACGGTGGCGACGACGCCTGCGGCCATGCTCCCTGACGACGGATGGCCCGGGGCAGGGCCGTGCAGGGAGAAAGCAATGACCATCTTGAAGGCGGCGCTGGCCGCGTCGGTGTCGCTCGCCGCATTCGTTTCCGCTACGGCAGCGGCGCAGGAAACCGCGATCGCCCCCGGCGTTGCCGACAGCGAGGGCAGCGATTCGCCGAGCGAGACGATCATCGTCACCGGCACCCGCCGCACCGACCGCACCGTCGCCGACAGCCCGGTGCCGGTCGACGTCATCACCGCCGCCGCCCTGCAGACCAACGGCTATACCGAGACGAACAAGCTGCTGAACACGCTGGTGCCCAGCTTCAACTTCCCCCAGCCCTCGATCACTGACGGTACCGATACGGTGCGCCCGGCCACGCTGCGCGGCCTCAGCCCCGATCAGACGCTGGTCCTCATCAACGGCAAGCGCCGCCACACCACCGCGCTGCTCAACATCAACGGTTCGGTCGGGCGCGGCTCCTCGGCGGTGGACATCAACCTGATCCCGTCGATCGCGCTCGGCCGCGTCGAGGTACTGCGCGACGGCGCGGCCGCGCAATACGGCTCCGATGCGATCGCCGGCGTCATCAACTTCCAGCTGGCCAACAAGCGCGATTTCAGCGGCCGCGCCACCATCACCTACGGCCGCTACGAAAGCCATGTGAACGGCATCGAAGGCTTTACCGGCCTGGCGGTGAACGGCGCGGGCCAGCCGACGCTGGCGCCGGAGGCCACCAGCCTCACCAACGGCGTGTTCAACACCACCACCACCGGCAAGGACCGCCACGTCGACGACGGCCGCACCGTGACGGTGGCCGGCCCCGTGGGCCTGCCGATCGGCGAGGAGGGCTATCTCGACGTCTCGGCCGAATATCAGGATCGCAACCCGACCAACCGCACCGGCTACGATCCGCGGCAGCAGTACGACCGCATCGGCGGCCTCGTCGATTCGCGCGAGTTCACGGTCAACCGCCTCAACCACCTCTATGGCGATGCCGACACCAAGGACATGAAGCTGTTCGTCAACGCGGGCGCCCCGATCACCGACGGGATCGAGCTGTATGCGTTCGGCAGCTACAACTTCCGCGATGGCGCCAGCGCCGCCTTCTTCCGCCGCCCGCTGGCGGCCGACGGGCGCAACATCGCCGCGATCTACCCCGACGGCTTCCTGCCGGTCATCAACACCGCGCTGTACGACATCTCCGGCAACGCCGGCGTGCGGGGCGAAGTGGGCGGCTGGAACTACGACCTGTCCGGCGGGGCGGCGCGCAACCGCATCGACTTCTTCATCTCCGACACGCTGAACCGCTCGTTCGGGCCGACCAGCCCGCAGGCGTTCGACGCGGGCCAGCTGCAATACAGCCAGACGACCGCGAACCTGGACGTGAACCGCGAGATCGCCGTCGGCTTCCTCTCCAAGTTCAGCGTGGCCGGCGGCCTCGAATATCGCCGCGAGACGTTCCAGATCAAGGCGGGCACGCCGGGCAGCTATGCCGGCGGCACCTTCGGCGGCGCTTCGGGCGCGCAGGGGTTTCCCGGCTTCGCCCCGGTGATCGGCGGGCAGCGGGTGGACCAGCTGCGGTCGCGCGACAACGTGTCCGCCTATGTCGAGCTGGACGCCGACGTGAGCGACCGCTTCAACGTGCAACTGGCCGGCCGCTACGAGGACTATTCGGACTTTGGATCGGACTTCAACGGCAAGGCCGCCGCCCGGCTGGAGCTGGTGAAGGGCTTCGCGATCCGCGGGGCCGCCTCCACCGGCTTCCGCGCGCCCTCGCTCCAGCAGCAGTTCTATGCGGCGCAGGCGACCAACAACGTCAACGGCGTGCTGCTGGAGACGGTGACGCTGCCGGTGGACAACCCGATCGCCACCGCGCTGGGTGCGACCGCGCTCGATCCCGAAACCTCGGTCTCCTATTCGGCCGGCTTCGTCTTCGACGCGGTTTCGCGGCTGAACGTGACGGTGGACGTCTATCAGGTATCGATCGACGACCGCATCGTGGTGACCGAGAACCTCACCGCCAACCGCGCGGCGGGCGCCACCGGCGCGGGGGCCGCGATCGCGCGCATCCTCGACGGGGCGGGCTTCAACAACACCAACGCCGCGCGCTTCTTCGTCAACGGCCTCGATACGCGCACGCGCGGCCTGGATGCGGTGGGCACCTACCGGATCGACGTGGCCGAGGGCCGGCTGAACCTGACCGCCGGCTTCAACTACAACAAAACCAAGGTGAAGAAGGTGCTGGCCGCCCCCGGCCCGCTGGCCAACGTGCCCGGCATCATCCTGTTCGGCCGGCAGGAGCGGCTGCGCCTGACCGACGGCCAGCCGCGCACCAAGGTGAACTTCTCGGCCGATTTCGATCGCGACTGGCTGGGCATCACCGCCCGCACCACCCGCTACGGCAAGGTGCTGGCCGCCGGCGGCGAGCTGGGGCCGAGCGGCAGCGGCGTGTTCAACGACCTTGAGCTGAAGGCCAAGTGGGTGACCGACTTCGAGCTGCGCGCCACGCTGAACGAGAAATATGAGCTGGCGATCGGCGCGAACAACGTGTTCGACGTGTACCCCACCAAGGTGCCGACCGGCCTTGCCGGGGTAAGCGCTACGAACGGCGCCAACGTGTATTTCCCGTCGACCAACTATGTCGCGCCGTGGTCCGCCTTCTCGCCGTTCGGCTTCAACGGCCGCTACCTCTACGCCCGCGCCACCGCGCGCTTCTGAGTCGGGGGAGGGGGCGCCCCCTCCCCGCACAGAACGGGCCGCCTCACGATCGTGAGGCGGCCCGTTTCCTGTTTGGCGATAATCCCGACACTGGGCTGCGCTCAGGCGCAGATCACGGGAAAATCGGTTGCCTTTCCCAGCGAACTCGCGGGGCCACGCGGTGGCTGATGCCTGATGTCGCGAAACGGCGGTCGTAGGCTGTCCCGCCTTCGCTCGGCACGAGGACGATCGCAACGCCTGCGGACCGACGCGACCCCGTGCGGCCGACCCTAGTGGCGGTGCTCACGCTTCAGGGCATAACGGCCGTCGTGAAACTCATCGAACAGGCCGGAGATCGCCGGATGCTCGATCGGCTCCTCGCTCTCGTCATGCTCCAGATTCTGCTGGCTCACGTAGGCGACATAGGTGCTGTCCGCATTTTCGGCGAGCAGGTGGTAGAAGGGCTGGTCCCGGCGCGGGCGCACGTCGGCGGGGATCGCGTCGTACCATTCCTCGCTGTTGGCGAAGACCGGATCGACATCGAACACGACGCCGCGAAACTCCAGCAGGCGATGCCGCACGACGTCGCCGATCGAAAACTGCGCGTGGGCGATCGTCGGCGCATCCGAGACGGAGCGCGTACCGTAGGGAAGGGGCATCGCGTGGTTCATCGCCCTTATTTAGTCTCGCCGGCCCGGGAGGCAAGCTCATGCTTGGCAAGCGGTTTCGGTTCGGCTAACAGCGCCGCTCATCGATCGGCCCCGGCTCCCCAGCCGGCCTCGCTTTGCGGAGAGGTGCCAGAGTGGTCGATTGGGACGGTCTCGAAAACCGTTGTGGGTGCAAGCTCACCGTGGGTTCGAATCCCACCCTCTCCGCCAGCGACCTTGTTCAAGTAGCTAATAGATAGCGGAAAATTAAGTTTGTGAAATTTGGGCCCCACTCTCGGCCCCATTTTGGCTATTTGGTTGCTTGGGTGGCCTTCCCTCTGCCAGTCTCCTGTTGGACGGGATATGGCGCGTCGAAATTTCTCGCGGGTTTTGGGGCGAGCTATCTTGCTTTCTTCTCGACACGCTCACAACCGTGAACATCATTACCACGCACGAGATAACGGAGCGGGTGATGTCGAGCCGCCGGATAGACCCGGCCAACGCTAACGCCATCCTGCTGATGAACCGGCGCGTGGGAGGCGCGCTCGCCAAGCTGGAGAGCATGCACGATCATATCCGGTCAGTGAAGGAACGCCCGAACGGGATGAAGCGGTGATTTGTGGAGGCTTGCTGCAGCCAGCCCCTCCATCATCTGGAGGAAGACACCCTTTTCTCCCCATCGCTTTCACCGGTTGTAGAGCGTCTTGTGCGGGCCGTAATCCTTTGGCGCATCACACCAGCGCAGGGCGTTGCGATTGACGAAAACTATGTCGCTCAGCACTCGCCGGTCATCGACGCGCGGCCTGCCATGGTTCTTGGGAAAGTACGGCCGAAGGCGCGCCATCAGCTCGTTGGTCAGCCAGTACAGGTTGCTCATGCCAGTTTACTCACGGAGCCTGAATCAGATCGCGACACTCATATCAACGGGTCCTGACCCTAGGTTCATAACATGCGTATTCCCGGGCTATTTAGGGCTCATTGCTAGCCTACCTGCAGCGCCAGCATCTTGATCAGATTTGGCAGTCCTGCTCCCTGCATGTATTTATCACGGCCGAGATCCATGCAGCCGCCCATCAGGTAGCGCTTCACGCGGTCAGGCTCCCCAATGAATTCACGCCGGGCTGAAAGGAACGCGGCCAGCAGGCCGGACACGTGGGGGGCGGCCATGCTCGTGCCGCTCCGCTCGACATACAGATCGTCAATCGCGGGAGCATCCTCCACGCCGTGTATCCAGTCGTGTCGGGCCGAGAGGACTCGCTCGCCCGGCGCGACCACGTCCGGTTTTGCGCGCCCATCTGCAGTGGGCCCGCGCGATGAGAAGAACGAGATACCATAGGTATACGGATTGGTCTTGTGCACCGATCCGACGGCGATCGCCTCCTCTAGATTCGCGGGATCTCCGATCGACAGGTCGAGGTTCGCCTGCACTAGTCCGCCCTCAGATCGCAGCACCACATAGCCTTCGTTGCCTGCGGCGAGTACAACCAGCACCCCCTGCCGCCACAATCGCTTGATCTCTTGGCACAAAGGTGTGTGGCCGCAATTATAGACGCTCGGGTCGAAGCTCCCGCCGAGGCTGAGGTTGACCCCGTGGATCACTAGCCGGCTGGAATTCTCATTTAGCTGCGCAACCTGGTCCAACGCCTTGATGATCGACGCATCGCTGCCGTTCCCGTCCCTTGCCAGCACCCTGAACCCGTACAGGCGGCAGCGGGGCGCCATTCCGCGAAAGGTCTCAACTCCAGCCTTCGTGCCGGTATTGTGCTCACCGGCAATAATCGCCGCCACATGCGTCCCGTGACCGTTCCCGTCGAAGCGGGCGAACTCCTTTTCACTTGGACGGATGAGGCGAGGAGGACCGACGCTCATGCAATCATATTGCTCGACCACGAGGTTCGTGGCCGAGGCATTGAAGTGCGGGTGACCCGCGGCAATGCCTGTGTCGAGCACGGCCCAGGCAATACCCTGTCCGTTCGCACCGTAGCCGAGATTTGCCGGAGCCGCTTGGATCGTGTTGGTCGACCGGTGAATTAGCGCCCGCTTCTCCGCATTGCGCCACATGGCCTTGATCGACAGCTCTTCGTCCAAGCTGCGCAGGGTCTCCACTTCCTTGCGCGTCAGCCTGGCAGATACGAAGCGGCGCAGGCGATCGAATTGCGCATCCTCCCACTCGCTGCCGCTGTCGACGACCAGCTTGCGGATCTTGTGTTCGACCAGACTCGCTGCCTCGTCCAGCGTCGCGGTCGATGCTGCATCCTCGTTGACCAGCTGGATCAGCACGGGCTGCCGCTCACGCGGAAGCGCGTTCTCCATCGCAGACACCAAGTCCTTGGCGATAACGAACGGCGCGATGGATTGCGCAAACGCCGGCCCGACGACATCCAGTACCGTGTCGCGCACGATCTGCGTCGCTAGATAGCCAGTGGCCGAATGCGGGTGGCGCGGCGAGTCCGTGTTGAGGCCGAATTCCCGCACATTCTTGAGCGACCCCGGGAAATCACCGCGGAGGTCGGAGTCGATCGCGACCGGATCGAGGCAATCGGCTATGTTGACCCATCTGCGGACGCAGGCGGGCTGGACCAAGGGACCCTCATGCCAGCGGCGAAGCTCATCCTGCACCTCCTGCATGCCGAGCGGCGATCCGACCGTGAGCAGCAGCGGAACGTCGTAGCGGGCCGGATCGAGTTCGCGCAGCACGTCGTAGGCTATTATCGAGCCTTGGCTGTGCGCGACCACCACGAAGGGCCCGCCACCACTGTCCAAGCGCGAGCGGAAGGCTTCGCGCATGGCATGGCGGCGCGCGTCGACGTACAGGAAATCGTTGACATCGCGTAGAAATGCTCGGGTCAGCTTGCCCGCCAGGATCCGACGGAGGAAGGCGGGCAACGGAAGCACCTTGGCGCTGACCGGGCCGAACAGGTCCGAGCCGCCCTCACCGAACTCGTCGCCTCCGGCTACGACCCGCTCGGCGATGCGCTGGAGAACGCGCCGGCGTTCGGAATTATTGTCCGCCAGAGCTTCCACTTCGCGCTCAATGGCGAGAGTTTCGGTGCCCGGTTCGGCGGTAGCGAGCGCGATTACGGCGCGGGTGGACACCTCTTGATCGTCCACCCGCACCAAGTCGGGGTCACCGCACGTCTCGTCGAGCGGCACTGGGTAGAAGTCACGGTTGACCCAGTAGCACATCCGGCTTCGATCACCGAGTTCTGCTCCGAACAAGGCCGTATCCCATTGGCACTTCAGGACCGACGAAGGCGGCTTGTTAGCGATGCCGTGCACATAGATGATTGTCCGAGGACTCACAGGTCTGGCGGCATCGCTCGCAGCAGGCTCCTGGTTGGGCATGGCGATGCTTTCTCCCCCCGGTTCAGTTCGCACGGGTCGGCTCGGGCGCCGACGTGTCGCTTAGGCCTTCACTGGGACTCCTCGACCGCACGCTCCGGCTCCCAGCCAAGGACGGCGGGCGCAAGCTCCGCCTCGAACTCCTCTTCGGTGGCCGCCCCCCTGCTATCCTGGGATAGGATCTGGACCCCGCCGACCTTGGTGGCCTTGAGGGTGAGCCGGGCCTGACTCGAGCTGCCGGTCTTCTGCAGCTGGAAGAGCTTGGCCGCGAACGGAACGCCCGTGGTCCCCTCGAACGTCACGGTAGAGTCGTCAGCACCGCCCGCCTTGACTGTGAGACTACCGCCCACCGCGCCTGAAATCACGGGCACGTCCACTTTCGCGTTCGTATCGCGTTCCGAATGGCCAGTGACCGTGATCTTCCTGGCCCTGAGCACTGAAGTGATCAAATAAAGGTGATCGTCCAGCCAGCTGCGCAGCAGCCCCGGCTGGGGCACCGCCACTCCGTTCAGGTGCTGCTCCAAAGCCACCGCGTTCAGGGTCTCGCTGGAAATGCCGTCGTACGAGAAGGTGAGCTTGCGCGCGGCCTTGAAGCCGGCCTCCAGTCCCAACGTGCCCCCGCCGAGCGCAGCGATCAGCCCGGCTAGGATCTTGATGCCCGCGCCGACATCCACGCTGCGCGTGCGCTCCCCGGCGATCGCCGGGAGGTTGACGTTCTGTTCGGGCTGCGGGAGCTTGACGGCGATCCCCGGCGCAAGTTGCTCGAACGCATTCTCGTGCCCCCTTGCGCCGTCCCGCTCGAAGATGAGGGTCAGCAGCCTAAACTCGGGGCTAGGAAGCCCGATGCCGGTGTAACCTTTCGCCGCCAGATGCGTCGTCCATTGATCGGCCACGATTTTCTCCTGCAGGTGTGCGGACGCGATGCAATCAGTTTGCGGTCCGGACTCCTCACACAATCGCACGGCACCCGCTAAGACGGGATTTCGGCATAGCTCTTGAGGGTCGGAGGCAATCTTACGCCAACTAACGCCAAGCATGCGAGACGGGTCTCGCTGCATGAAGGCGCATCAGGAAGATTACACGCTTTACCTTTGCCGTAAAGCACAAGAATCGAGGAGGTACGACGGTGCCACGAGAGGATCCAGAATGGCCGTGCTCATTCAAGCAGGCCTCATCTGCGTTCGTCGTCAAGAGGCTGAACAAAGAGCGTGGCTCCAGTCGGTTCACCATCCGAGTTGGCATGACCGAGCGGTCTCCATCATCCGCCCCAGAACAGGGGAAACGGCCTCCCCCTTAACATTCAGCACGCGCATCGCAGTGCTTGGAACTCGTCGTGAGACTGTACTTAGCAAGCATCTGTCCTTGAATAGCGGCCAAGTGGCTTCTCGGCCTTCGCACAGCCGGCTTATGCGGAAGCCGCATGTCATGGCTGCAACTCCGAAGAGCGGGGGCGCGTGACTTCGTTCCTATCCAACATCGCCCGCGGCTTTGCGGGTAGCTAAGCTATCACGCCACGCGTTAGGCTGCCTTGTTTGCGATCCGAGTGGTGATCAGAGCGCCGATGCTTGAGACGGCGAAGATGACTAGAACACGACCGATGCAGGCGTAGCGAGCCACGTCCTTTGCGGCAGCTGCATCCCTTAGCTGGTTGAGAGCGAGGCTCTCCAATTCAAAGCAACCGACCACCGCCGCGGCATATATTACGGCCAAGGCGAACGTCACGCCGACTACGAAGTGGCTTCCTCTAACCACGGAGGCCATGAGTCTGTCATTTCGAAAAAGGGCCGTGACGAAGAAAAGTGATTGAGCGACGTGAAACGCTAAGACGCCGTTCGCCAGATCGAAGAGTTTGCCTGAGAGATCCTCATAATAAGCCACCGGCATTCTCCCTTTGTCGGGGAACACCGGCTCGGCACCCCGATCTGGCCTGCAGGAAAGGGCCGCCGCAACGTCGGCTCCCCTTGGACGTAGACGATTCTCCTCTTAGGGTACAGCGGGCTCTGTCAAACCAAATGCACCGGCTGTTCTCGGGAGGTGAGCGAGGCAAAGTAGGGCGTGCTCCGGGCCCGCAAGCCAGTCCGTTCCGCTATTTCAACCCGTTACCAGAGATGATCCGGCTGGTGGTGCTGAGGTAAGGCCGCTTTCCAATGTGGCTTCGCAACGTGGAGGGCCTGCTGTTCGAGCGCGGGATCGACATCTGCCACGAGACGGCTCGGATGACTTCAGCCACCGGCGTGCCCGTCTCCGCCTGCTTCAGAAGCGCTCGTTTGTCGTCAACGCCGTGAATGCCGCCACGATCATGCCGATCGTCAAGGCGAACATCGCCAAGGAAGCGATGGTCATGACCGATGATAGCGGCGTCTACCTCAAGGCCGGCGACAATTTTCATGCCCATGGCGTCGTGAACCACAGCGCCGAAGAGTACGTTGCCGGCATCGCTCACACGAACACGATCGAGGGCAGTTTCTCGATCTTCAAGCGTGGCATGAAGGGCGTCTACCAGCATTGCGGCGAGCAGCACCTTCACCGCTATCTGGCGGACTTCGATTTCCGCTACACGCATCGCGAGCGCACCGGCTTCAACGATGCGGCGCGGGCCGATCAGGCGATCAGGGGCATCGTCGGCAAGCGCCTGACCTACCGCAGACCTGACATCGACGGTTAAGGTTGGCCGCGTGCTTCGCGGGACGCGAAATCGGTCACGCTGGCGAACGAAGCCGAAACACGGCTAGAGGCGCATCTTAAGTGCGCACGATTTTCCCTTGTTTATCAACGGTTTGGTCGAGTTTGACGGTTAAGCATCCGCAAGGTACCTTATTTGCATGCTTCAAATTTCTCGCGATGACATTGATGCTCGGTTAGCGTTGGATAATCCGTGGTGGGACTCCGACGATCCCAGCTCGTTACCAACGGCAAATCTCCCAGAGCGCGTCTACCTGGCGCCATTCTGTAAACTGGCTCTGAACTTCAGGGTCAAGCGCGCTGCAATCTTGATGGGACCGCGTCGAGTTGGCAAGACGGTTATGATACGACAATTGGCAGCGAAGGCGTTGGAGCAGGGGATGCCCGGCTCTAACATTTTGTATGCCAGTATCGATACACCGCTGTACTCTAACCAACCTTTGTCGTTCTTCGTCGACGCGGTCTTACCCGCTTCGCGGGGAGAGCAATGCCTTATAATGTTCGATGAGATACAATACCTTCGCGACTGGCAGGTTCACTTAAAGGATCTTGTAGACACCTATCCGAACGTCCGGTTCGTTGCCTCGGGCTCGGCCGCCGCAGCTTTAAAGCTTCGCAGCCAAGAGTCTGGCGCTGGCCGTTTCTCGGACTTCGTTTTGCCCCCACTCACGTTCAGCGAATATGTAGATTTCTCTGGCAACAAAGACCTCGTGCAACAGGGTGAGCACAGAGGATGGTATCACTGTCAAAATATACAATTATTGAACAAGTTGTTTATCGATTACCTGAATTATGGGGGTTACCCGGAGGCAGTATTTAACGAAGAAGTGCGCAGAAATCCTGACCGCTTTATACGAAGCGACATCGTCGAGAAGGTGCTTCTTAACGACTTGCCGAGTTTGTACGGAATAAATAACATTCAAGAGTTGAAAAAGTTGTTTATGTTCCTTGCATATAATGCGGGACATGAGGCTAGTTATGAGGGAATTTCCCAAGAGTCAGGTATATCAAAAAATATCGTACGAACTTACATCGAGTATCTAGAAAGCGCGTTCCTCATAATAAAGCTTCCCACTGTGAACGAGTCGTGCCGATCAATGCAACGAGAGAGGAACTTCAAGGTTTATCTCAGCAACCCTTCGATGCGCGCCGCCCTTTTTACGGTAGCGAAGGAAACGGACCACTCCCTGATCGGGCACTTGGCAGAGTCCGCCGTATTTAGTCAGTGGCAGCATTCTTTGTCTTTCTCCAACTTGCGGTATGCGAGATGGCGCGGCGGTGAAGTAGACGTTGTCTCCATAAGCGAAGCCGAACAGAAGGCGCAATGGGCTGGAGAGATAAAGTGGTCAGATCGGATCGCAGCAAAGCCAGAGGTCGAGCTGAAACATCTTAGAGTATTGCTGTCAAAACAGCCGAAGACAAGGGCTGTGTTTTTCACGACTAAGACCGTGTCCTTGGACGATGTTTACATAGAGGGCAGGAAGATACTAATCCTACCTACCTCTCTCTACTGCTATACCGTTGGAAAGAACGCGGCTCAGAGCGCTAAGAAATTTGCACACCTTGGAGTTGACGATCATGATGAAGACTCCGACGACTAGTTCGAACCAACTCGACAAATTCAAAGAAGCCGCTCGCGCTCTAGAGTGCGACGACGACGAGGCGCGCTTTGACGAGCGGGTGAAGAAGCTGGTGAAGTATAAGCCGGTGGAGAAGCCGGAGTGAGCGCGTGGCTTGCTGCGGCCACTGCGCTTGCTTTCAATCTGGCATGCTCGTCGCCAAACGAACATCCAAATAAGTCTGTGCTGCGCATAAACTTGCAGAACAAGAGATGGTGCAGGGATGAATGTCGAGAAACGACTCCGATTTACTCAGTAAACAACCGCGAGATCGTTCTCGACTGGGAAAAAGACGAGAAGTCTCTTTATTGGGCAAAAATTAATCGAGAAAGCGGACTGTATCGGGTATATTTCAAGAGCGTCGGAGACCCGATAATAGTTCAAGTTCAATGTGCGAAAATGCCTTTCACTGGGTTTCCGCATCCGAAGTTTTAGGCGGGTTTGTCAAATACGCAATCGCTAAAAACAGGGGGGGCGTCAAGACACTATGCTAAGGGGCCGTAATAAGCGATTAAGGAGTCCAGAATGGTTGATCCGCATTGCATCGTAGTGGCGCAGTCGTTGGTGAAATCTGTTCCGACCGCGCTGTTATGTTACCTCAAGTCCAGCAAAGACGCCGGCTGGTTCAGCCCGGCGGCGTTGCCGGCGCTTATCGCGTTTGCAGGCGGTCTGATCGGCCTGCTCTGGAATGGATGGCTGCAACGACGGGTCGACCAAAAGAAGCGTGATCAGACCGAACAAACAGCACGCGCCATCGCCTACGCCGAACTTTGGCGGATTTGGCGCGAAACAAACTATGCAGTCGAGTTCGTGAAAAACGACTCCGCCTTTCAAGGAGGAATGATCTGGATTCCTGTCTTCCGATCGATCTTCCCGAACAAGGACAATTTGGCCCGCATCGAACCACTGACGGCAAAGGAAGTCGGCTCCATCACGTCGGCCTTTTATGTTTATCAGGAAGCGATGGTTTTCCTCAAAGCGGCAGCTTACGCTGTTTTGCCGCTAGTCGAGCAGCACGGCTCGGGCGTGCTGAAGAGGCGGGCACCGTTCTTTTCGCTCGATGAAGATGCGATCGAGTATGTGTACAAGATCGACGGTCAGTCCGAGGTCGGTCGGCGAGAAGAGGTCCTGAAGTGGCTTCGCATCATCGCGGGCCAGGTCGGAAAGGCGCTCAAGGAGATCGAACGCTCCGTTGAAATGCGGTTTCCGCGGTCAGATTTGGCCGTTGAGGTAAGAAGGAAGAACAGCACTACGGTTCTAGGCGTCGTGGACAAAGAGTAGTCACAGGAGTGCTGAGGCAAGGCTGACGAAGCCGAGATAAGACTCTTTGGTTTTGTCATATCGCGTGGCGACGCGGCGCCAGTTCTTGAGCTTGCTGAACAGGCGCTCGACAAGATTGCGGCAAGGATCACTGACAAATTGACGGATGCTTCGGAGAGATTCCAATTCGGCCCCTGCGATCTTGCAGCGGACAGGGTGAACGAACGGCAGGTTTCGGGAGAAACAGCCGTTCAGTACCGAACTAGCGAACGACTTGAGGTGGTCGGTTCCGGTCATTCAGAGTGTGAATGGTTGTCAAAGTCTCGACCTTGGAAGCGTATGCGAGTATAAGAGCAGTGCGTTGGGGAGAGCGCGATGACAGGAGCATCCACGATGCCGCTACGCTCTTCTTGCCTTGCCGCTAGTTCGCCCCCGGACGACGATATCGTTAGCAAACCCGAGATGCCTCCCGCTCTCCGAACTGGTGTCGAGCCGGCACGCCGCCGCCTTGCCCGTCGGCCATCAAGCCCTGGCATTGCCGTGGAGCATGTGGACGGCGGGTTCCAGCTTGCGGCCCCGCACCGTGATCCGGATGGATGGTGGGTGCAGATCTGCGACACCTTCGGAACTCGGTCCAGCAGCGTCGCCAATACGTTTCTCGATCAGCTTCTGGCTCTCTGCGGACAGCGTTGGCGCGAGGAGCAAGGTGCGATGGTGCCGAACGAGGGCGAGCTCAACGCTGCCCTCGCAATCGTCAACAGCGTCCGTCCTAAGAACGAGATTGAGGCCGCGCTCGCGGCGCAGATGGTCGCGGTACATCTCATGACGATGAAACTGGCTTCCCGTGCAATGGCGACTGCCGTGCCCGACCCTCAGTCCGTTGCCCTCGCTGGCAAGCTCGCGCGCACGTTCGTAATGCAGACCGACGCCCTGTCGAAGCTTAAAGGCAAGTCCCGCACCCAGAGGATCACCGTCAAGCAGGAGCGCCACCACCATGCTCATCAGCACATTCATGTCGGGGGAGGGGGAGACGATTTTCCTGGCCAACCCGACGGACCTACCCCTTCCCAGAGTGCCCGGTGCACCCCATCCGCTGACCGACTTCCGGCTTTTCCACATGCGGGCGGCACCCCGATGTCTCGCGAAGACCCGGAGAGGAACGGAGTGCCAGTCGCCCGCGATCAAGGGCAGGAAACGTTGCCGCGTCCACGGGGGCGCCCGAGGAAGCGGCGCGCCAAAGGGTGAGCGAAACGGCGCATATCGTACGGGCGAATGGACGGGCGAGGCGGTCGAGTTGCGGCACTCGGTTGGCGTGCTGATTAAGGCGGTGCGCGCCGTGCTCGACGACATCTAAAGCGCGCATACCGGCTGTAGACGTCTAATGCGGCCTAGTGCCTAGCGCGCGCCCCTTGAGCGATCGCGCTTGTCGCCGCTGAGAAACTGAGGTCTCGGATCGGTCCGAACGCTGGGAAAGCTCAAGCTTGGTCCATGATGATACTGGAACGGCAGGGATTGCGGACTTACCCGCCGTTCTCAACGCCTGCAGTGGACGACCGCTTCCAGCAGGAGCGGACCTTCAGGCGTTCGCCAGCGCCCTAGCTCCGAACGAGCGAGCCTGGCCGACTGCGGCCTGGCAGGTATCGGGCACTGATCGCGCCTAGCTGCCAATCGGTTACATGTGGCCGCGTCCGGATTGAAGCGATGGATCGGTGGTTGCAGATTCTACCCCCGAAGGGCACGGATGTAGCCGCTAAGCGCGACGAGGGGGCCGAGGGTATTATACGGTGACGATCAGACACATCCATGTCGAAGGCGGATTCCTAACCGGCCTGGATCTCCGGTTGAAACCGGGCCTCAACGTGCTGATTGGTGCGCGTGGAACCGGCAAGACATCTGTCATTGAGCTGATCCGCTATGTGTTCGGCACGCGTAGTCAAACAGCTGAGGATGCGGAGCAGTCGCTCAAGCATGCCCGGGCGACACTGGCGGACGGCGAGATCGTGCTGACGGCTTCGGATATCTTGGACGAGGTTACCCTCTCTCGCACGGCAACCGAGGACGGACCCCGCAGCGACGGATTTCTCACCGAGGAACCCCCGATCATCTTCTCCCAGAAGGAGATCGAGAATGTTGCGCTTAGTGAGCAAGGGCGGCTGAACCTGATCGATGCCTTCCTTTCCGACCGGAGCGAGACGCGCAGACACGAGACCGACATCAAGGATCGCATCCGCGCGCTCGATCGCCTTCTGAAACCACTCCGCACCGAAGTCACCCGGCTTGAAGACGAGTTGGCGCAGCGAGCGATGCTGACCGAGAAGGTGGCAAACCTCGAACGGCAACAGGCGGCGTTCCGGACACAGAACGAGATCGATCTCGCCAAGCAGGAGCGTGTTGCGTTACTGTCACGCGCTTTAAATACACTGGCAGAGCGCGACGCCGCGCGCGGCCAGCTCATGGAAATTATCGGGACGTGGGCCGCCCTGCTGACGGACCTCCCCGATCGCTACCTCCCCGATGCCCCGGAAGGTGATGCCGAGCTGGCCGCCCTCGGCGCACGCTTCCAGCAGGCGACCGAACAGGCGGGCGACGCGCTTCAGCGGATGGAGGTCATCCGCGACGATCTAGACGTCCAGCGGCAGACGCTGAGGCAGCAACGCGTCAAGATCGAGGGTAGTTTTCGCGAAGCTCGTAAGGCGATCGAGGATGCGATCGCGGGCGCCGGCGTCATCGAGAAGAGCCTTCATGAGGCCCGACGTGATCTCGCCAGACTCGACATACTATCGCGCACCAGCGCGGATCGCGCCAGTCGCCTCGTAACCCTTCTGACCGAACGCGACGCCTTGCTGGACGATCTGGAGAAGTTGCGCGGCCTACGCTTCAGAAGCCGCGCCGATGTTGCCAACAGGCTTAACCTCGCGCTTCAGCCCAAGATCAAAGTCTCGATCACGAGATCGGCTAGATACGCCGCCTATACCCGCGCGCTTATCGAAAACCTGCGCGGCTCGGGGCTGAAATACAATGATGTTGCGATCACGCTCGCCCAGACGGTTAGCCCACGCGAGCTAGTCCGCTATGTCGAAAATGGTGATTTCGAGAGCTTGGCCAGAGCGAGCGGGCTCCCGCGCGACCGTGCGGTGCGCGTGATCAATGCGCTGTCCGACGCCGGCACCGCCGACGTCCTTGTCGTCACGATCGAAGACGCGGTGCGCCTCCGATTGCTCGACGGGACTGAATACAAGGACATCTCGGACCTGTCCGCCGGACAGCGATGCACCGTGATCCTTCCGATCATCTTCCAGCACTCTGATAGAATCCTGATCATCGACCAGCCCGAGGATCATATCGACAACGCCTTTATCGTCGAGACGCTGATTCAGTCGCTGAGAAAAAGGGCAGACGATACCCAGATTATCTTGGCGACCCACAACGCTAATATTCCGGTTCTCGGGAATGCCGACTGGGTAGTCCAGCTGGTGTCCGACGGCCGCCACGGTTCGGTCGCTATCGCGGAGCCGCTGGAGGGTCTGGGCGCCGTCGGAGCCATAACGAGCATAATGGAAGGCGGACTGCGAGCCTTTCGCGATCGAGCTAGCTTTTACGACGATCACGCCCTGTGACACGCAAGGAGGCGCTCGAGCGAATCTACGCGCCCGACACGGAGATTCGCTTAGAGGCGGCGCGCTTTTTCTCGACCGAAGCGCTCACCGAGGATGCGGCGATGCTACGCCAGCTAGAAAAAGCGGAAACCGTTCCGTGGATCCAGCGTGCACTCAGGATCGGCTGCGATCGGCTGGCGGCGCCAGACCAGCCGATGGGGGAGAAGCCTGCGAGCGAAGACGCGTCAGAAACCGAGGCCAGCATCTACAGTAAAGTGGTGCGTGACGTCAGCAGCCGCATCCTCCACGAGATCGCCCCGCTGATCGGTGGCCTGATGGCGTCCGCGCCTGCCGAGGTCGGCAATTATGACGCCTCGCAGACGAAACGCCTGATCACGCAGCTTTCCCTGCGCTCAGAGGCGCTGCGAAACATGCGCACCGCTACCGCCACACCGAAGTTCGACGAGATCGACTTGGCGAGCCTAGTCGCTGAGCTGGTCGCAGCACAGCCCGATATCGGCGGGACCGAGATCATTATCACCGGACCGGAGCAATTTCTGGTGAGTGCGGACGAGGCGCAGCTCGAAATGGCGCTCTCGAACGGGCTGCGAAACGCCCTGGAAGCGGTCGCGGCGCAGGTCGGTCAGAGGGCGCAAGTCGTGATCTCCTGGGGCTACACCGCTCATGAGAACTGGCTGTTCGTGAAGGACAATGGTCCCGGCCTGACACACCCGCCGGCTGAGCTCCTCCAGGACGGCATCTCGAGCAAAGTCGGACATTCGGGATATGGGTTGTCGCTTGCGCGCGAAGCCATGGTCTCGATGCAGGGCGAACTGCTGCTTCGCCCGGACGAGGATGGCACACATTTCGAGCTGAGATGGTACCGGAAAAATGAAAATCCTATTTGTTGAGGACCATGAACTCTTCGCGGAGTCGGTCAGCCAGCGGCTGCGGTCTCTGCCACATGTTGCCGCCGTTCTGCATGCCAGGGCGAGGGATGAGGCGATCGCGCTATTGCGGGCGAATTTCGTCGACTTGCTGATCCTTGACTTGTCTATCTTGGAAAAGGAAGGTGAGATTATACCAGACACATGCTTCGGGCGTGACGTCTTTGCCTTCGCACAATCGAACGCCCCGGGCCTCCCTACCTATCTCCTCACCACCTCGGAGCCGGATGATGCGCTGATGGGGCTGATGCGCGAGGGAGACCGTTACGACATTTGGGGTGAGCAGCGCGATGTCGCGGCGGTCGGCTACTACCAAAAGGAGCGCTCGATCGATCAGCTCATTGCGGACGTCCAGCGCATCGCCGCCACCGTCGCCGCGCTCGACGCCATCACCGTCGATACGCGCGGGCGCAGCCTCGGGCTGAACGAGGGATACCTGCGGGCGATCAAAGTTTTTACCCGGCAACGCGGCGGCGATGTAATCGAACTCAAACCGCTCGATGGAGGCAAGTCGCGCGCGAGCGTCATGCACGGCTTGGTGAAAAACAGTAACGATCATGTCATCGCCTCGACGGTAATCAAGATCGGGGCGCGGCCCGCGATCGAACAGGAAACCAATGCGTTCGATCGTCACGTAGTGAATCTGCCGAACGGGTCCTTCACACCCAAATTGAGCACCGTGCTGAAGGGTACGTGCGGGTCCGGCGCGGTCGTATACAGCCTCGCCGAGACTTTCACCCAAGATATGTTTCGGATGTTGATGAGAGACCCGGGCCTTGCGCAAGGCGCGGTCAGTGACGTGGCTGGCGCTATGCGGCGATGGAGTGATGCGGGACGGATCAGCGAAACCCCGATCGCGGTCCTACGCGCCAGGCTGCTCTGGGACGAGGACTTCCACCGCGCCATGCAGAAATACGGCCTCAACCTCAGCGACGTGGAGGCACTCCCCGTTCGTCATCGAGCCGGCTGCATTCATGCCGATCTGCACGGCGGCAATATCCTCATTGAGGAGAGCGGGCGCCCGATAATCATCGATTTCGGCGAAGTGGGCGAAGGCGCCTCGGCGCTAGATCCGATCAGCCTCGATCTGTCGATCTATTTTCATCCTGACGCGGTGCGCGACGGCCTAAGGGCCAAAGCCGACCACGCACTAGAGAGCTGGACCGACCCCGACGTCTATCTCGCTTGCCACCCCTTCCCAGGCTATGCCAAAGCCTGCCGCGACTGGGCCTATGACGTCGCCGGAGGCGATCGCGCCGTCCTGGCCTGCGCCTATGCTTATCTCGTGCGACAGCTCAAATTCAACGCGGTGGACCACACGAGTACCGTCACCTTGATCCACGACATCGCACAGCGCCTTCGGGGCCTGTGACGCCGGAGCCCGGCCGTTCGCGACCACTTTCCCAACCCAAATGGCATTAATTGTGCGTGCTGACGCCCCCGGCAGCTATCCGGAAAACAGAATTGACTGCGGTAGACACCGAGCCGTCCGGCTCCCTCGCCGAAGGCAAGGAGCCGGAGGTAGTCAGATTTCAGTGCCTTCTGCCAGCGTCAGGACGTCCTCAACGTCCAGCTTCCGGGATCGGCAGCCGGGCCTGAACGGCGCGGTTTGGCGCACAGCCGTCCGTCGGCTCGACGGACGGCGGATTTCGGCACGAGCGGCCGTTCACGCGCTCGCCGCGGAACGGCTTGGAACTGGTCGTTTACCGACGCAGCAACTGATGCAGCTCGAAAGGACGAAAGGTGGTGGATACCGATGAACGTTAAACGCGATGCCACTCGAGCTATGCAGATAGCGGCGACCCGAGAACCAGCAGCATCGCCTTCAGAATGGGAGCCGAGCATCACCTCTCGAGCCTCAGGCATCGACTGCGGCGGACTTGTCTGCCACCAGCACGCGATAGACGCTAGCACGCCCGATCCGAAGCTGTTTGGCGATCTCGCCGGCGCCGACGCCATCTGCTTTCAGCTTGCGAATCGCATCCGCATCGATGGTCGCGGGCCGGCCATTGTAGCGTCCCTCCGCCTTCGCCTTCTCGATCCCGTCCCGCTGACGCTCGCGACGGATGTCGTTCTCGAACTCAGCGACGGAGCCTAGAATGCCTAGCAACAGCTTGCCGGTGCTAGTCGAGGTGTCGACGCCCCCTTGCTGAAGGCAGCGGAATTCCACGCCCTCGGCGATCATGCGCTCAACCAAGCGATGCAGATCCCCCAGCGAGCGCGCTAAGCGATCGAGCCGCGTGACGATGAACGTATCGCCCGTACGCATCTGATCGAGCGCTCGGGATAGCTCCGGTCGATCAGCGGCGCTGCGACCGCTTCGCTTCTCGCTGTAAATCTTCTCACAGCCAGCTGAGCGAAGGGCTTCGAGCTGCAGGTTGAGCGACTGGCCGGCCGAACTGACGCGGGCGTATCCGATTAGCATGGCGGGGCGATCCTGTCTCATATGGTCTAGACCTTTCCCTTTTGCCGTCTCGATTGTGGCAAGTCAACCTTTTGAGACACGCGTCGCCGTGGGTGCGAGACATCCCGCTTGGGTATACATTATGGGCCGACGCGCCTTTCAGCCGAGCGCTCAGACCGCCTTCCGCAACCCGCCTACCGGCGGATGGTCGAAACCTTCGAAACCGCCGTCATTCGGGTCGTCGATACCACCGGGTTGCGACACCTGATCGCTACTGCCTGCAGCGGCTGCTACACCACCACCCCTTACGGGGGGTGGGTGTAGCGTAGCACTCGGTTGCTCCACTGCTATATCGCGCGATGCTACACCCTTGACAGGTGTAGCAGATGCGTCATTAGCCCATCGATCGACGGCAAGAAATTTCTTCCATTGACGGTTCTTGTCTAACCTTTCTTCCAGTTTGAACATGCCATTCGCCTGCCACTCTTTGAGCATGGCCATGATGCGCGCCTTATCTGGCTTGATGGCAACGTCGAGTCCGAACACCTCGGCGACGGCGAGGCCGGCCCAGTCTACCGCAGTGTGATGAGCCTTGTATGACCCCTCGGCGACCTTCCTCTGCACGCGGATCAAATGGTCGACGGACACGTCTTCAAATGGATCAGGCACTATCCACGGTTCCGCGACACCAATATTGTCGCCAAGGGTATGTCCGCCGTTGCAGAGATTAACCGATGCCAGTCGATACCAATCCGCCACCTCGGCCGGTGCCCGGTTGTGTTTGTCATCCTGCACATTGAAATAGCGGCGGCGCTCGGCTCCATCGATCCCGAGCTTCTGGGCTTCATCCAGAGTCATGCGATTGAGTACGAGTGCCGATCGGCAAGCATTTACGAGTGCCACTGCGCCACGGGCGGACAGAGCCGTGACCTCCGCGGCTCCGGCTTTGCTGGTATGATGGACTAGTACGATAGCGCAATTCGCTGCCTTCGCAACTCGACCCCACGCCTTCGCGATCTTGTCGATCTTGCTATTATCGTTCTCCTCGATCTCGTGGCTCGATACGAATGGATCAATAATGAGCACGTCGATCTCGCGCCGAATTAACTCAGCCGTGATTGCAGCGAACACCGGCGCTTTGATTTCGAACCCACTCTCGCCTATTATGGCCGTGCATAGTCCGGTTCCCTCCATCGCGCTGTCGACGAACAAGTTTTCGCCGATGTCGCTAGCACACAGTCCGAAATGCTTCGCGGCAGCTTGAATCGATCGCGCCAACTCGTCGAGGTCATCCTCTAAATTCCAGATCCAGACGCGCTTGCGATCTCCCCATGTTGTCTTCCCCAGCAGATCACGCGCAGTCACAAGCGCAAGCGCGGTCGCGGACAGGTAGGTGGACTTCCCGATGCCTCCGGGAGCGACCACTGCGGTGACGGTACCGCGCAGAAGCCATCGCCCATACACCCAAGGGCGAAGCGGAATGTCAGCCGGATCTCGCCAGTCGTACGGAGTAGCGGCAATGGTCAGCGGCGCAATCGTTGCGTCAGCCTTCGCTGTGCGCTCAAGGAGGCTACTCGTCCTCATACCTGAGCTCCCAGCAACTCCCCGTTGAAGTCCTTGAAGCCCTCGGCAGGAAAGATTGTTGCGGCGGCGACGCCTTGGGCCTTGAACGCGAGCTCGGCCCTCTCCGCAGCGGCGCGGCCCGCGTTGTCGCTATCAGCACCTATCACGACACCTGACAGGTGGTGAGGTAACCGCATGGCAGGAAGCATTCCTGAACCCGCAGCGATCCAAGCCGGCCGGCCAAGCTGCTGCATGAGCGTCAGGCCGTCTTCGAGGCCCTCAACGATGAACAAGCCATGAGTTGCGGGGGCGAGGCGGATGGCGCCGCCGCGCACCCTCCCTAGGCTGAGCTTAACCCTGCCGCCGGGAAGGTTGGCCTTGTGACCCGCCTCGGTGAGGAAAGTGCGCTGGATACCGCAGGGCTGATCGTCAGGCCCAGTGACGAGCGCGACTAGCGCGGGCATGATTGGACGCCGGCCGAGCGGGATGCGCGCGAACCGGATGCTGGCCGGAATCGGCAGGATAAGTCTGCGTGAGCGCAGATAGGCCTCAGCGGGCGTGCCTTCGGGTGGCAATGACGCGGCCCAGATGTCCAGCGCCTCGGCCGAACGATCGGCGTTTTGCTCGGGCTTGATGTTATCGTTACGGACCGTTCCGCTGGCGGGAAGCGCCTGGCTTGCAATCAACTCGATCGCGTCGATCAGTGACACACCGTAAAAGCGGCGAACCCAATCGATCGCGTCGCCTTCGGCACCGCAACCGAAGCACATGAACCGCCGATCATTCGCGTAGATTGTGAAACTAGGTGTGCGATCGGCGTGGAAGGGGCAGCACGCACTCCATTCGCGGCTCGCCTTCTTAAGCTTCAATGATCTGCTGATGATCGACGACAGGGATGCCTCATCGCGGACTCGCTTGCAGGCCTCGCGAATGACGTCAAGATGAGGGCCGCTCATTCGAATGTCCGCTTCGCCGGCGGCAAAACCAACCCGGATGTACTTGTGCCGACACGATACACGCCCGGATGCTGAATGCGATCGCGCCGAAGTTCCCTTGTTTGGAGGGGTTTTGCACGAAGTTCGACCCGAACGTCGTTCGACACTGCGACCGTTGCGATCGGGAGGACGGACGCCTCGCACACTGAAAACTTCTCATTGAGGGGCATTTCATGCCTCCAAGAGTTTCAGGAGCGACGCTGCCGGTATCACCGTACGTTTGCCGATCTTGCGGGTTTCGATGCGGCCTTCAGCGATCAGCAGGTAGATTGTTGAGCGCCCAATGCTGATCGCGGCGGCAGCTTCGGGTATGCTGTACGCCAGCTTCGGGAGATCGGACTTAGTGACGCCCATCTTGAGTGGTCCCACAAGGCCCGAGCGGGATTGCTGCGGACATTGCCGGACGAGACATCGGGCAGAGTGGATAAAACCAGAAGATGAGTTAACGTGATCGGCTTACCGCATGTCGAAATGCTCCGCCATTTCGACACTAATTACCCCCGATCCGAGCTACCCGCAAAACCGCCGAGCAGCCCCCCCCTCGACCGTTCACGAAGCTCGAAAGGACTCTTAGGCATCGTTCCTGTCGCACGCCCAATTATCTCTCGCATTGACATAGACTCCGGCGGCTCTCCAAAGATTACAATGTATTCGCCGAGCTGGCGGCAAGCGGCATCGTGTCTGTCCACCCACATTTCATTGTCATCAATCTCTATGAGTGCTAGCAGAGTTTTGATATAAATCGCGGAGCTACACTCGTACCAACCTGTGAAGATTGCTAATATATGCGTATAAATCGCCCGCTTCTTGGCCAACTTATTCATCAAACGTCGCTGGGTAGAAACGGAGCTGTGTCCGGGATGTGCGGCCGCAAAGGCCTGCGAAATCGAGTAGTTAGACCGCTCCGTGAACGGATCACCCCCCTCCAGCAGTCTGCGAGCATCCGCCTCTAACACGTCGATGAGTCCAGGCCAATCACTCGTAGCTTTCCGGCCCGGCCTCTGCTTGCTCAGCCGCTTGACGGCCGCCTTCACCGCGTCGGCGCCGTGACGTGCAACGACGCGACGAACATCGTCGTCAACTGTTGCCCCCGGCCTAGGTTTCGGGGATGCTGCAGCAGCGCTTGCGACGCGCGTAGGCGGATCTGCTTCCATTTTCGCCTCCCAAGCGGTTCCCATGATAATCGGGGAAGCACGTGGGAAGCGCGCTTGTCGGCTGGCCGGCCTATCCCCGGCGCCTGCATATAAGGATCAAGGCAGTGGCGAAAGGCGACACACGCGAGTCGCCGGAACGACCCGAAACAGCGGCACGCTTTCCGGATTCACCCTTGAGGGACGTCGGAATCTAGGTTCGAGTTCGGTCCGACCGGAGCTGCACTTCACGATCGAATACGCGGCTCATTCCGCTTTGCGAGCTAAGGTAAGTGGCGCTAGCGTCTCCATCAATCTAGGGGGCGGCATGCAGATTTCCGACTATCTCGACCACGTCCGGCGCACGTATGCCAGTGGGCAAGCGACCGAGCATAGCTACCGCCCCGCGCTTCAAGCGCTGTTTGAGGGGCTCGACCCGGCGCTGCGCATTGTCAACGAGCCTAAAAAGTCCGAGGCGGGAATGCCCGACTTCCTATTCGAGCGGGACGGCGTGCCGATCGGCTGGGCCGAGGCTAAGGACATCGACAAGGATGTCATCAAGCTGAAGGGCTACTCGGTCGAGCAGCGCCAGCGCTACGTCAAAGCCCTCGCGGTCGCGCTGCGCCAGTAGCCACTCGCCGAAGGTTTCGCCGTTGTCGTTCTGCATCATCGTCGTGGCTCCTGGGTGTAGATCGGCGTCAGCAGCAGTCGCGGCGCCGGCAGGGGTTGAGGCCGCAGCACCACCGGGACCGCGACCGTCCGCACCTCCCGCGAGCCACAGCGGCAGCGGAATGGCTCGGGCGTGAGAGGGATCGTCGTCGGCCACCGCTTGGCGGTGAAATGCTTCAGCACATCGGCCGGATCGAACACCGCCAGCCGGTCACACCGCGCACAGCGGACGCCCACGTCCAGCTCGAAGCGGGCGTAATCGACGAGGTGGCGAGGCAGACGCGTTCCCATACCCGCTTGAGAACATAACGGGAACGACGAGGCAAGTGATTCGGGTGCGGTGAGGCAGGCGATGTAAGGAGGGCGCATGCTGCGCGAGCCTCATCGAGCAGCTCAGCCGTTCTGGTATTCGTCTGACAGGTGACCGCCGCTTGGAATTGAGGACGCTCTGCCTAGTTGGCGCATCCGTCGCGACGCGTTGAACGCCGCACCGCCAACTCACGAAGATTGGTAGGTTTTGTTTGGCTAGGAGCCGCCTAGGCTGCCGCTAAGCGAACCACGTTGCCAGCATCCTCGCCGCAGTAGCCCGCCCAAGCATCCATGAGGCCGCGTCGCTTGTTGAATAGGTCGCCACGCCGATAAGCGGCTTCCGCCTTGTTCCCGATCGTATGGGCCAGTGCCATTTCGCAGACCTCATGCGGGAAGCCGGTCGTCTCGCTCGCCCAATCGCGGAAGGCGGAGCGGAAGCCGTGCGCCGTCACGGCCGAGCCCATACGGCGCAACAGCATCGCCATTGCCATACTGGACAGTGGCTTGCCCTTGGGTCCGGCGAACACAGGATCGCCCGGCTTCGCCGTCTCGGCATCGCGCGCTCCGCTCAAGCCCTCCAGAAGCTCCCCAGCGCGCCCAGAGAGGGGCACCCGATGTTCGCGCCCCGCCTTCATCCGGGCGGCAGGAACGGTCCACACAGCCCCTTCAAGATCGATTTCGGCCCACGTCGCACCAAGCACCTCACCCGACCGCGCGGCAGTGAGGATTACGAACTCCAACGCCCGCGCTGCCATCGCCTCACGCTCCCGCAGATCGGCCATGAAGGTGGGCACGTCCGCATAGGGTAAAGCGGTATGGTGGCCGCGCGATAGCCGCTGCCGCTTGGGCAAGAGCTGATCGAGGTGGCCGCGCCACCGTGCGGGGTTCTCACCGGTCCGCAGCCCCTTGGCCTTGGCAGCGTCCAGCACATTCTCAAGCCGACCGCGCAGACGCTCGGCCGTCTCAGGCGTCCGCTGCCAGAGCGGTTGCAGCACCTCCAGAATGTCGCGGATGCCGATCGTTTCCACCATGCGCGGGCGGATCGGTGCGGCATACTTCGTCAGGGTCATCGTCCACTGCGCTGCATGCTTGGCATTCCGCCATGACGGCCGCATGGCCTCCAGATAGGCGTCGGCAACCTCGCCGAACGTTTGCCGCTCCTGTTTCTCTCGTGCCGCGCGGGGGTCACCCCCGCTTGCATGGATAGCCCGAAGCGTGGTGGCTTCCTTACGCGCATTTGCCAGCGTCAGGTCGCGTCCGCCACCTAAGCCTAGTTCAGTCCGCTTACCGTCCCGAGTGTACATGAACACCCAGCGCCGCCGGCCGGTAGGATCGATCGAGAGATAAAGCCCGCCGCCGTCCGAATGGCGCCCGGCCGTCTTGATCGTTGCCGCCGTGCGGGGGTCCAGCTTGTTGAGGGTGCGCGTTGCCATGTCCGGTCCTACTCTGGCCCCACTGCCGGTCCTACTTTCTATGCCGGATTTAGGCGAACGTCCAGAGCCACAGGTGGACGCTCAGAGTGCTAAAGCCCAGCTTATCTGCAGCTCTTTGCGCCAAGGGCGAACATCGCTGGACGGAGGCAAACAGTCAGTTTGGCGGACACCCTCTCCGCCACATCTCCCGCCCCTCAGTACACATCCCGCACGTAGCGGCGTTCCTGGGCCATCTGGGCGACGTAATCGGTGGCGGCGTCGTTGGTCATGCCGCCGTGGCGGGTGACGATTGCCTTCAGGGCGGCGTCGACGTCCTTGGCCATCCGGCTCGCATCGCCGCACACGTAGAAGTGTGCGCCCTCGTCCAGCCAGCGCCACAGGTCGGCGCCCTGTTCGGTCATGCGGTGCTGGACATAGACCTTTTCCGCCTGATCGCGGGAAAAGGCGAGGCTGAGGCGGTCGAGGTGCCCGTCGCCGCGCCAGGCCTCGAGCTCGTCGCGATAGTAGAAGTCGGTCGCGGCATGCTGCTCGCCGAAGAACAGCCAGTTGGCGCCGGTCGCGCCGGTCGCCCGCCGCTCGTGCAGGAAACCCCGGAACGGCGCGATGCCGGTGCCCGGCCCGACCATGATGATCGGCTTCGTCAGCTCCGCCGGCGGGTGGAAACTGGCCGAGGGCTGGAGGAACAGGCCGACCGGCGCCTCGCCCGCATGATCCGCCAGAAACGCCGAGCAGACGCCTTTGCGCCGCTGGCCGAGGCAATCGTAGCGCACGGTGGAGACGGTGAGCTGCACCTCGCCCGCCTGCGCCATGGGGCTTGAGGCGATCGAGTAGAAACGCGGCTGCAACGGCCGCAGCACCACCATCAGGTCGTCCACGTCCAGCGTGCCGCCATATTCGCGCAGCACGTCGGCGATCTGGCGGCCATAGGTCCACCGCTCGAATTCGGGCTTGCGCGCCGGATCGAGCAGCGGGGCGAAGCCCGCGTCCGGCCGCTTTTCCGCCAGCAGCTCAAGGAAATTGCGGGTGAGGCGGGCGATATCCCGGTGGCGGGTCAGCACCTCGGCCAGCGGCAGCGTGCCCGCCTCCTTCAGCGTCACGGGGGCGTCGGCGGGCAGGGCGAGCAGGCCGAGAATCTCGTCCACCAGCAGGGGGCAGTTGACCGGCCAGACGCCGAGCGAATCGCCGGCGGCATAATCGAACCCGGTGTCGGCGATCGCGAAGCCGAACTGGCGCACTTCCTTGGCCGCGCCGTCCCCGCTCAGCAGCCGGTTGCGGACCAGCGGCGCGCGCAGCGGCGCCTTGCGCGAATAGGTCGGGGCGGCCGGCGCGATATCCCCGGGCGCGGCGATCGCCGGCATGGCAGCGGGCAAGATGGCGGGCGCGGCGGGCACGCTGGCGGCGAGTTCCGCCACGATTCCGTCGAGCCAGGCCGATCCCGGCTCCTCGTAATCCGGCTCGCAATCGACGCGGGGCAGGGCGCGGGTCGCGCCCAGCGCCTCCAGCTGCGCATCCAGCTTGCGGCCAAAGCCGCAGAACTGGTCGTAGTTCGAGTCGCCCAGCGCCAGCACGGCATAGCGGCCCCCGTCGAGACTGGGGGCGGCATCGGCGTTCAGCGCGCTCCAGAAACCGCCGCCGTTGTCGGGCGCGTCGCCGTCGCCGAAGGTGCTGGCGATCAGCAGCGTGAGGCTGGCCGCCTTGAGGTCGGCGGGTCGCGCCTCGTCCATCGCCAGCAGCCGCACCCGGCGGTCATCGCTGGCGAGGCGGGTGCGGCAGGTCTGGGCGAACGTCTCGGCGTTGCCGGTCTGCGAGGCCCACAGGATCAGCACCTCGTCCGCTCCGTCCGGGGCCGCATCGGCAGGCAGGGCGGCCGGATCGGGTACCGGCACGGCGGCCCGCGCAAACAGGCCGGCGAGCAGGCCGTTGACGTAGTGCCGCCGCTGCGGGTCGAACGGGGCGGCCTCGGGCAACACCGGCACCCCCGGCCGCGCCTCGGCCGATCGCAGCGCGGTGGTGAAGCCGGCGAGATAGGCCTGCTCGTGCGCCGCCAGATCGGGCGCGGCGTTCTCGCGCAGGCCCATCACCCGCGCGAACACCTCCACCGCTGTGTGATGCGACGGCGCGGTCGCCTCGGCCGGGGCCTCTGCCTCCACCGGGCCGGAGACGCGCGAGAGCGCGACGGCGCTGAACTTGAATGCCGGTTGCAGCGAGATCGGGTCGACCGCGTCGCTCGTCACCGCGTTGATCGCCAGATCCTCGCCGAACACGTCGTTCCAGTGGAAGGGCGCGAAGCAGCCGCCCGGCCGCACCCGATCAGTAACGACCGCCGGCAGCACCGCGCGCCCGCGTCGCGAGCGTACCTCCACCCGGTCGCGCTCGGCGATGCCCAGCGCGGCGGCATCCTCGGGGTGAAGCTCCACGAAGGGGCCGGGGTTCAGCCTGTTGAGGGTGGCGACCTTCCCCGTCTTGGTCAGCGTATGCCACTGATGCTGGAGCCGGCCGGTGTTGAGTACCAGCGGATAGTCGTCGTCGGGCATCTCGGCCGCCGCCATGTGCGGGCGCGGCAGGAAGCAGGCGCGACCGTTCTCGGTGGGGAAGGCGAGGCGCGGGCGGGTGCCGTCCGCGTCGGTGCGCAGCGTCTGGCTGATGCCGTCGTTCAGGTAGCGCACCGGATTGCGATCCGCCGCCGCATCGGGCGGGCAGGGCCATTGCAGCGGCCCCTCGCGCAGGCGGGCATAATCGGCGCCGCGAATGTCGTACCCGGTGCGTGGATTGTGGAAGGCGCGGATCTCGTCGAACACCTGCGCCGCCGAGGCGTAGGTGAAGGCGTGGGCATAGCCCATCTCGCACGCCACCGCCGCGATGATCGCCCAGTCGGCCATCGCTTCGCCCGGCGGCGGCACCGCCTGCTCCATCAGCGTCAGGTTGCGTTCGGAGTTTATCATCACTCCCTCGGCCTCCGCCCACAGCGCGCCGGGCAGGATCACGTCGGCATAGCGGTTCGTCTCGGTATCGACATAGGCGTCCTGCGTGATGACCAGTTCGGCCGCCTCCAGCCCGGCGATCACCGTCTTGCGGTTGGCGACGCTGGCGACCGGATTGGTGCAGATGATCCAGCACGCCTTGACGCGGCCCGCCGCCATGTCCTCGAACAGCGCCACGGTGCCGCCGCCCGCCTCGGCGCGCAGCGTACCGGCGGGAACGCCCCACAGATTTTCGACGAACGTGCGGTCCGCCGCGCTGCCGGTGGCGCGCTGGCCCGGCAGGCCGGGGCCGATGTAGCCCATCTCGCGCCCGCCCATCGCATTGGGCTGGCCGGTGAGCGAGAAGGGGCCGCTGCCCGGCCGGCAGATCGCGCCCGTCGCCAGATGCAGGTTGCAGATCGTGTTGGTGTTCCAGGTGCCGTGGGTGCTCTGGTTCAGCCCCATCGTCCAGCAGGTCATCCATTCGGGCGCCTCGCCGATCCAGCCGGCCGCCCGCCGCAGGTCCGCCTCGGGCACGCCGGTGATCTCGGCCACCCGCGCCGGCGGATAGTCGGCGAGGAAGGCAGGTATCGCCTCCCACCCCTCGGTATGCGCGGCGATGAAGGCGTCGTCGGTACGCCCGGCCGCCACCAGCAGGTGGAGCAGCCCGTTCATCAGCGCCAGATCCGTGCCCGGCTTCACCTGCAGGAAAAGATCGGCCTTGTCGGCGGTGAGCGTGCGGCGCGGATCGACGACGATCAGCTTCGCCCCCGCCTTCACCCGGTCCATCATCCGCAGGTACAGGATCGGGTGGCAATCGGCCATGTTCGCGCCGATCACGAAGAACAGGTCGGCCTTCTCGAAATCCTGATACGATCCCGGAGGGCCGTCCGCGCCCAGCGACAGCTTGTAGCCGCTGGCGGCACTCGCCATGCACAGGCGCGAGTTGCTCTCGATATTGTTGGTGCCGATGAAGCCCTTGCACAGCTTGTTGGCGAGATACTGCGCCTCCAGCGACATCTGGCCCGAGACGTAGAGCGACACCGCGTCCGGCCCGTCGCGGTCAATGATCGTGCGCAGGCCGGCGGCGGTGCGGCGGATCGCCTCGTCCATCGCGATCGGCCCCTGATCGCGGCTGCCGTCGATCCGGGCATAGGCACGGTCGGCGCGCCCCTCGGCGGCGACCGGCTGGCCGCAGGTGGTGCCCTTGGTGCAGAGCCGGCCAAAGTTGGTCGGGTGGCTTTTGTCGCCGGAAACCTTGACGATCCGGTCGTCCACCACATCCAGCAGGATGCCGCAGCCGACGCCGCAATAGGGACACGCGCTCTTGACGGTCGTCTTCGTCATGGCTCTTCCAACGCGAAAAAGCCGCCACCGACCGCCCTCGGGAAGAGGGGGGTCGATGGCGGCTTTGCCAGTGGTTTATGCCCTTGCGGGCACCCGGTGCGCCCGCCCGTCCTTGGGCGGATGCACCGTGTTCACCGCTATATTGTGCGATGCACCGTGATTCCGCAAGTGCTGCGTTGGATGTGGCTGGTTCGCCGGATCAGGCGATTGCGTCGCCGGGTCGGATGACGTTGTTCCGCGCCGGAAGGATGACCCCGCCCCATGACGCGACCTGGCACGTCACGGGGCGGGGTCGTCAGGTCACGCCACCTGCGGCAGCCGGTCGATCATCTTGTCCAGCGTGATCGGATAATCGCGCACGCGCACGCCGCAAGCGTTGTAGATGGCGTTCGCGATCGCGGCACCGACGCCGCAGATGCCAAGCTCGCCCACGCCCTTGGCCTTCATGGGCGAGGATTGCGGGTCCACCTCGTCGAGGAACACCACCTCCTGATGCGGAATGTCGGCGTGGACCGGCACCTCGTAACCCGCGAGGTCGTGGTTGACGAAGAAGCCGAAGCGCTTGTCCACCGCAAGCTCCTCCATCAGCGCGGCGCCCGCACCCATCGTCATCGCGCCGATCACCTGGCTGCGCGCGGACTTGGGGTTGAGGATGCGGCCGGCCGCGCACACCGCCAGCATTCGGCGGATACGCACCTCGCCGGTATAGGAATCGACCGCCGCCTCGACGAAGTGGCCGCCGAAGGTCGACTGCTGCATCTTCTTGTCGAGGTCGCCATATTCGATCAGGTCCTCGGCGACGAGTTCCCCGTCGCGTGCGGCATCGGTCAGCTTCGCACTACGGCCGCCGGCCTTTACGCGGCTGTCCTCGAACACGGCGTCGGTCGCGAGGCCCAGCTTGGCCGTCACTGCCTCGCGCAGCTTGGCGCAGGCGGCATACACGCCGGACGTGGAGTTGTTGGCGCCCCATTGCCCACCCGATCCGGCCGAGGCGGGGAAGTCGGAGTCGCCGAGTTTCACCACCACCTTGTCCAGCGGCACGCCCATCATCTCGGCGGCGGTCTGCGCGATGATGGTGTAGGTGCCGGTGCCGATGTCGGTCATGTCCGTCTCGACCGTGACCACGCCCTTGTCGTTCAGCCGCACCCGCGCGGCCGACTTCATCAGCATGTTGTTGCGGAAGGCCGAGGCGACGCCCATCCCGACGAGCCAGCGCCCGTCGCGTACCGTGCCGGGCTTGGCCGCCCGCTTGTCCCAGCCGAACTTGGCCGCGCCATCCTGAAGGCATTTCACCAACTGGCGCTGCGAGAACGGCCGCTCGGGCTTCTCGGGGTCGACCTGCGTGTCGTTGAGGACGCGAAAGGAGACCGGGTCCATGCCCAGCTTTTCCGCCATCTCGTCCATCGCGATCTCCAGCGCCATCAGGCCGGGCGCCTCGCCGGGCGCTCGCATGGCGTTGCCCTCCGGCAGATCGAGCAGCGCCAGGCGGGTGCGCGTCATCCGGTTGGCGCCGGCGTACAGCAGTCGCGTCTGCTGCACCGCCATTTCGGGCGACCCGTCGGCCAGATTGCCCGACCAGCTTTCATGCCCGATCGCGGTGATCGTGCCGTCCCGGCGTGCGCCGATGCGGATGCGCTGGATGGTCGCGGGGCGATGGGTGGTATTGTTGGCGATCATCGGCCGCGCCAGCGCCACCTTCACCGGGCGTCCCGCCTTGCGTGCCGCCAGCGCCGCCATCACCGCGTCGGCACGGAGGAACAGCTTCCCGCCGAAGCCACCGCCGATATAGGGCGAATCCACGCGCACGTTGGCCGCCGGGATACCCATCGTCTTCGCCAGATCGCGCTTGCTCCACGCGATCATCTGGTGCGAGGTCCACAGCGTCAGCTTGTCGCCCTGCCACGATGCGATCGAGGCGTGCGGCTCCATCATCGCGTGGCTCTGGTCCGGCGTGGTATAGGTCGCGTCGATCGACACGGGCGCCGCAGCGAACGCCCCGGCAAAGTCCGCGACGGCGCTGTCCGGATGTTCGGACTTGTCCGGCGTGGCCGCACCGCTCTTGGCGCCGGCCAGATCATAGGCCCCCTTGGCGCGCGCGTATTCGACGCGCACCAGCGCGCCGGCGGCCCGTGCCTGCTCGAACGTCTCGGCGACCACGATGGCGACCGCCTGATGGTAATGCTGCACATCCGGCCCGGCGAGGAGCTTTGCGGTATTGGTCTGCGCCTTGCCCAGCGGGCCGGCATCGGCCGCCGTCACGATGGCGATCACGCCGGGCGCTGCCTGCGCTTCGGCCAGGTCGATCCGCTCGATCCGGCCCTTGGCGATGGCCGCGCCGACGATGTGCCCATAGGCCTGGTTGGCCACGACATCGTGCCGTTCGTAGGCGTAGGGCGCGGTGCCGGTGGTCTTGTACTTGCCATCGATCCGGTCGGTCGGCTTGCCGACGACGCGGAGCCGGTCGATCGGGTTGGTGGTCGCGGGGGTATCGAACTTCATGCCGCCTTGGCCTCCGCCAGTGCCGCCGCGAGCGTGCGCTCGACCAGCGGAATCTTGAATGCATTGTCCTGCGTGGGTTTCGCGCCGGCCAGCAGTCGCGCGGCTACCGCCTTGGCGCCGCGCGGCATGTCGGCCTCCGCCGCCTCCACCCGCCACGGCTTGTGCGCGATGCCGCCCACCGCCACGCGGCCGCTGCCGTCCCGCTGGATCACCGCCGCCACGGAAACGAGGGCGAACGCATAGGACGCGCGATCACGCACCTTGAGGTACATCTGCGTACCGCCGATCGGCTTGGGCAGCGTCACCGCCGTGATGACCTCGCCGGGAACCAGCGTCGTCTCGATATGCGGCGTAGAGCCGGGCAGGCGATGGAAGTCGGCGATCGGGATCGCGCGCTTGGCGCCACCGGGGGACACCGTCTCCACGGTCGCATCGAGCACGCGCATCGCCACTGCCATGTCGCCGGGATAGGTCGCGATGCACGCGTCGCTGGTGCCTATCACCGCCAGTTGCCGGCTGTAGCCGCCAATCGCGCCGCAGCCCGATCCGGGCTTGCGCTTGTTGCATGGCTGGTTGGTGTCGTAGAAATACGGGCAGCGCGTGCGCTGGAGCAGATTGCCCGCCGTCGTCGCCTTGTTGCGCAACTGGCCGGACGCCCCTGCCACGATCGCGCGGCTCACCACGCCGTAATCACGCCGCACCCGCGCATCGGAGGCCAGAGCGGTGTTGGTGACATGCGCGCCGATGCGAAGGCCGCCCTCGGGCGTGTCCTCGATCCGGTCCAGCTTCAGGTGGCCCACGTCGATCAGGTGCGGGGGCGTCTCGATCTGCAGTTTCATCAGGTCGAGCAGGTTGGTGCCGCCGCCGATGAAACGGGCGCCGGGCGTGCGTGCGGCCGATGCCGCGGCGTCCGCCGGGGTGGCGGCGCGCTCGTAGGTGAAGGGCTTCATGCGTTCACTCCCGCCACGTCGGCCATGGCCTCGACGATGTTCGAATAGGCACCGCACCGGCAGATGTTGCCGCTCATCCGCTCGCGCATCTCGGCGGTCGTCAACTGAGGTCTGTCGGTCAGGCTGGCGCTCACATGGCTGGGGATCCCCGCCTTGATCTCGCCGAGCACCGCCACGGCCGAGCAGATCTGGCCCGGCGTGCAATAGCCGCACTGGTAGCCGTCGTGCTTCACGAACGCGGCCTGCATCGGATGAAGCTTGTCCGGCGTGCCCAGCCCCTCGATCGTGGTGATCTCGTCACCATCGTGCATTACCGCCAGCGTCAGGCAGGCGTTGATCCGCGTCCCGTCCACCAGCACCGTGCAGGCGCCGCACTGGCCGTGGTCGCAGCCCTTCTTGGTGCCGGTAAGCTTCAGATTCTCCCGCAGCGCATCGAGCAGCGTGGTGCGCGTATCCACCGACAGGCGATGCGACGTGCCGTTCACCTTCAGCGAGACATCGGCCAGCGGCGCGGCGGGGGCGGGCCGTGCAGCCTGCGCCTGTACCGCCGGGGCCGCGGTGGTGGCGGCCACCGTCGCGGCGCCGCCTGCCAGTACCCCGCGCCGCGAAATCTCGAAATCCACGCTTTTGCTCATGCCGCTTCCATTCCCCGTGAACCCGAACCCGTACCGACGATACGCACAGGTGCGTCGCAGGGCGATAGACCGGATAAATCTTTCATGGAGGGCAGAACGCACCACGGCCTATCGCAGTTTCACCACCGCCGAATGGGTCGGGTCAGGCGCCCCGTTCGTCGCCTGGCCGGTCTTCCGGATCAGTCGTGATCTGGTCGAGGTGGAGGTACAGCGAGCTGAAGCCGGCAATGGCGCGAATGCCCTCGATATCGTGGAAATGAAGGTGGCGCTTGTCGCGGGTGATGAGGTTCTCCGCCTTCAACGCCTTGATCGTGCGGTTGACGTGGACGGCGGTCAGGCCGACGGCATCGCCGATCTGTTCCTGCGTCATCGGCAGCTCATATCCGCTGTCGCTCGCCATCCCCGCCGCCGTCATCCGCGCGGCAAATTCGCAGAGCAGGTGCGCGATGCGCCCGCGCGCATCGCGCTGGCCCACGTTGAGCAGCCACTCGCGGGAGATGGAGGAATCAACCAGCGCGTCGATCCACATCGCGGTGGCCACGCGGGGGTTGCGCAGCACCAGCCGACGCAGCGCCGGCCGCCCGATCTCCGCGGCCTCCATCAGGGTCAGCGCCTGCACATTGTGGTCGGCATAGTTCAGGTAGAGGTGCTGCAGATCCAGCAGGTCGCCCGGCAGGTGCATCGACACGATCTGTCGCGCGCCCACATTTGTCAGCTTCTGGCGGATGGCGAAGCCGGAAATGATGAACGCGCAATGGCGCTGCAACAGCTCGCCCTCGCGGATGATGTAGGTATTGGGCTGATAGGTGCGCTGCATTACCGGCAGCGCCAGAACCGCCTCCCGGTCGTTCGGGCTGAGCGAGCAGCGGCTTTCCATCTTTCGGACGAATCTTTCGAGTATCAGGCTGGTATGGGTCACAGCATCCTCCCACAGGGCGGGAGCACGTGCATCTCTCAGTCGCCGACTGGCCTCTTAAACGATTGGCGATGGCCTCACATTAACATACGCTTTCCGCGCCGGTCACAACAAATGTCACGATCGCTAAAGCTGGGCGAGGCTGGTCGCCAGATCGTCATGCTTGAACGGCTTGGTCAAGAGCGGCAGGTCGTCCGAAATTCCCCGCGTTTCGGCATAGCCGGAGATCACCAGCACCCGCATTCGCGGCATCCTCGCCCGCACGCGATGCGCCAGCTCGGTGCCCGACAGGCCGGGCATCATGTGGTCGGTCACCATCAGATCGAGATCCGGGTTGGCCTCGACGATCGCCAGGGCATCCTCTGCGGAACTGGCCTCGACCACGTCGTAGCCCAGCTCGCCCAGCATGTCGGCGGTGCTGGCGCGGACGAGATCCTCATCGTCCACCACCAGCACCTTGCCGCGATGGCGGTGCGTCGGCGCATCCTCGGCGGAGGCGGCAATGGCGAGGTCGCCCGCCTGCCCGCGCGGCAGCCACAGATGGATCGCGGTGCCCTCGCCCGGCGTGCTGTCGATCGAGAGCGCGCCGCCCAGCTGTGCCGCGACGCCGTGGACCATCGACAGGCCGAGGCCCGTGCCGCGCCCCACGCCCTTGGTGGTGAAGAACGGTTCGATCGCGCGCGCCAGCGTCTCCGCATCCATGCCGGTGCCGGTATCGGTGACGCTGAGGCGGACATATTCGCCCGCCGCCATCCCGGCCGGATTGCCATCGCCCGTCGTATCGGCAGCGACGCCGATGGTCAGGGTGCCGCCCTCGGGCATGGCGTCGCGCGCGTTCACCGCCAGGTTCAGCAGCGCCATCTCGATCTGGTTGGCATCCGCCTGGGCCGGCGGCACCGCCGGGTCGATCGCCAGATGCAGCCGCACGCGCGGGCCGCAGGTGCTGGCGATCAGGTCCGCCATGTCGCGCACCAGCCCGCCCATGTCCACCGCCGTCGCCTGCAGCGGCTGCCGCCGCGCGAAGGCGAGCAGCCGCTGCACCAGCGTCTTGGCGCGATCGGCGGATTGCACCGCGCCCTCGATCAGCTTGCGCTCGCGCTCGCTGCCCACGCCGCGCCGGTGGAGCAGGTCGAGGCTGCCGACGATCGGGGTGAGCAGGTTGTTGAAATCATGCGCGACGCCGCCGGTGAGCTGGCCCATCGATTCCAGCTTCTGCGACTGGCGCAGCGCCTCCTGCGCCATTTCCAGCTCGCGCGTGCGCGCCTCCACGCGCTCCTCCAGCGTCTCGTTCAGGCCGCGCAGCCGCTCCTCGCTCTGGCGCAGCTTTTCCTCCACGCGTCGCCGGTCGGAGATGTCGTTGAACAGCACCGCCACCTGCCGTTCCGCCGGATCGCCGACGCGGAAGGCATAGACATCGTACCAGATGTCTCCCAGCGCCTCGGCATGGTCCTCGAACCGGATCTGCTCGCCGGTCGTCGCGACGCGGCCGTAGATGTCGAACCAGTGCTGCTCGTGACCGGGCACGATCGTGCGCATCGTCCGGCCGATGGCGTTTTCCAGCCCCGTCTGCCGGACGAATGCCGGATTGGCCTCGACGAAGCGATAGTCGACCGGCCGGCCCGCGTCGTCGAACATCATTTCGATGATGCAGAAGCCGACATCGATCGATTCGAACAACGTGCGATACTTCTCGGCGCCGCGATGCAGCTCCTCCAGCCGCGAGCGCGCCTCATATTGCCGGCGCCGGCCGCGCAGCGCGGACTGGGCGAGGCTGATGAGCGTCGTGGGATGAAACGGGCGTTCGAGGAAGGTGACGTTGCCCAGCGCATCGAGGAAGCGGCGGGCGGCCGGGTTGCGCTCCAGCCCGCCGCCGCGCTGGGTGAGCAGGATGAACGGGAAGTCAGACCATTCGGGCTGATCGCGCAGCCAGCCGGCCAGCGGGTTGAGGTCGGCGGTGCCCAGCCCCTCCTCGGTAAGTACGGCGAAACCCGCGCCGCGCTCCAGCCCCTCGATCAGCGCCGGCAACGACACGCAAACCTCGGCCAGCAGCCCCGCCTCCGTGAGGATCGACGCGGCGATCGCCGCATCCCGCCCGCGCGGCGCCAGGACGAGCGCGCGCTCCGAAAGATGCGGGATCACTTCGGCACGTCGGCAAGCAGTTGCGGCGCCCCGGCGGTGAAATCGGGCACGCCGCGCAGCACGCCCTGAAAGCCCACGAGCGGCTCGCCGAGGCGGATGCCGTCGCTACCGATGCGAAATTCGCGGATCGTATCCTCATGCGCCCCGGCCCGCCGCTTGATGACCGAGATCGCCCGGCGCACGCGCCCCGCCGCCTCGAAATAGCGCAGCAGCACCACCGTGTCGGCCAGATAGGTCACGTCCACCGGCGTCTTCATGTCGCCGACCAGCCCGTGCTGCGCCACGGTGACGAAGGTGGTGGCGCCCTGACGGTTCAGATACTGCAACAGTTCGTGCATGTGCAGGATCAGCGCGTTCTCCTCCGGCATCGCCGCCTGGTAGCCGTTGAGGCTGTCGATGATGATGGTCCGCGCCGCATGCTGTTCCACGCAGTTGCGCACCCGCTCCGAAAACTCACCCGGAGACATCTCGGCCGCGTCCACCTGCTCCACGAACAGGCGCTTTTCCTTCACCAGCCCTGCCATGTCGATGCCGAGCGCGAGGGCGCGGCTGAACAGCATGCTGATCTCCTCGTCGAAGATGAACAGTGCCGCCGTCTCGCCGCGCGCCATCGCCGCCTTCACGAAGGTGAGGACCAGCAGCGACTTGCCGGTGCCCGCCGGCCCCAGCACCAGCACGCTGGACCCGCGATCCACGCCGCCGCCCAGCAGCGAATCGAGTTCGGGCACGGTGCTGGACAGCATGGTGCGGCTGTATCCGGTGCGGTGCTCAGACGAGACGAGACGCGGGAACACCCGCACGCCGCCGGGGGCGATCACGAAATCATGATAGCCGCCCCGGAAACGCCGGCCGCGATACTTGATAACCCGGCAGCGCCGCCGCTCCGGCCCGTAGTTCGGTGCCAGTTCCTCCAGCATGATTACGCCGTGCGCCACGCTGTGCACGGTCTTGTCGGCCGCTTCGGCGGTCAGGTCGTCCAGCATCAGTACGGTGGCGTTCTGGGTGGAGAAGAAATGTTTGAGCGCGAGGATCTGCCGCCGGTAGCGCAGCGAGCTTTGCGCCAGCAGGCGGATCTCGGAGAGGCTGTCCAGCACGATCCGGTCCGGCTTCACCCGCTCGAACGCCTCGAAGATGCGCCGCGTCGTCTCGCCCAGTTCGAGGTCGGAGGAGTAGAGCAGGCTCTGCTGCTGGTCCGCGTCGAGCAGGCTTTCGGGCGGCACCAGTTCGAACAGGTCGATCCCCGACAGGTCCCAGCCGTGCGAGGCGGCGCTGTCGCGCAACTCGTCTTCGGTTTCGGACAGGGTGACGTAGAGGCATCGCTCGCCCCGTGCGACGCCTTCCATCAGGAATTGCGAGGCGATCGTCGTCTTGCCGGTCCCGGGGCTGCCCTCCAGCAGGAAGACCCGGCCACGGGTCAACCCGCCGGCCAGGATGTTGTCGAGGCCTTCGACGCCGGTAAGTGCAAGTTCAGTGGCTGGCGCGGTCACGCAACATCCTGTTTCGATCGGTTTTCCTGTCCGCCGTATCACATGGCGACAGCCACGCGAACAAGCGGCGAGCGCGATGGTTGCCGGGGGAGCGCGATCGACGCGTGGGGAAAGGAATATTCGACTTTGGTCGAACGGGTGCCAATTGCATTAAGAGCAATATGACGAATCAGCGACTTGTCCTATACTGAAACAAGCAGAACAGCCGGCGATCGGGAGAGGGATAGTGGAGATATCGGGCACGGCCCCGCTTTACGCAGAGGTATGCGTCGCACCGAACCCCCGGGGGCTTCTGCTCGCCATCTATATTTCGACGGCACTGTGGGCAGGCCTCGGTCTGGTGATCCGGGCGATCGGCTAGTCGTGCACCTGCTTCGCCGGGTTGCACGGGCACCCGCGCGACCCGGCGAAGCAGGCGATGACGCCCGGCCCTATTCCAGCATCTCGCGGATGCGGGCGGACAGCGCATCGATCGCGAACGGCTTGGTAATCATCTCCATCCCCTCGTCGAGGAAGCCGCCGCGTACCGCCGCTTTTTCGGCATAGCCCGTCACGAACAGCACCGGCAGGTCCGGCCGCCGCTGGCGCGCGATTTCCGCCACCTGCCGCCCGTTCATGCCCGGCAGGCCGACATCGGTGATGAGCAGGTCCAGCCGCGGCATCGTGTCGATCAGCGGCAGCGCCGATGGCCCGTCCGCCGCCTGTTCCACCGCGTAGCCGAGCGACTGGAGCACGTCGATCACGAGCATCCGCACCGCCGGATCGTCTTCCACCACCAGCACGCATTCGCCCGCCTCGGCGCGGCGCAGCGGGGCGGGGCCGTCCTGCGCGATCGCAGCGGCCACCTCGGCGCGCGGCAGGTACAGCTTCACCGTCGTGCCCCGGCCCACCTCGGAATAGATCCGCGCATGGCCGCCGGACTGGCGCGCGAACCCGTAGATCATCGACAGGCCGAGGCCGGTGCCCTGGCCGATCGGCTTGGTGGTGAAGAACGGATCGAACGCCTTGGCGATCACGTCCGGCGCCATGCCGGTGCCGGTGTCCGACACCGAGATCACCACATAGTCGCCCGCGGCGATCTCGTCGGCCAGCAGGGCGACGTAATGCTCGTCCAGCACGGCGTTGTCCGTCTCGATCGTCAGCCGGCCGCCATCGGGCATGGCATCGCGCGCGTTGATCGCCAGGTTCAGCAGCGCGCTCTCCAGCTGGTTGGCATCGGTCCGCGCGGGCCATGCCGCCGTGGTCAGCCGTACCTCCAGCCCCACGCTTTCGCCCAGCGTGCGGCGCAGCAGATCCTCCATCCCCGCGACGAGGCTGTTGACGTCGATCGACTGCACATCGAGCGACTGCCGCCGCGAGAAGGCGAGCAACCGGTCGGTCAGCCCGGCGGCGCGTTGCGCCGAGGTGGTCGCCGCATCCATGTAGCGATCGATGCGATCCTGCCGACCGCCGGCGATGTCGCGCTTCAGCAGATCGAGCGAGCCGATGATGCCGGTGAGCATGTTGTTGAAGTCATGCGCGATGCCGCCGGTCAACTGGCCCACCGCCTCCATCTTCTGCGCCTGCCGCAGCCGGTCCTCGATCGCGCGCTGCTCGGTCAGGTCGCGGCCGACGATGTAGAAGCGGTCGCCCTCCGGCACCGCATCCCACATCAGCGTGCGGTAGCTGCCGTCGGCCGACTGCACGTGATCGACGAACATCTTCACCGTCTCGCCGCGCGCGAGCTGCGCCACCACGCCGGCGGTCGCGGCATGATCGTCGGGATGCACCAGCACGATGAACGGCCGTGCGAGCAGTTCGGCTTCGGTCCAGCCGAGCAGCCGCTGCCACGCCGGATTGACCTCCTTCAGATAGCCGTCCAGCCCGGCGGTCGCCATCAGGTCGCTGGTGGTTTCCCACAGCCGGTCGCGCTCCCCGGTGCGGACCTTCACCTCCTCGGCCAGCCCGATCGCGCGCGATTCAAGCTGGCGCAGCAGCGCGCGCACCTCGGTCTGGTCCAGCATCGCGCCGATCATGCGGGTCGCGCGGCCATGCTCGTCGCGGATCACGAAGCCGCGATCCTGGATGTCGGCATAGCTGCCGTCCGCCTTGAGGAAGCGGTAGTGGTCGGTCCAGTCGCTCGCGGTGCCGTCGATCACGGCGTGGATGCCGTGGCCCACCCGTTCGCGGTCGTCGGGATGGATATGGCCGATCCACCACGCGCCGTCCGGGCCGACGTCTGCCGGGGCATGGCCGTAGGCGTCGGTCAGCGCCTCGTTCCAGATCACCATGTCGGACACGAGATCCCAGTCCCAGATGGCGTCGTTGGTGGCGCGCGAGGCCAGCCGCAGCCGTTCCTCGGTCTGCGCCAGCCGCCTCAGCGTGCGGCGGCTGGCGGTCACGTCCTGCACGGTGCCGATCAGGCGGGTCGGGGTATCGCCCTCGAAGAAGGCCAGGCCGTGCGCGGCGACGTGCCGCTCGATCCCGTCCTCGATCCCGATCGTGCGATACTCCTCATCGAAGGCGCGGGTGCCGGTCGGGTCCAGCGCGGCGGCCACGGCGGCGGCGGCGCTATCCCGGTCGTCCGGGTGCAGCCCGGCGAGGAACGAGGCCTCGTAGGAGACAGGCGCGCCGGGCGGCAGGCCGAACAGTTCGCGGCAGCGATCGTCCCACACCAGCGATCCGGTGCCGGGGCGGAAATCGAACCGGCCCAGCCGCGCCGCGCGGGAGGCCAGCTCCAGCTCCTCGCGGCTCATGGCAAGCGCGACGCGGTTCTCATGCTCGGCGGTGACGTCGCGAAGGCTCTTCACGAAGCCACGATGATCGGCGCCGATCAGCGGCGTGACGGCGCCGTTTGCGTAGAAGCGGGTGCCGTCCTTGCGCAGGTGCCAGCGCTCGTCGGTGGCGCGGCCCTGTTCGCGGGCGATCCGCATCTCCCGCGCCGGGCGATCGATCGCGCGGTCCTCCGGCGTGAAGATGGTCGCCAGCGGCGCGCCGATCATTTCGGTTTCGGTCCAGCCGAAGATGGTCTCGGCGCCCTTGCTCCACGCCATCACGTCGCCCTTCGGGTCGATCGCGATGATCGCGCTGTCGACGGCGCTGTCGATCACGTGGCGGTAATGGCTTTCGGTTTCCTGCCCGGCCAGCACCGCCTCGGCCTCGCCGATCGCGGCCATGCGCGTCTCGATCAGCGCCGTCACCTGCCGGCCGACCAGCGCCAGCCCCGTGCGCTGCCGCTCGCTCAACCCTTCCGGGCGGGCGACCGTGTCGATCGCGCACAGGCTGCCGAGCGCGATGCCGTCCCGCGTGACGAGCGGCGCACCCGCATAGAAGCGCAGATGCGGCGCATCGCGCACCAGCGACATCGCCGCCGTGCGCGGATCGGCGGAGAGATCGGGGATGACGAACAGCCCCTCGCTCTCGATCGCCAGCGAACAGACCGAGGTGTCCCGCGCCGTCTCGCGCACGTCCACGCCGCAGGCCGCCTTGAACCACTGGCGATCCGCATCCACCAGCGACACCAGCGCGATCGGCACGTCGCACAGCAGCTGCACCAGCGCGACGGCATCGTCGAACGGTGGTTCGGGCGCGGTATCGAGGATGCGGTGGCGAAGCAGCCCGGCGAGTCGATCGGATTCGTTGATGGTCATTGGCACCGAACAGTGAGGGTCCGCGCATCGTTACAGGCAAGTCACCGATTGCGCCAGAACGGGCGACCTCCTGCACTGCAATAGCAAGGCCTCAGCCGTAGTAGCGGATCAGCGCGCGGCGCAGGATGCGGTCCTCCAGCGAGTAATACAGCGCGATCCGGTCTCCCTCGATCGTGCATGATCCGGCGAAGGCGATGTCGGTGGCGGCCCGGTCGACCGGCGGCGGCGGCACCAGCATCGGCTCGATCCCCCGGCCCGTCACGCGGGTGAAGCCGGGGTCGAAGCTGATCCAGCCGATCCGCCAGCGCGCATCATGGGTGGCGCCGTTGTAGAACATCACCGGATCGCGCCCTTCGACCTGCACGATCGGGCCGGTCGAGAGGTGCCAGTTGTCCCAGCTGTTCTCGCGGATGCCGAAGGGATCGGGCAGCACCGTCCAGGGGCCTTCCGGGGCGGGGCCGCCGGCCATGCCGATGCGCGAGGCATTGTCGGCGGCATATTCGTAGAACAGGCGCCAGTCACCCGCGCCGGTCTGCGCGAGCGTCGCCTCCTTGATGTTGCCCTCGCCCGGCGGCGCCTTCAGCATCAGCGCCCGCTTCTCCAGCGAGGCGAGGTCCGGCCCGGCGGCCAGGATCAGCGAGCCTTGCGCGCGCGCCGCATCGACGCCGGTGTAATAGACCAGATAGCCGTCGCCGGTCCGCAGCACGGTCGGGTCCTCGCAGCCGCCGGCATCGTCGCCGAAGCGGCCGGGGGTGATGGCGAGGTGATCGTCCAGCGTGAAGCCGAGGCCGTCGTCGCTCGTACCGCAGACGATCAGCCCGGTCGGGTCGTGCGGGCCGAGCGGATCGGGCACGCCGCGCACCAGCATCCGGTACGCATCACCTTCCTTCCAGACAAACGGGCTCATCATGTCCATGCCGTCCAGCATCGAGCCTTCGTCGACGGTCACGTCGTCGAGCCGTTCAACCACATAGGCCGGCATCGGTCAGGCCCCCTGCGCGACGGTGAGCGACAGCGCGCCGTCGATGGTGACGGTGGTGCCGCTGATATAGTCGGCGGCGGGCGACAGCAGGAAGGTCACCAGCGCCGCCACCTCGTCCGGCCGGCCGGCGCGGCCCCACGGGATCGCCTTCTCCTTGGCGGCGCGCTCCGCCGGGTCGTCGAGCGCGGACTGGTTCATCGGCGTCAGGATCATGCCCGGCGCCACGCCGTTCACCGCGATGCCCTGCGGCGCCAGTTCCAGCGCCAGCGTGGCGGTGAGCTGCGAGAGGCCGCCCTTGGCCGAATCATAATCCACCCCGCCGGCGCGCGGCGCCTTCTCGTGGATCGAGGAGATGTTGACGATGCGCCCGCCGCCGCCCGCCTTGGCCAGCGCCTGCACGAACCGGCGGCAGGTGAGGAACGGGCCGTACAGATCGGAGCGCACCACCCGGTCGAACTGCGCCAGCGCCATGTCGGCGATCCGTACGCCGCTCATGTTCAGGCCGGCGGAGTTGACGAGCAGCCGGGCCGGGCCGAACGCCCGTTCCGCCGTGTCGAACAGCCGGGCAACCGCCGCCTCGTCGCCCACGTCGGTCTGCACGGCGACGGCGCGGCTTTCGTCGCCGATCGTGCGGCACACGGCCTGCGCTGCGGCGGCATCGGCGAAATAGGTGATGACGACACGCGCGCCGGCGGCCCCCAGCGCGACGGCACATGCGGCCCCGATGCCGGATTCCCCGCCCGTCACGATCGCCACCCTGTCCTCGAACATTGTTGTCTCCCTCTTCGCCACGCCAAGCGAACGACGCGGCTTCCGGTTGCGTTGCGCCCCGTGTCTGTCCGATTTGTCATGAACCGGCGGGGCGCGGCGGCGGATGGAACATCGCAACCGCCTGTTCGCTCGACGTAAAGTGTCGGCCCGATCACGGTTCCGGTGCAGGCGGGAGCGTCCGAGATGTCCACCCCTGAAGACCTCAAGGAAATCTACATCGACGAGTTGAAGGATCTCTGGTCCGCCAACGACCAGATGAAGCGCCTGCTCAAGAAGATCGCCGGCAAGGCCAGCGACGATCAACTCAAGGAAATGCTGACGAAGTCGCAGGACGGGATCGGCAAGCACACCGATATCCTGAAGGAGCTGATCGCCGGACAGGACGAGAAGGTTTCCAAGGATCATTGCAAGGGCATGGAAGGTCTCGTCACCGAGGCGACCAAGCATGTGCTGGAGGAAGGGCCGGACAAGGGGCCGCTGCTCGATGCGATCATCATCGCGCAATATCAGCGGATGACGCACTACGGCATCGCCGGCTTCGGCACCGCCGCCGCCTACGCCAAGGCGCTGGGCCTGAAGGACGACAACAAGAAGCTGCGCGAGGCGACCAAGGAGATCTACGGCGGCGACGAGTATATGACCAAGCTCGCCGAGACTGCCGTGGTTCTGCACGCCGAAGCCGACGCCGGCTGAACGAACGCCCGCCGGCTGCGGCCGGCGGGCGTTTTCCCGAACATTCGGAAGGATGCGCGACCGGATGTTCGAGGTATCGTCCTATCCCCTTGTCCTGGCGGTGCTGGGCTGCGGGCTGATCGTGGCCTATTGGCTGCCGCGTTTCGTTTCCGGGCGGGAGCCGGCGGCCTCCACGCTGCTGATCGCCGCCGGTGCCGTCGCCAGGAGCCTGTTGCCGGGTCTGGGCGAGGCGATCGACCCCACGGTCCACGCACCCTGGTGGGAGCATGTCAGCGAGTTCGCGCTCATCATTGGGCTGTTCGGCACCGGGCTGCGGATCGACCGGCTGACCACGCTGGACAGCTGGACCCCCACCATCCGGCTGCTCGCGCTGGGCATGCCGCTGTGCATCGCGATCGTGGCGGTGCTGGGCAGCAGCCTGGCGGGCATGACCTTCGTCGGCGCGCTGCTGCTGGGCGCGGTGCTCGCGCCAACCGATCCGGTGCTGGCCGGCGCCGTGCAGGTCGGCCCGCCGCTGGAGGGCGGCGAGCATCCGGTGCGCTACACCCTCACCACCGAGGCGGGGCTGAACGATGGCCTTGCCTTCCCGTTCGTCCATCTGGCGCTGATGATCGGCGCGGCGGGCGTGGTGTCGGGCGATCTGGTGCTGCACTGGTTCGCGCTCGACGTGGTCTATCGCATCGCCGTCGGTGCGCTGGGCGGCATCGCGATCGGCTGGCTGCTCGGCCGCATCCTGTTCGGCTATCCGCGCGGCAATCCGCTGGCGGGCACTAATTCGGGCGTGGTCGCCATCGCCGGCACGCTGGTGTGCTACGGCGTCACCGAATTGCTCGAAGGCTATGGCTTCATCGCCGTGTTCGTGGCGGGCATGACGCTGCGCCGGTCCGAGGCGCGGCACGAGTTTCACCGCACGCTGCACGATTTCACCGAGACGATCGAACATGCGCTGACGGCGGCGCTGCTGATCGCGCTGGGGCTGGTGATCCCCCGGCTGCTGCCCGCGCTCACAGCGGCGCATGTGGTGATCGGCGTGGCGCTGGTCTTCGTGATCCGCCCGCTGGTCGGCTGGCTGGTGCTGTCGCGCACCGCGCTGACGGGGCGGGGGCGGGCGCTGGCGGCGTTCTACGGCGTGCGCGGGATCGGCTCGATCTACTACATCGCCTATGCCGGCGGGCACGTGAAGCTGGTCAACGAGGCCGGGCTGTGGACGGCGGTGGCCTTTGCCATCGTACTGTCCACCATCGTCCACGGGTTGACCGCCGGCATCGCGATCGAGCGCGTGACCGGCGAGAAGCTGGGCACCGGCATCGGCCCCGCGCGCGACGAGGACGGCCCTGGCCCGGCCCCGCGCGAACCGGGGCAGGAGGGGCCGGCATAGTCGCACGATTGCCACAAGGGCTGCCTCATCGCTGAACGCAGCCGAAACAAGTGGCACGCTTCCGCCCCCGGCTCGTTGGGCAGGTCTGTATTATCGGGAGCGACGGATGCAACGCGAGGAGAGGATCGTCGCAGTCGGCCTGCTTACATCGGCCGATCTGAAATTGCTGGGAAGCGGATTCACCCGCGCCTATCCAGTGGACCAGACACCATGTTTCGGCGATCTGCTGCGCGCGATCGACGAGGCGGACCGGGAGTTCGCACGGGGGCACCGGTCCGGCGAGTAAGGACGAAAAGTCTCCCTCGGGCCGTAACCCCCTACAGTCTTTCCGCCACCTCCGCCGGCACCCGCCCCACAGGCGCGACGTGGGCAAGGCTGCACAGCCCGGCGAGCAACGCCAGCCCAGCGCCGATCAACGGCGGCAGCGGCCCTGAACCGAGCCCGTGGGACAGCAGCGCCGCCACCAGCGTGGCGCCCATCGTCTGTGCGATCAGCCGGTTGGTCGCCACCATGCCGCCGGCCGAGGCGGCACGCTCGATCGGTGCGGCGCCGATCACCAGCCGGGCATTGGGCGACAGGAACAGGCCGTAGCCCATGCCGCACAGCACCATCCGCCACGCGATGTCGAAGAAGTCCGGGTGGGCGGGCAGAAAGGCGATCAGCACCAGTGCCGTGGTGGCGATGGCCATGCCGATCGCCCCCATCGCCCGGGGGGGATAGCGATCCGAGAGCGCGCCCGCGATCGGGGCCACCACCATCATCGTCAGTGGCCACGGCGCCAGCACCGCCCCCACCGCCCCCGGTGAAAAGCCGTATTGCTGCTGCAGGCGGAACGGCAGCGACAGCATCAGCAGCATCGAGCCGAGCGAGGCGGCGAAAGACCCCGCCAGCGACAGCGCCAGCGCCGGCTGGGCGAGCAGATCGACCGGGATGATCGGGCGCGGCTCGCCAAGCTCGCGTCGCACGAACACCACGCCGATCGCCAGCCCGGCCACCACGATCGCGGCCGAGACGACCGGCGAATCGCCATGCACGGCGGTTTCCAGTCCGGCGATGGTGAGGCCGAGGGTGGCGGCGCACAGCACCGCGCCCAGCACGTCGAACGGGTCGCTGCGCGGGCTGGCCGCCGGCAGGTTGCGGCCGAACAGCAGGGACAGCGCCGCGAACGGCACCGCCGAGGCGAACACCCACGGCCACGGCGCCAGCCCCAGCACCACCCCGCCGATGGTGGGCGCCAGCGCGCTGGCGGAGGTGACGACCAGCGTGTTGAGGCTGAGACCGCGCCCGAGCTGGGATTGCGGGTAGATCTGCCGCACCAGCCCCGGCGACACGCTGAGCGCCGCCGCCGCCCCCAGCGCCTGCGCCGCGCGCACCACCAGCAGGAACGGGAGGCTCTTGGCGAAGAAGCACAGCACCGTGGCGACCGTGAACAGCGCCAGCCCGCCCTGGTACAGCCGGCGCAGGCCGAAGCGTTCGCCGAGATTCGAGAAGGGCAGCAGCGTCATCACCAGCACCAGCTGATAGACGGTGACGACCAGCAGCACCGACGAGGCCGGCACCGCCAGCGCCCGCGCGATCGACGGCAGCGCGACCGTGGCGATCGAACTGTCCATCGTCACCAGCGCATTGCCGGCCGAAACGGCGAGGATCGCAAGGTAGCGGCGGGGGAGGGGCAGGCCTGTCATCCCGCCCGTCAGACACCGTGAGCCGGCGGATCGCAAGCCGATCCTGACGTTTGCCGCGCGGATCGCGCGCGCCGCCTTACAACAGGGCGAGATGCGCCCTGAAGAAGGCGATGCTCTCCCCCAGCACCGGCGCGCGCCGGCGGAACGGCTTGGCGATCGCCATCACGAGGTCGTTATGGCGCCGCCCCGGATACTGCCGCAGCACGGTGGTGGTGCTGCCCGCCGCCCGCTGATGCGCGGCGAGCGACAGGGCGTTTTCCGGGTGCACCTCGATATCGGCAGTGCCCGTCGCCAGCCACAGCGGCGGCGCGTCGCGGCGGGCGAAGGTGATCGGCTGCGTCTGGCGCGGATCGGGCGCCCGGCCCATCGCCACCTGCGCGCGCGGGGAGGTGAAGGGGTGGAAATCATAGGGGCCGGCCAGCCCCGCCGCCGCGCGCACCACCCCGGGATCGACCCCGGCGGCGGCCAGATAGCGCCGGTCCAGCGCCAGCATCACCGCGATGTAGGCGCCCGCCGAATGACCGGCCAGCACGATGCGCGCCGGGTCGCCATCGAAACGGGCGATGGTGTCGTGCGTCCAGCGCACCGCCGCCGCGCCATCCTCCACGAAGGCGGGGAAGTGGACGCCGGGCACCTTGCGATAATCGGGCAGCACCACCACGAAGCCGCGCGCCGCATAGGCGCGGGCGACGAAGGCATAGTCGCGCCGCCGCCCCGACGCCCACGCGCCGCCGTAATAGAAGATCAGTACCGGCTTCGGCGCGCCGCCGGTGCCGGCCGCCCACACGTCCAGCGCGATGCCGTCGGCGAAGGGCACGGCGGTGGCGACGCGGCGGACGCCGCCATCGCCCGGTACCAGATCGTTGAGCGCATTCAGCGCCAGCGGCGGCGACCGGCGGTACAGCCCACCCAGGAGCGCCGCCGCCCCGATCGGAAGCGCCGCCAGCCCGAGCGTGATCGTCCTGCCCTTCATCCGGATGCCTCCGCCGTCGATGCGCCCGCATGGCCCGGCGGCGCGGTACGGGCAAGCCGGCAGGATAAGCGCCGGAACGGCGGTATTGGCCGGCGACCGCCATCGCCAAGATGGCCACGATCCTGTAGGGGGATGAGGCCGGCGATGCCCGAGGGGCGGTCGCGGCTGCCCGTCATGCCCGCCGCGACGATAACGGCAACGGCCGCGCGCCGATTGCCATGCTTCCACCGCATCGAGGAGATCAGCCGTTGTTGATCCGGGCCGGCTACGACATCAGTTTCGAAACGACGCAACCCGTGCCGATGCTGGCGAACCTCAGCATCCACTCCTCGCGCAACAAGGACCTGCGCACGGCGCAGCGGATCATGTCGGTGCCGGATGTGCCGCTGTATGATTATGTCGATTCGTTCGGCAACGTGTGCACCCGGCTGACGATCCCGGCGGGCGGCATCACCATCTCCACCGGCTTCGTGATCGAGGATCCGTTCGAGCCGGACGCGGTGGTGCCGGATGCGCAGCAGGTGCCGATCGAGAAGCTGCCCGACGACGTGCTGATGTATCTGCTCGGCAGCCGTTATTGCGAGACGGACCGGCTGTCGGACGTCGCCTGGTCGCTGTTCGGCGGCACCACGCCGGGGTGGGGCCGGGTGCAGGCGATCGTCAGCTACGTGCACGAGCGGATTGGCTTCAACTACGCCACCGCGCGCCCGACGCGGACCGCGTGGGACGCGCACGAGGAACGCGCCGGCGTGTGCCGCGATTATGCGCATCTGGCCGTCACGCTGTGTCGCTGCATGAACATCCCGGCGCGCTACTGCACCGGCTACATGGGCGATATGGATCTGCCGGCCGTCGTCGGCGACATGGAATTCTCGGCATGGTTCGAGGCGTATCTGGACGGGCGCTGGTACACTTTCGACGCGCGCCACAACTATCCCCGGCGCGGGCGCATCCTGATGGCGCGCGGGCGTGACGCCACCGACGTGGCGCTCACCAACACGTTCGGCCCGGCGTGGCTCGCCCGCTTCCAGGTCTATACCGACGAGGACCGGCTCGGCCAGATCACCGCCTGACCCGGCGGTTCGGCATGAGCGGGCGGGCTGCGGCCCGACCCGCTTGTGCCGATACCGTTTCCGCCCGCACGGAGGACATTGATCCATCGCCGGCGGATGTTTCCGGCCGACCGATATCCGCCCGGCGTAGCGGATCGCATCTCTCCGGGGCGCGCGGTCAGGGTATGCCGGCATCGATCCGTCGCGGCTGTCGGCCGGGTTTCGGCTTTGCCCGGCGGCTGCCGGCTCGCACGCCCGTCCCCGCTGGCATCCATCGCGCCCGGATTGACATGTTCCCGCCTTGTTCTAGAGATGTCGGCTTCGATGCCGATATCTGTTCGGGACGTGCGTCGGCGCCATGCGCCGGCCGATTGGGGTGGAGTGGCGGGTGACGGGCGAGGCGGCGCGGGGCGAGGAGGTGCAGGGCGACGGGACCAGCGGCGTCGCCGATCGTCACGATCTCGATCGTTTCGTCACTGCGCAGGCGGGCAGCTACGCGACCGCGCTGAACGAGATCCGCCGGGGCGCCAAGCGCAGCCACTGGATGTGGTACGTCTTTCCGCAGATCGCCGGCCTCGGCCACAGCGCGATGGCGCAACTCTATGCGATCGCGTCGCTCGACGAGGCATGCGCCTACCTCGACCATCCGGTGCTCGGCGCGCGTTACCGCGAATGCGTGGCGGCGTTGCAGGATCTCGACTGTGCCGACCCGGTGATCGTGTTCGGCGAGATCGATGCGGCAAAGCTGCGCTCCTCGCTTACCCTGTTCCACGCCGCACGCGGCGAGCGATTGTTCGAGGCTGCGCTGCAACGCTGGTTCGGCGGCATGGCGGATACGGCCACGCTCGCCCGGATCGGCCACGCCGGCTGACGCATCGCCGGCCTCCGCGGTGGAGGATGGCGAGGCGGCGAGGCGCCGGTGGGACCCAACTCCCCCTTCCGGCCGCAACCGCCCGTTCCTGACGTCCGCCTGCGGATGCACCCCGACGATGCAAGATATCAGGCGACGGGCGGAGCCAGCACCCGGGCAAGGAACCGTTCGCCCGCGCGCAGGCCGTCCATGTCGACGCTATGCTCCAGCCCCCGGCTCAGATGATCGGAGACGGCGAAGCCCGACCGATGCATTTCGCGCTTCGCCTCGTGGAAGCCGGCAACGGGCACGACCGGATCGGCATCGCCGTGGATCAGCAGAACCGGCGGCTTGCTGCGCACACCGCCCGCGAACCCGGCCGGATCGGCAAGCATCCCCGAATAGCCGACGATCCCCGCCAGCGCCCTTTGACGGCGCGGGCCGACGTGCAGCGCCATCATCGTACCCTGGCTGAACCCGACCAGCGCGAGGCGGTCGTCCGTCAGGCCATGATCCGCAAGCAGGGCATCGAGGTAGGCGTCCAGCACCGGGGCGGCGCGCGCGGCGCCGGCGGCCAGCGCCGCGCGATCGAACGAGGCGAGCCCCCACCACTGGAAGCCGCCGGGCATCCCCGGCACCCGTTCCGGTGCGTTCGGAGCGACGAACAGGGTGTCCTTCAGCGCGCCGCGCCAGTGCGGCGCCAGCCCGATCAGGTCCGCCCCATTCGATCCGTAGCCGTGCAGCAGCACGACGATCTGTTTTGGCGTGCCGCCGGAGGCGGGGGCGAGGCGGGGGCCGTCGAGAAGGGGTGCGCTCATCGATACTCGCTGGAAGAAAAGGTCAGGCCGGATATAGCATCGCTTCCCCGCTTTATAACCCGGCGGGCGCATGTCGCACGCGACGGTCTGTCGCCATGGACGACCGGGAAGGGAGCCATGGCCGGACAGGCGAACCTCCCGCCAGGCGTCATTGTGTCGCGTAATGGGCCGCCGGCAACATCGGCGTGGATCGAGGCGGCATGCCAGAAGGTGCGATGTCGATATCGGCAACGGGCAGGCGCGGATATCCGGGCGACGTCGAGACGAGGTGGTCTCTCGATCGCGCCCGGGGTATGGATTGGCCTTGCCCGTTCGCGGGATGGCCGCATCGCGATCAGCTGCCGCCCGCCGTCTGCCAGCCGCCGCCGAGCGCGCGGAACAGATCGACCTGCGCGGCGGCGATGCGCGCGTCGGCCGTCGCCAGATCCGCATCGGCATCGGCGAAGGTGCGTTCGGCATCCAGCACCGTCAGGAAATCGATCTGCCCCTCGCGCTGGCGGGCGCGGGTGATGCGCGCGGTGACGGCGGCATTGTCCCGCGCGGATTGAAGCTGCGTGCGGCGGTCGATCTCGCGCGCGTAGTTCGACAGCGCGGTCTCGGTTTCCTCCAGCGCGGTCAGGATGCTGCCGTCGAAGTCGGCGAGCGCGCCGCGCGTATCCGCTTCCGCCCCGGCGATGCGCGCGCGCGCGGCGGACTGGTTCAGCGTCCAGTTGAGCAGCGGCCCGAGCAGCCAGCGGAACGGCCCGCCGGTGAAGATGTCGCCCGCGTCGATCGCGGTGGAGCCGATCGAGCCGCCGAGGCTGATCTGCGGATAGAGCTGGGACGTCGCCACGCCGATCCGCGCGGTGGTGGCGGCGAGGCGCCGCTCGGCCGCGCGCACGTCGGGCCGGCGCGTCAGCAGCGCGGCGCCGTCGCCGATCGGGATCGGCTGGTCCAGCCGGGGCGTGGTGGTGCGCGCACCCGCGGCGGCGGGCAGATCGCGCGGGGTGCGGCCGGTAAGCGTGGCGAGGCGGAACAGCGCCGCCTGCCGTTCCGCGGCGATGGCCGGCACCAGCGCGGCGCGCTGATCGCGCAATGCGGCGATGCGTGACGAATCAAGTTTGGTCGCGCGTCCGGCCTCCACGCGCTTCACCGTCAGGTCGGTCGATCGCGCCAGCAACGCCACGATCCGCTGGGCGACCGCCAGTCGCTCGGCGGCCGAGGCGGCATCGACATAGGCGCGCGTGGTGGCCGCCACGATGGAGACGCGGACGGCGTCGGCATCGGCGCGTGCCGCGCCAACGTCGCCGCGCGCCGCCTCCACGTTGCGGCGGACGCGGCCGGCGAGATCGACCTCGTAGCTGACGTTCAGGCCCACGTCGTAGGTCGCCCGTTCTCGATCGAAACCGGGCAGCGACTGGAGCTGCGAGGCGCGGCCATATTGCGCGCTGCCGCCCAGCCCCACTTGCGGCTCCCGATCGGTCTTCGCGCCGCGCAGCGCGGCCTGCGCCGCCTCCAGCCGGGCGACGGCCACGCGCACGTCGGTATTGGCGGCCAGGGCATCGGCGACGAGGCCGTCCAGCACCGGATCGCGATACATCCGCCACCACTCGATCGACGTGGCGGTCGCGGTGGTGGCCGGGTTGGCGGTGATGAAATCGGCCGTCGCCGGCGGCGGCGCTGTCGGGGCGACATAATCCGGTCCGGCGGCGCAGGCCGAGAGCGCGAGGGCGGAAAGGCTGGCGAGGAGGGCGTTTCGCATCATCGTTCCTATTCGGCCGGCTGGAGCGCGGGCGCGGGCGCGGCCGGGCGGCGACGCTCGAACCGTTGCGCCAGCGCGCGGGCGACCACGTAGAAGGTGGGGGTGAACAGCAGGCCGAAGCCGGTCACGCCGATCATCCCGAAGAACACCGCCGTGCCCAGCGCCTGCCGCAGCTCGGCACCCGCGCCGGTGGCGATCACCAGCGGCACCGCGCCGAGGATGAAGGCGAAGCTCGTCATCAGGATCGGCCGCAGCCGGTCCTTCGCGGCGCGCACCGCCGCCTCCACCGGCGAAAGGCCGTCGCGTTCCTCCGCCTGCTTGGCGAACTCCACCACCAGGATGGCGTTCTTGGCGGCCAGCGCGATCAGCACCACGAGGCCGATCTGGGTGAGGACGTTGTTGTCCATTCCCCGCAGGTTCACCCCCGCCATGGCGGCGAGCAGGCACATCGGCACGATCAGGATGATCGCCAGCGGCAGCGTGAGGCTTTCATATTGTGCGGCGAGCACGAGGAAGACGAACAGCACCGCCATGCCGAACACGACCGCCGCCGTGCTGCCGGCCGCCTTCTGCTGGAACGCCATCGTCGTCCATTCGTGGGTGTAGCCGGCGGGCAGGTCGGCATCCGCCAGCTTCTCCATCGCCACCAGCGACTGGCCCGAGGAGAAGCCGGGTGCGGTATCCCCCTGCACCTCCACCGCCGGGAACAGGTTGTAGCGCGTCACGCGATACGGCCCGGTCTTGTCGGTGAAGGTGGAGACGGTGCCCAGCGGTACCATCGCGCCGGAATTGGAACGGGTCTTGAGGTTGGCGATATCGGCGGTGGTGTTGCGGAACGGCGCGTCGGCCTGTGCCGTCACGCGGTAGGTGCGGCCGAGCAGGTTGAAATCGTTGACGAAGGCCGAGCCGAGATAGACCTGCAACGCCTCGAACACGCGCTCCGGCGGCACGCCGAGCAGATTGGCCTTGGCGCGATCGACATCGGCGAACACGCGCGGCGTGGCCGTCTCGAAGAAGGTGAAGACCTGCGCCAGCCCCTTCGTGCCGTTCGCCTTGCCGATCAGCCCGCCTGCTGCCTTCTCCATCTCGCGGTAGCCGTGGTTGCCCTCGTCCTTCACCATCATGCTGTAGCCGCCGGCCGAGCCGAGCCCCTGGATCAGCGGCGGTGGCAGGACGAACAGGCGCGCCTCGTCGATGTCGGCGGTGGCCTTGCGCGCGGCATCCATGATGCCGGCATAGGTGACGCCCAGCTCGGCCCGCTCCTCGAAGCTCTTCAGCGGGATGTAGGCGGCGGCCGAGTTGGGCGCGAGCGTCTGCGACGGGCCGTCGAACCCGGCGAGCATCACCGCGCCCTTCACCCCGGCCAGCGGCAGGATGCGCTGCACCACCTTCCGCATCACCGCATCGGTGCGCGCCAGCGAGGCGCCGGGCGGCAACTGGATGGCGGTGAGGAAATAGCCCTGATCCTGCGCCGGCACGAAGCCGGTGGGGGTGGCGGCGAACACGATGCCGGTCACGGCGATCAGCGCGGCATAAGCGGTCATCATGCGCTTCGGCATCGCCACCAGCCGCAGCGTCAGGCGGGCATAGCCGTCGCTCAGGTGCTCGAACCCGCGGTTGAAGCGATCACCGGCACCCCGCACGAAGCGGGTCAGGCGGTTGCCGTCGCCGGCAGGGGCGGTCGGGCGCAGCAGCAGCACCGCCAGCGCCGGCGACAGGGTGAGCGACAGCAGCAGCGAGATGATCGTCGCGGTGGAGATGGTGACGGCGAACTGGCGGTAGAACGCGCCGGAAAGCCCGCCGAGGAACAATGTGGGGATGAACACCGCGCACAACACCAGCACGATCGCCACCAGCGCGCCCGACACCTCGTCCATCGAGGTGCGCGCCGCCTCCAGCGGGGTCTGGCCATGTTCCAGGTTGCGCTCGACGTTTTCCACCACGACGATCGCGTCGTCCACCACGATGCCGATCGCCAGCACCAGCCCGAACAGCGACAGGTTGTTGAGCGAATAGCCCGCCGCCGCCAGCACCGCGAAGGTGCCGATCAGCGAGACGGGAATGGCCACGATCGGGATGATCGCCGCGCGCCATTTCTGGAGGAACCCCAGGATCACCAGCACCACGAGGATCATCGCCTCGAACAGGGTGTGCTTCACCGCCTCGATCGACTGCGCGATGAACTCGGTGGGATTGTAGATGACGCGATATTCGAGGCCCTTGGGGAACCGCTTCGACATCGTCTCCATCTCGGCCGAAACGGCGTGGGCGGCGGCCAGCGCGTTGGAGCCGGGGCGCTGGAACACGGCGGCGACCACGGTGTCGTCACCGCTCAGATAGGTGTTGGCGCCGTAATCCTGCGCGCCAAGCTCCACCCGCGCCACATCGGACACGCGGACCTGCCGGCCGGCGGCATCGGTGCGGATCACCACGTCGGCGAACTGCCTCGGATCGGTCAGCCGCCCCTGCGTCTCCACGTTGAGCTGGAAGGCGGCGCCTGCCCCGTACGGCGGCTGGCCCAGCGTGCCGGCGGCGACCTGCACGTTCTGCGCGCGCAAGGCCGCCACGATCTCGCCCGCCGTCAGGTCGAGTGCGGCGGCGCGGCCGGGATCGATCCACACGCGCATCGAATAGTCGCGCGCGCCGAACAGCCGCACGTCGCCCACGCCCTCGATACGGGCCAGCCGGTCGCGCACCTGGGTGAGCGCGTAGTTGGAGATGTAGCCGCGATCGAGCGAGTGATCGGGCGAGATGAGGTTCACCACCATCAGGAAGTCGGGCGAGGTCTTGCGCGTCACGACGCCCAGCCGCTGCACCTCCTCCGGCAGACGCGGCGTGGCGACGGCGACGCGGTTCTGCACCAGCACCTGCGCGGCATCCAGATCGGTGCCGATGCGGAAGGTGACGGTGATCGTCACGTTGCCGTCGCCGGTCGACTGCGACGACTGGTAGAGCATGTTGTCGACGCCGTTGATCTCCTGCTCGATCGGCGCGGCGACGGTTTCGGCCACCGTCTCGGCCGAGGCGCCGGGGTAGGCGGCGCTCACGGTGACGGTGGGCGGCACGATATCGGGATATTGCGATACCGGCAGCGCCAGATAGGCGATCGCGCCGACGATGGTGATCATCACCGCGATGACGGCGGCGAAGATCGGCCGGGTGATGAAGAAGCGCGAGAAGCGCATGATGGTCGTCCTCGGACAGGAGG
>NZ_VNIM01000149.1 GCF_007785815.1 Alterirhizorhabdus solaris | reverse complement strand
CGCCACCGTCGCGCTGATCGTCGCTGCCGGCAGCGGCACGCGGATGGGCGGCCTGCCCAAGCAATATCGCATGATCGCCGGTCGCAGCGTGCTGGCCCATGCGATCGACCGGCTGGCGGCACATCCCGGCGTGGACACGGTACAGGTGGTGATCGGCGCCGGGCAGCACGAGCTGTACCGTGCCGCGATCGGCGACCGGGCGTTGCCCGATCCGGTGGAGGGCGGCGCGACCCGCCGCGAGTCCGTGCTGGCAGGGTTGGCAGCGGTGGCCACGGCGGATCGCGTGTTGATCCACGATGCGGCGCGCCCGTTCGTGCCCGCCGGGGTGATCGACCGCCTGCTGGCCGCCCTCGATACCACCCTCGGCGCGGTGCCGGTGCTGTCGGTGGCTGACAGCCTCGCGCGCATCGGCGATGCGCTGGGCGAGGCGGTGCCGCGCGAGGGCGTGGTGCGCGTGCAGACCCCGCAGGCGTTCGATCGCGCAGCGATCCTTGCCGCGCATCGGGCCTGGCCGGTGGATCGCGACGCGACCGACGACGCGCAGGTGGCTCGCGCTTCCGGCCTGACGGTCGCCGCCGTGGCGGGCGACGCCGCGCTCGACAAGCTGACATTTCCGGCGGATTTCGCCGCCGCCGACGATCGGATGACCCGCACGATGATTGCCCGCACCGGCATGGGCTTCGACGTTCACGCCTTTTGCGAAGGCGACCGGCTGTGGCTGGGCGGGCTGGAGATTCCGCACGACCGCGGCCTCGCCGGCCATTCCGATGCCGACGTCGCGCTGCATGCGATCGTCGATGCGCTGCTCGGCACCGTCGCCGACGGGGACATCGGCAGCCACTTCCCTCCCTCCGATCCGCGCTGGCGTGGTGCCGCCTCCGATCGCTTCGTTGTTTACGCCCGCGACCTGATCCGGGCGCGAGGTGGCATCATCGACCATGTCGATTGCACGATCATCTGCGAGGCCCCGAAAGTCGGCCCGCATCGGGACGCCATCCGCGCTCGCGTCGCCGCCATGTTGCAGGTGCGAGAGGGAGCGGTTAGCATCAAGGCCACGACGACCGAGCGGCTCGGCTTTACCGGCCGGCGCGAAGGGATCGCGGCACAGGCCGTGGCGACGGTGCGTTTGCCGATCGATACGGATGAGACCGCCGCGTGACGGTTTCGGGCGCGACAGGGGCATGACGATGACGAGCGACGAACGGATCGACACGGTCCTGCCGGAAGAACTGGTGACGGCCGCCCGCCGGGTGATCGAGGCCAACCGCGCGGCAGGCAAGCGGGTGACGCTGGCCGAAAGCTGCACCGGCGGGCTGGTGACGGCGGCCCTCAGCGAAGTCGCCGGCTCGTCCAACGTGCTGGAAGCCGGTTTCGTGACCTACTCGAACGAGGCCAAGATCGAACTGCTCGGCATCAGCAGCGATGTCGTCGAAACCTTCGGCGCGGTTTCCGTGGCGACGGCATGGGCGATGGCGCGCGGCGCGATCGCGAAGACCCATGCGGATACGGCGGTGGCGATCACGGGCATCGCCGGTCCGGATGGCGGCACCGAGAAGAAGCCGATCGGCACCGTGGTGTTCGCCCGCGCGGTGCGCGGCGGTGACCCGGACGATATCGCCGCCGACATGCGCTGCTTCGGCGATCTGGGCCGGGGCGGCGTGCGGCTTCAGGCGGCGCTTTTCGCGCTCGATCTGCTGATGCCGGAGTCGACCGGCCCGTAAAGCTCGGCGGCGCGCTGCTCGAACGCGCCGATCATCCGCCGCAGCGCGCGATCGAACACCTGCCCGGCCAGCGCCTCGAACACGCGCGAGCGGAAAGCGAAATCGACCGCGAAATCCAGATGGCAGCCGCCGTTGCCGTCGGGCCGGAACCCCCACTCGTTGTGGAGATACTTGAGCGGCCCCTCGACATAATCGACGCCGATCCGGCTGGGCCGCGTCTTCTCCACCCGCGAGGTGAAATTCTCGCGGATGCCCTTGAAGCCGACGACGAGGTCCGCGACCGTCTCCGTCTCGCTGTCCGATCGCACGCGCACCGCCTGCACCCACGGCAGGAACTCGCGATACCGCGGTACGTCCGCGACAAGATCGAACAACTGCTCCGGCGTATAGGGCAGCGTGCGCGTTTCGTGATGCTTGGGCATGGCGGGCCTAGATGCGCCGTATCGCCATCACGCCACCGCCACCTTCGCCAGTTGCGCCTCGCGTGCGGTGCGCAGCTTCGCGAAGTCGTCACCGGCGTGATAGCTCGAGCGGGTCAGCGGGCTGGAGGCGACGAGGAGGAAGCCCTTGGCACGCGCGATCGCGGCATAGGCGCCGAACGTCTGCGGCGTGACGAACTCGTCAACCTTGGCATGGCGCGGCGTCGGCTGGAGATACTGGCCGAGCGTAAGGAAATCGATGCCGGCGGACCGCATGTCGTCCATCACCTGATGCACTTCCAGCCGTGTCTCGCCGAGGCCCATCATCATGCCGGACTTGGTGAAGATCGACGGGTCGAGCCGCTTCACCTGCTCCAGCAGCCGCAGCGACGCATAGTAACGCGCCCCGGGGCGGATGGTGGGATACAGCCTCGGCACGGTTTCCAGGTTGTGATTGTACACGTCCGGCCGCGCCGCCACGATCGACTCGACCGCCGCATCCGCCTTGTTGCGGAAATCCGGCGTCAGGATCTCGATGGTCGTCTTCGGCGTCGTGCGGCGCAGCGCCTCGATCACCTTGACGAACTGGCTGGCGCCGCCATCGGGCAGATCGTCGCGATCGACCGAGGTGACGACGATATGCTCGAGGCCAAGCTCGGCCGCCGCATCCGCGACATGCTGCGGCTCGCTCAGGTCGACCGCCTTGGGCATCCCCGTCTTCACGTTGCAGAACGCGCAGGCGCGGGTGCAGGTATCGCCAAGGATCATCACCGTGGCGTGTTTCTTGGTCCAGCATTCGCCGATGTTCGGGCAGGCCGCTTCCTCGCACACGGTGGCAAGGTTCAGGCGGCGCATCAGTGCCTTGGTTTCGGCAAACGCGGTGCCGCCGGGCGCCTTGACGCGGATCCAGTCGGGCTTGCGCGCGCGGGGCGGCTGCGGAACGGCGGTGGAAATGCTCATGGCCCCCAGATAGCGAGTGCGGCCCCGGCTTGCCAGCCCCTCGGTCGGTTCGCTAGGGCATCCGCATGACCGATTTCATCCAACTTATCGATGGCTACCACCGCTTCAAGGCAGGCGACTGGGCACACCAGCGCGAACGCTGGGTGAAGCTCGCCGCCGGGCAGGATCCCAAGGTGATGGTGATCGCCTGCTCCGACAGCCGGGTCGATCCCACGCAGATCTTCGACGCCTCGCCGGGCGAGATGTTCGTGGTGCGCAACGTCGCCAACCTCGTGCCGCCGTTCGATCAGGGCGGCGGGCATCATGGGGTGTCGGCGGCGCTCGAATTCGCCGTCACCCAGCTTGAGGTGCCGGAGATCGTGGTGATGGGCCACGGTGCATGCGGGGGCGCCAAGGCCGCGCTGACTCAGGGGTTCCGCGATGCCCGCTCCGGTGAAGGCGGCTTCATCGCCGACTGGATCTCGCTGCTCGACGAAGCGCGCGAGGAGGTGGTGGCGGAGCATGGCTGCGATGGCGCCGATGCCACCCGCGCGATGGAGGAAGCGGCCGTCAAGGTGAGCCTGCGCAACCTGCGGACCTTTCCGTGGGTGAAAGAGCGGGAGGACGCCGGCAAGCTGCGGCTGCACGGCGCCTATTTCGCCATCGCCGACGGCCTGCTGCATGTGATGGATCCCGAGACCGGCGCATTCGCCCCGGCGTGATGCCCACGCTGCCGCCGACGCGCAGTTTCCTGCTGCTGGCGCTCGTCGGCGTGCTGGTGGCGCTCGTGGCCGCGTCGCTCGTACGATCGGGCGTGGGCGCGAGCGATTCCGGACCGCTGCTGCTCGGCGCGCTGGTGGCGGGGGCGGCGCTGGCGATGTTCAGCCTCGTGCCGCCGGCGTTGCGGCTGTTGCTGGCCGGATGGCGCCGCGTGGGCATCGGCCCGCGCGATCCGGCGCTGTCGGCGCGGCTGGCGGATGGGCTGGCGCTCGCCGTGTGGGTGCTGTGGCTGGCTGGCGGAGCGGTGGCGCTGCCGGCCGCATGGGGGCCGCTGCTCGCCAATCTGGGAATGCGTTGACCGCCAGGCGGGAACACCCGGCCGGCGATTCCGTTGTCGCTCCGTTTTGAGGAGCAGAGCCATGACGCTATTTCGTTTCGCCCTTGCCGCCGCCGCGATGGCCGGCTTCGCCATGCCGGCGGTGGCGCAGCAGCAGACCACCCCGCCCAGCCCCGCCAATCAGGCCGCCAACGTCCGCGAACAGCCCGTCACCGATGCGCTTAACGCCGGCGTACAGCAGCATCTTGAGACTCAGGCGGCGATCACGGCCGACCAGCAGGCGCAATATGATCTGGATCGGGCCGCCTATCGCGCAGCGGTGAAGGCACGCGCCGCCGTAGTCGGGCAGGATACCGCCCGCGCCATGCGGCAGGAGGATGCCTATGCCCGCGCGATGATCGTGTGGCGGATTCAGACCGACGAATGCAATCGCGGCATCCTCAAGTCGTGCAAGAAGCCGACGCCGGTGCCGGCGGATTATTATTGAGGGAGCGAATTATGCGCCCCCTGCCGTGATCCCAGCGAATGCTGAATTTCCGGAGGGCAGCTACCGTCGATCGCACCAGGCGTTAGCTCGAGTCCCCTGAGATCCCAGCGCTCTTCGGGATGACGGAGTGGGTTTGAGAGGCTGCTTCAACAGGGGGGCGTAAAGGCCGCCCCCCTCGCATTCACCGCGTCAGCTTCTTGTACGCCAGTCGCGTCGGGCGATCGGCGGCGTCACCCAGACGGCGCTTCTTGTCTTCCTCGTAGCTCGCGAAGTTACCCTCGAACCATTCCACATGGCTGTCGCCCTCGAACGCGAGAATATGCGTGGCGAGGCGATCGAGGAAAAAGCGGTCATGGCTGATGACCACCGCGCAGCCGGCGAAGTTCTCCAGTGCCTCTTCCAGCGCGCGCAGCGTCTCGACGTCGAGATCGTTGGTCGGCTCGTCGAGCAGCAGCACGTTGCCGCCCTGCCGCAGCATCTTGGCCATGTGCACGCGGTTGCGCTCGCCGCCCGAAAGCTGGCCGACGCGCTTCTGCTGGTCCCCGCCCTTGAAGTTGAATGCGCCGACATAGGCACGGCTAGACACATCGTGCTTGCCGAAGGTGAAGCGCTCGAGGCCGTCCGACACCTCCTCCCACACGTTCTTGTTCGCGTCGAGATCGTCACGGCTCTGGTCGACGTAGCCGAGGCGCACGGTCGGCCCCACGTCCACCTCGCCCTCGTCGGGCTTTTCCTGACCCGTGATGAGGCGGAACAGCGAGGTCTTGCCCGCGCCGTTCGGCCCGATCACGCCGACGATGCCCCCCGGCGGCAGCGTGAAGCTGAGGTCCTCGAACAGCAGCTTGTCGCCATAGGCCTTCGAGACGTTCTTGACCTCGATCACCTTGCCGCCGAGCCGCTCGGGGATCTGGATCAGGATCTGGTTGGCGCCGGGGCGGCGATCGTTCTGCTTCTCGACCAGTTCGTCGAACGCGCGGATGCGGGCCTTGCTCTTGGTCTGGCGCGCCTTCGGGCTCTGCCGGATCCACTGGAGTTCCTGATCGATCGCCTTCTTGCGACCCTCCTCCTCGCGCTCCTCCTGCGCCATGCGCTTGGATTTCGCCTCCAGCCACATGGAGTAGTTGCCCTCGAACGGCAGGCCGCGCCCGCGATCCAGCTCCAGCACCCAGCCGACCACGTTATCGAGGAAGTAGCGATCGTGGGTGACGAGGATGACGTTGCCGGCATAGTTGATGAGATGCTGCTCGAGCCACTGGACGCTCTCGGCATCGAGGTGGTTGGTCGGCTCGTCCAGCAGCAGGATTTCCGGCTTTTCGAGCAGCAGCTTGCACAGCGCCACGCGGCGGCGCTCACCACCCGAAAGCTTGGTCACGGCGCTGTCGCCCGGTGGGCAGCGCAATGCCTCCATCGCGATCTCGAGCTGATTGTCGAGAGTCCAGCCGTCGACCGCGTCGATCTTCTCCTGCAGCACGCCCATCTCCTCGAGCAGCGCGTCGAAGTCGGTGTCGTCCTTGGGATCGCCCATTTCCGCCGAGATCGCGTTGAAGCGGTCCATCATGTCGGCGACGGGGCGAACGCCGTCCATGACGTTCTCCTTCACCGTCTTGCTCTCGTCCAGCTTCGGCTCCTGGCTGAGGTAGCCGACACGGCAGCCGTCGGCGGCCCATGCCTCGCCGGTGAATTCCTTGTCGTAGCCGGCCATGATCTTCATCAGGGTCGACTTGCCTGCGCCGTTCACGCCGATGATGGCGATCTTGGTGCCCGGCATGAACTGCAGGTGGATGTTGTTGAGCACCGGCTTGGGCGCGCCGGGGAAGGTCTTGGTGAGACCCTTCATCACAAAGCTGTATTGCACGGCCATCGGCTGTGGTCTCCGCGAGCTGAATCTGGTGTGGATTTGGCGCTGCCAGTAGCCGAATGCGCGCCCCCACGCAAATTGCGCCGCACGGCCACGCATCGGCGTGCGGCGAGGCGACCGTTGCGCTAGGGGGACGGGATGAAGATGCCCCGCCCCCGCCTGCCCGGCGTGCTCGCCGCCGCGC
>NZ_VNIM01000148.1 GCF_007785815.1 Alterirhizorhabdus solaris | reverse complement strand
CACCGCCGCCGAGATCGGCAACGGGGAGATCGGCGCGGACGACGCGCTGATCGACGGCCGCCGCCGGCCCGGCGTGCAGCAGTCGTTGCCGGACCGGGTGACGCAGGACAATGAAGGCGCGGTGCGTCCGCCCTCGCTGGAGGCGTTCCCGACCGACCAGATCCCGGTGCCGGATCGCTGGCGGCTGGTGAAGACCTTGTGCCCGCTCAAGAACTCGCTGTTCCCGAACGTCGAGGCGACCTGCCATTCGCCGTTCGATCCCTATCACCAGAATTTCCTGAAGGGCGACCGCCCGATCGATATCGCCAGCAAGCCGAAGTGGCTGCCGATCAAGGGCGACGACTGGTTCCTCGCTCTCACCGGCATCTCCGACACGATCATCGAACCACGTACCTTCCCCACCCCGGTCAGCCGGCAGGTGAACGCGCGGCCGGGCAGCACCGACGTGTTCGGCAAGGGCGAGAGCGTGGTGGCGGCGCAGACCTTCATCGTCGGCGGCTCGCTCATCAAGGGATCGACGGTGTTCATGCCGCCGATCATCGAATACCGTCTCATCCTCGCCTACAACATGAGCTATGTCGACGTGAACGAACGTCGCGTGCTTGACGTGCGGCCGGGCAGGAAGAGCCATCGCTTCGACGACTTTCTCGGTCTGCAGGAAGCATTCATCGACTATCACCTGCGCAACACCTCGGATCGTTTCGACTTCGATTCGGTGCGCGTGGGCGTCCAGCCGTTTCAGGCGGATTTCCGCGGTTTCCTGTTCAACGACAACCAGCTCGGCATCCGCTTCTTCGGCAACCGGGACAACAATCGCTTCCAGTATAATCTTGCCGCCTTCTGGCGGATGGAGAAGGATACCAATTCCGGGCTGAACGACCCGACCCAGCGGCTGCGCGACGATTACGTGTTCTTCGCTAACCTCTACCGGCAGGATTTTCCGCTCGCCGGCCTCACCAGTCAGGTGACGGCGGTGGTGAACGTGAACCGCGAGGACCGGACGAAGCTGGACGACAACGGCTTCCCCGTGCGCCCGGCATTGCTCGGCGACCTGCGGCCGCGCCATTACGATGTCTCCTATCTCGGCTACAATGCCGACGGCCGCATCGGCCGGATGAACCTGACGGCCTCGGTCTATGGCGCGCTGGGCGAGGACCGGAACAATTTCTTCACCGGCCGCCCGGCCAAGATCCGCGCGTATTTCGCGGCGGCCGAGGCGAGCTATGACGTCAATTTCCTCCGCTTCCGCGTCTCCGGCCTCTACGCCAGCGGCGACAAGAAGCCGTTCAACGATACCGAGGCCGGCTTCGACGCGATCTTCGAGAACCCGGTCTTCGCCGGCGCGGATACCAGCTACAACATCCGCCAGACCATCCCGTTCGCCGGCGGCGGTCGGGTGATCGCGCTGACCGGGCGCAACGGCCTGCTCAATTCGCTGCGCTCGTCCAAGGAGCAGGGGCAGTCGAACTTCAACAACCCCGGCACCGTGCTGCTGGGCGCGGGTGTGGATGCCGACGTGACGGCGCGGTTCCGTATCTCCGGTAATCTCAACAAGTTGTGGTTCGCTCATACGCAGGTACTGCAACGGCTGCGCAACGAAGGATCGATCCCGAAGGACTTCGGCTGGGATTATTCGGTGGCGACGATCTACCGTCCGTCGGCGATCCAGAACGTGGTGTTCCGCCTGTCGGCCGCCGTGCTCCAGCCGAGCAAGGGTTTCCGTGACCTGTTCGACAACGATCAGGGCCAGAAGCGCTATTATTCCGTCCTGTTCAATACGATCCTCTCGTTCTGATGGGTGCCGACATCCTCAAGATCCGCTTCAATCGCCCGATGCGGGCCGTGCTCGCGGTGGCGGCGGCGATCGGCCTGTTCGGCTCGGCGCAGCTGATCGCGTCGGAGGGCGAGAAGCCGCGCGACATCAAATACGCCTTCACGCCCCCCGCCCCGCAGAACCAGGGGTGGGACGAGGCCGACGGCAAGAGCGGCGGCTGCATCAGCTGCCACACCGCCAGCGACCGCAAGACGATGCACGATTCACCCGCCGTGGTGCTGGGTTGCGTCGATTGCCACGGCGGCGACGCAAAGGTGACGGGCGATGCGAAGCTGCCGCACGACGCGCCCGCCTATGTCGCCGCGCGCGACCGGGCGCATGTGCTGCCGCGCTATCCCGAGACGTGGCACTGGCCCTCCTCGGCCAACCCCAAGCGCAGCTACACGCTGCTGAACAAGGAATCCTCGGAGTACATCCGCTTCGTCAACCCGTCAGACTATCGCGTCGCGCGTGAGAGCTGCGGCGCCTGCCATCTGGAGATCATCGAGGCGGCGGAACGCTCGCTGATGACGACGGGGGCGATGCTGTGGGGCGGCGCCGCCTACAACAACGGGATCGCGCCGTTCAAGAATTATGTGTTCGGCGAGGCCTATACGCGCACCGGTCAGCCCGCCTGCGCGATCTCGCCGGCCGACAGCTACGGCGCGGCGCCGCTGATGAAGAACGGCAAGCCCGAGCCGTGCGGCGTGACGCCCAACCTGACCCCGGCGCAGACGGCGCGCGGCGCACTGGCGAAGCTCTATCCGCTACCGACGTGGCATGTGCTGCCGCCGGGCGACATCTTCCGCGTGTTCGAGCGCGGCGGGCGCAACATCAACACCCAGTTTCCCGAGATCGGCCTGCCGAACAGCCTGGGCCTGATCCAGCGGCTGGAGGAGCCGGGCCGGCCCGACCTGCGCCAGTCCAATCGCGGCCCCGGCACCGGCCTGCGCGTGGCGATCCCGGCGCTGAACATCCACAAGACCCGGCTCAACGACCCGTTCATGTGGTTCATGGGCACCAACGACCAGCCGGGCGACTATCGCAATTCGGGCTGTGCCGGTTGCCATGTGATCTACGCTAACGATCGCCAGCCGACGCACAGCCTCGTCTATGCCAAATATGGCCGCGACGGGCAGACCGCGACGGTGGACCCGACGATCGCGAACAAACTGGAACCGGAAGATCACGGCGACGGGCATGGCGGCGGCCACGGCAAGGTAAAGGGCCAGGACGATCCCGCGACGCATGCGGAGGACCCGCACGGCCCGGCCACGCCCGAGGCGGGCAATCACGCCGGCGGCGGCAGCACCACGGTGCCGCATCCGGTGGGCGTGAAGGGCATCAAGGAGAAGGGCCACCCGATCCAGCACGCCTTCACCCGCGCCATTCCCACCGCGCAGTGCATGAACTGCCACATGCATCAGCCGAACATCTTCCTGAACAGCTACCTCGGCTACACCATGTGGGACTATGAGTCCGACGCGCCGCTGATGTGGCCGAAGCAGCAGAAATACCCGACTGCGGCCGAAGTGCATGAGGTACTGGAGCGCAACCCCGAGGCCGCCGCGCCCAAGGGGCTGTGGAGCGACATCGATTTCGTGCGCCGGGTGTACGACGACGTGAATCCGAAGGCGAAGGACACGCAGTTCGCCGATTATCACGGCCACGGCTGGAACTTCCGCGCGATCTTCAAGCGCGACCGGGAGGGCAACCTGCTCGACGCGGCGGGCAGGATCGTCGATCCCAAGGATCCCGAGAAGTTCCGGCTCTATCGCCGCAACGCGCAGGGACAGTTCATCGACGAGCAGGGTGCGGTGGTCGATCCGGCCGATCCGGATCTGAACACCAAGGCCAAGGCGCAGTTCGAGCAGGTGGGCGAGCAGGCCGGCAAGGCCGTGCATATGATGGACATCCACGCCGAGAAGGGCATGCAGTGCGCCGACTGCCATTTCGCGCAGGACAGCCACGGCAACGGCCTGATCTACGGCGAAGTCGCCAACGCGGTGGAAATCGGCTGCAAGGATTGCCACGGCACCGCCGACGCCTTCCCGACACTCCGCACCTCCGGCCCGGCGGCGCGGCCGGACGGCACCAACCTTGAACTGCTGCGCAACCCCGATGGCCAGCGCCGCTTCGAGTGGAGCGTCGATGCCAATGGCGAGCGGGTGCTGACGCAGCGTTCGCTGGTCGATCCGAAGCTGGAATGGCGGGTGTCGCTGGTGAAGGAGGCAGTCGATCGCGGCAGCGCGCACTTCAACCCGCTGGCGGCCCGCGCCAAGCTGATGGCGAAGAGCGCGGCCGAAACCGGCAAGGACAGCTGGGGCCCGGGCGTGGCGATGCAGGATCGCGCGCACAAGGACCCCGAGATGGCGTGCTTCACCTGCCATCTGTCGTGGACCACCTCGTGCGGCGGCTGCCATCTGCCGATCGAGGCGAACTGGAAGACGAGCAGCCACAAGTACGACGGCATCGAGACGCGCAACTTCGCGACCTACAATCCGCAGGTCGCGCGTGACGAGATGTTCCAGCTCGGCCGGCATCAGACGACCAAGGGCAACCAGATCGCCCCGATCCGCTCCACCTCGGCGCTCGTGCTGAGCTCGACCAATATCAACCGTGAGCGGATCTACATCCAGCAGCCGCCGATTTCGGCGCCGGGCTTCTCGAGCCAGGCGTTCGCCCCGCACTTTCCGCATACCGTGCGCAAGACGGAGACGAAGACCTGCTCGGACTGCCATCTCTCGGCGAACGACGACAACAACGCGATCATGTCCCAGCTGATGCTGCTGGGCACCAATTTCGTCAATTTCGTCGGCTTCAACGCATGGACCGGGCTTGAAGGCGGCTTCCAAGCGATCCGCGTGACCGAGTGGGACGAGCCGCAGGCGGTGATCGGCTCCTATCTCCAGAAATACGCTTATCCCGATTACTGGAAGGCGCATCAGGACCACAATCGCGAGCTGATCGAGTGGCGGCGCGGCAAGACCTTCGACAAGCGTTTCTCAGGCGAAACGCAGGCGATCGAGGAGTTCGCCAATACGCATCAGGCGACGCCGGGCGCGACCCGCTGCCTGCAACTGCGCGGCGAATATATGTTCGTGGCAGAGGGCAAGGGCGGCTTCCGCGTCTATGACGTCGCCTCGATCGCCAACAAGGGTTTCTCCGAGCGGATCATCACCGGGCCGGTGTCGCCGCTGGGGCAGGACACGCATGTCGGCAGCACCAACGCCACCTGCATGGCGCTGCCGACGATGCAGTCGATCGCCCCGCTGCGGAACACGCAGGCGATGCGCGATGCTAATCAGGAGCAGGCGTTCGACCCGATCTATCACTATGCCTTCGTCACCGATGCGGTGGAGGGGCTGATCGTCGTCAACGTCGATACGATGGCCGACGGCGACCCGCGCAACAACTTCCTCAAGCGCGATGCGGTGTGGAACGAGAACAACGTACTGAAGGGCGCGCGCCACATCACGCTGGCGGGGCACGTCGCCTATATCGCGGCCGATGCCGGGCTGGTGACGCTGGACCTGACCGATCCGCTGAAGCCGCGCCTCGCCTCTGTGGTGCCATTGCGCGATGCCCGCGCCTCGGCAGTACAGTTCCGCTACCTTTGGGTGACGACGGCGGACGGGCTGCAACTGTTCGACGTGACGAAGCTGCTCGCCCCCCGCCCGATCCCGCAGGCGACGGTGCCGCTGGCGGACGCGCGGCGCGTGTATCTGGCGCGCACCTACGCCTATGTCGCGGCCAAGGGCGACGGGCTGGTCATCGTCGACATCAAGCGCCCCGAGCGGCCGGTGATCTACCAGAAGGTCGATTTCGGCGGGAAGCTGAACGATGCCGAGGACGTGATCGTCGGCACCACCAATGCCTCGCTGTTCGCCTACGTGGCCGATGGCCGCAACGGGCTGAAGGTGATCCAGCTGACCAGCCCGGACAGCCAGCCGAACTTCTACGGCTTCTCTCCCGCGCCCAAGCCCGAGCTGATCGCCTGGGCGAAGACACCCTCGCCCGCGCTGGCGCTGTCCAAGGGGCTGGATCGCGATCGCGCGGTGGACGAGACCGGCGGACAGATCGCGGTGTTCGGCCGGCTTGGCTCACGGCCGTTCACCCGGCCGGAGATGGAGCGGCTGTTCCTCAACAGCCGGGGCATCCCGTTCAAGGTCGTGGATACGCCGTCGTTCGCCGATTGGGTGCCGGCGCGTGGGGCGGGTGAGACGGCGCGGCGCTAGGGAGGCCGGATCGGGCGCACGGCCGGGCGCTGAGGCAACTGATGCCATGAGCAAGGATCGGGTTTGTAACGCCCCAAGGACGCCGGGATGGGATCGCACGTGCCCCTGCTTCGCTGGCGGCGCGACGGCCGTCGGGGGCATCTTGAGTGACGGCAGCCTGCCAGAGATATGCGCGCCGACCTGATCTCGAGGCCCGACAACGGCATCGTCGGATCAGACGACAGCTATGTGTCGTCGGTTCTTTGCCCCGATCGTTTTTCCTATGCGCGGCAAGCCATCTGGTGATGGTTGGCAGGCCCGACCGAGCTTCAGAGGTAGGCCGGCCGGCAGGTTGGACGGAGAGCGTTGCCGGATGGCCATGTCGGCGGCGGTTTAAATGGTTTTCGGTGATACCGTCGCATCGTGCCGGTTAGCGAGAACAAGGGGGCTTAATACCTGCCAAGCACGGTTCGGCTCGTCGACGGAAGTGGATCGGCACCATTCGTCCTCGGCTGATCGCCGTAAGCGTGGTTTGCAGGCCGCCTTGCCTGGGCAGCCGTGGCCGTGATGTTTGTCGCCTTTGTGAGGGCGATGTTGGTGCGGGAAGTTTTCGGGTCTGAGACTGGTCGTACGAGTGCTCGTACGAC
>NZ_VNIM01000147.1 GCF_007785815.1 Alterirhizorhabdus solaris | reverse complement strand
GGAAAGAACGGCCGCAGCCGCTCGATCTGCTCATCCGTCAGCCAAAACAGGTCACTCATCCCGGTCTCCTTGCGGAGCCTGAATCAGATCGCGACGATCACATCAATGGGTCCTGACCCTAGTGTCGCTCGGCCACGAGCAGCTGCTCGACATCGTCGCCGAGTTCGGCATGGACCCCGGCAAGCTCGTGATGAAGTGGAAGGACCGCGACCGCGTCGCGGACCGGATCGTCGAGACCGCCATCGCTCGCGCCACCAAGGGCGACGCCTTCAGGTCTGAGTGACGGTAGCCGTGGACGGATCATCGGCAGGAGGCGCGCGCGGCATCGACCTCGACCGCCGCTTCATCGCGCAAGAGCTTCGCGCCGCCGATCCGTGGGAGGCGGCGTTGCGCCGCGACGAGGTGCGCGACTGGACCTGAGTGCTGAGGCACCGAGTCGTCGCGCTGCTCGACCAAGCCGGTGCCGGCAAGTCGCAAGAGATGCGCGACCGGGCGGCCGATCTTCGCCGCACCGACGGCGACGCCTTCTACATGCGCATCGAGCGGCTCTGCACGACGACCTTTCGGATGGCCCTCGACGACGAGATCCAACGCGCCGCGTTCGACCGCTGGATCGTCGGCCGCGGCGAGGCCGTCTTCATGCTCGACTCGGTCGACGAGGCAAAGCTACCTAGCATGGTGACGACCACGCCGCTGCCCGACGCGCTGGCCGCGCTCAAGGCAGCCCTGGGTCCCGCCATTTCGCGCATTCGGCTCGTTGTCTCGTCGCGCGGCAGTGAGTGGCACGACCGGTCCGAGCAGAAACCGCTTGAGATGTTCGCCGCCCGCCTTGCGGCGGCGCGCGGCGATGCAGGGAGCGACGTGACGCGCCTCGCCTTGGCGCTGCTCGACGAAGACCGCATCATGCGACTCGCCAGGTCGCGCGGTGCCGACGACGGCCTGATAACGCTGCTCGAGGTCAGCGACCTGATCGACGACGCCCGCACGCCCCTCGACGCGCTGCACTACGCCGACCACTACGTGGCCCACCGCGGCGGAGACGACCTGGCGCGGTCGTTCGCGTCGCGCGGCGCGGTCCTCCGGGCGTCGGTCGAGCGGCGGCTGCGGGACGCGGACGCCGAGGCCCCGCGCCCGCCCGCCGACCAGGTCGCCGCGATGCGGGCCGCGCGCCGGCTAGCCTTCGCGCTGACGGTCGCGCAGACCAGAGACATCGCGCTGCCGAGCCGTGGCTCGACGCCGCGACGCTGCTCACCACCGGGCCGGGCGGCATCACGATAGGCGACGTGCGGGGCCTGCTGGCCACGCCGCTCTTCGCGCCGGCCGAAGCCGGCACGATCAGGTTCTACCGCTCCGAGGTGACGGCGATGCTTGCCGCCGAGCACCTCCGCGACACGATCCGGGGCGGGGCGGGGCGTCCGCGGATGCGACCGTCAGCACGTCCCTCGCAAGCCCGTTCGGCGAAACGCTCGCGCCCGCCGTCTATGGACCGATGCTCGCATGGCTCGCCAGCCACAATCGCGTGGCACTGGCACGGCTGCTCGATCACGATCCGGTCTGGCTGATGGAGGACGGCGATCCCCGCACCTTGCCCATCGACGACCTTGCCGCCGCGCTGACCCGCCACGTTGACGGCGGCGCGGACCGCCTGCCCGGCGGCTACCATCTCGACCAGGCGGCCCTCCGGCGATTCGCCCGGCCGGGGCTGGAGGAACGCGTCGTCGGATTGTTGGCACGCGCGCGGGGCACCGCCAAGAACCATCTTCTCGAGATCATTCGCGCCGGACGCTATCGCTCGGCCTCACCGCAGCTCGCCGCCATCATCGGCGGCGGATACGCACCGCCGGGCCTGCGCCTGACCGCCGTCGTCGCGCTGGCCGCATGCGGCAGCCCAGACGACATCGCCGCCGCGGCAGCGGACATAGTCGCGTGGGGTCGGCCGCTGCGGCCGCCGGAAGAGATCAGGTTCGAGGCTGAGCGCGACGACGAGATCATCGTCAGGCTGATCGCCACCGGCTACCCGTCGGCGTTCGGCGCGAACACCGCGCTCCGGCTGCTGAGGCGCCTCACCGGCAAGGACTACGCGACCGCGGGCGTGCGCCTCCTCCCCGCAATCCCCGCGGCGCCCGACACCGACCTGCCCGTCCTCGTCGCGGGGCTCAACGCGCTGAGCTTCGCCACGTCGTCACCTCGCGCGGCAGTGACGCCACTTGGCTCCATCACGCTGCGGGCGCTGGGCGCGACGCTGGCCAGGATCGTCGCCGAGCGTGCCGACCTGATCGACGCCGAGATGCTGGCGACGCTCCGCCGCGTCCTGCGAACGATCCGCGGCGGCGGCGGTCGGCACGGCTACGCTCTGGCCAAGGACGCCGGGCTGTCCGCTGCGATCCAGGAGAACGCTGCGTTCCGCGAGACGGCCTTCGCGATCGTCGCGGCCCAGCCGGGCGAGCGTCTGAACCTGCAGGCGATCCGAACGCTCCTGATCGAGCCGGGACTGCCTGTGAAGGGCGGTGACAAACCCGGCCACGGTGCCGCCGGCGCAGTGCTGGCGGGGGCGGAGTAAAATCCGGCCAGTGGTTAAGCTGCCCGCTTTGCGGGGCGGCGGGGATGTTTGTCGTGGAGAGCTACGCAGCAGTCAGGCGGTTCGTATTCGTCGAGGGTCATAGTCGCCGCGAGGCGGCAAGCGTGTTCGGGCTGAGCCGGGACACGGTGCGCAAGATGTGCCTGTACTCGGCGCCACCAGGATACCGCCGGACGAAGCCCCCGACCAAGCCGAAGCTGGGCACGCTCCTGCCGGTCATCGACGCAAAGCGCCATCGACCGACACCTCCGTGCCGCTGCGTGCCGCCGGGGCGGGCGACCGGGCCGCTTTGCTTGCGACCGACCAGGCGGGTTCGGGAATGAACCGCGCCGCGTTGCTGGATGCGATCGTCGCGATGGCCGACGTGGTGGTGGTGGAACGTGGCGGCCGCATCACCGGCTATGGCTGCGTGCGCCGCTGGGGCCGTGGCGTCGTGATCGGTCCCGTCGTTGCCCAGGACACGACAGACGCCCGCGCGTTGATCGCGAAGCTTGCCGAGCAGCATGTGGGCCAATTCGTCCGCATCGACGTGACAATGGCGAGCGGCCTTAGCGCATGGCTTGAGTCTATCGGACTTCCGCTGGTTGGTCAGGTCGTCTCCATGTCGCTCGGTGCGCCGCCGCGGGTCGATCCGGCGGCGACGCTGTTTGCCCTCTCCAATCAATCGCTCGGTTAGGGCGGCACGCCGCGCGGAGACTTTCTTATGAAGATGATGTCTTACTGGCTCGACACCTCGACGCCATTCGCCGCCGCCGCACCCGGCGGACCGGAGGGCGTCGCCGACGTGGCGGTGATCGGCGCGGGCTTCACCGGCCTGTCGGCCGCTCTTGCCCTCGCCAAAAAGGGCGCGAAGGTGGTGGTGCTGGAAGCGGATCGCGTGGCGGGTGCTGCGTCCGGGCGCAACGGCGGCATGTGCAACAACGGGTTCGCGCAAGACTACCTCACCCTGTCGACGCAGCTTGGGCGCGAACGGGCGAACATGCTGTACCGCGCCTTCGATGCCGGGGTGGACAAAGTCGAGTCGATTGTCACCGAGGAGGGCATCGATTGCCATTTTGGCCGGGTCGGCAAGTTGAAGCTCGCCGCGAAGCCCGAGCATTATGAGAAAATCGCGCGATCGCAAGAACTGCTAGCCCGCGAAGTGGATCCGCAGACGCGTATGGTGCAGCTTGCCGAGATGCGAGACGAGATCGGCTCCGATCGGTATTTCGGCGGGATGCTCTACGAAAAGAGCGCCAACATGCACATGGGCAAGTATGGGCAGGGCCTGGCGGAGGCCGCCGCCCGACACGGCGCGACGATCTACGAACACAATCCGCTCATCCGCATGCGGCGCACGGCCAGCCAGGTGCATGAACTGACGACGCCGCATGGCACCGTTCGTGCCAATCAGGTGCTGCTCGCCACCGGCACCTCGGCCGCAGGACCGCTGGGCTGGTTCCGCCGACGGATCGTGCCGGTGGGGGCCTTCATCATCGCCACGGAACCACTCTCGACCGCGCAGCTCGACCGGCTGACCCCCAGGCGTCGCAACACCGTCGACACGCGCAACTTCGTTAACTATTTTCGGACGTCACCCGACAACCGCATCCTGTTCGGCGGTCGCGCGCGCTTTTCCGGGCGCACCGATGCAGCTTCCGATGCCAAGAGCGGCGTTATCCTGCGTCGTTCGCTGCTGGACGTGTTCCCCGAGCTTGCGGACACGCGCATCGACTATTGCTGGGGCGGGATGGTCGACATGACGCGCGATCGCCTGCCGCGCGCGGGGGAGCAAAGCGGCGTATTCTACTCGATGGGCTACAGTGGTCACGGCACCCACATGGCGACCTATATGGGGGCGATCATGGCCGAGGTGCTCGATGGCCGCGCCGACCTCAACCCTTGGCGCGATTTCGACTGGCCGGCCATCCCCGGACATTTCGGCAAGCCGTGGTTTCTGCCGATCGTCGGCGCTTATTATCGCTTTCAGGATCTCGTGAAGTAACGGCGGAACCTGCCAATTCGGAAGTTGGAACCATCACGCGCCTCGCCTGATTTCACTGCATCGGAGAACTACCATCATGCCCGCGCCACTGCGTTACATCCGGTCTTCGCCCACGATCCCTGCCGAAGCCGACGCCGTGATCATCGGTGGCGGCATCATTGGTAGTTTCACCGCCTATTATCTGGCGAAGCGCGGGCTGAAGGTCGCGTTGCTGGAGAAAGGTGTGGTCGGCGGCGAGCAATCGAGCCGCAACTGGGGCTGGTGTCGTCAGCAGAACCGCGATGCACGCGAGCTGCCGCTGGCCACCAAGGCTCTCGACCTGTGGGAGCAATTCGGTGCCGAGAGCGGCGAGGATACCGGCTTTCGTCGCTGTGGTCTGTTCTATGTCAGCAACGACGAGGAGGAAATCGCGACCTGGGCTCGCTGGGGTGACTTCGCCCGCTCGGTCGACGTCAAGACGCGCATGCTGTCAGGTGAGGAAGCGTCGCACCACGCCGGCTTTACCGGACAGCGCTGGCGGGGCGGCGTGCATTCGCAGATGGACGGGATCGCCAATCCTGGGCTGGCCGCGCCCGCAGCTGCCACGGCGGTGCTCGCGCTCGGCGGCACTGTGCACCAGTCGTGCGCGGCGCGTGGCATCGAGACCACAGGCGGCGCCATCAGCGCGGTGGTCACGGAGCGAGGCACGATCCGCACCCGCCTGGTCATTCAGGCCGGTGGCGCCTGGGCTTCGTCCTTTTGCCGCCAGCTCGGCGTCCGCTTTCCGCAGGCGACGGTGCGCCAGACTATCCTGGCGGTGGGAACCGGCGGACTGACGCTGCCGGACGCCTTCTACAGCAAGTCGATCTCGATCACGCGGCGAGGCGACGGCTGTCACACGCTGGCAATCAGCGGTCGCGCCAAATTGGACCCGACGCTCCAGTTCCTGCGCTTCCACCGTGAATTTCTGCCGATGTTCGGGAAACGGTGGAAGAGTATCTCGCCAGGCGGGCTTCAGGCTGCGCGTGCAGGCCATGAGGGCTCGTCCCGCTGGAGGCTGGATCGGCCGACCCCGATGGAGGCGATGCGCATCCTCGATCCTACTCCAGACCCCAAGACGGTGCGACTGACGCGGCAGCATGCGGCCAAGCTGATCCCGGAACTAGGGTCGGCGCCAACGGTCGCGAGCTGGGCGGGTTTCGTCGACAGCACGCCCGACGGCGTGCCCGTGATCGGCGAAGTGCCAGCGATTCCCGGCATGATCGTGGCAGCAGGTTTCAGCGGACATGGTTTCGGTATCGGCCCCGGCTCCGCCCATCTGGTCGCCGACATCGCTACCGGGCAGGAACCCCTCGTCGACCCACGCCCTTATCGACTCACGCGCTTTGTGGCCGGAGAGAAGATCGAAGTTTCGGAGTTCTGAGTGTTGTCGATGCGGTCATGATCTGCGCGCAGAACGTGTTTCTGATCCGACTTAAGAAGGCGAACGGTATCAACGTCAGCGCATCGATCAGGCCGTCGTGCGGAACGTACCGCGACCACGTCTCGCGGACTTGGTCGAGCAGACTGACGGGTATCGACGCCCTGAGGGGACTGGTAATCGCACCGTACCGATCGGCACAGCGCGAGGCGTGGCGGACCTCGGACGTGTCGTGTTGCAACAGCGTTCGCTAAATAGAGTGTCGTTCGAAGAACGGCTCAGTCGCCGGGCAAGATTGCGACGGCATCGATCTCAACGAGATAGCCGTGATGAAGCTCGCTCACCGGCACCACCGTGCGCGCAGGTCGCGCGTCCCCCAGCATCGCGGCATAGACTGCGTTGAAGCGGGGCCAGTTCTCCACCCCGACGATATAGGCGGTAACGCGCGCCAGTCGCGCCGGCGTGCCGCCGCCGGCGGCGAGGATCGCCAGCATGTTACCGATCGCCTGCCGCGCCTGCCCCTCGAAGCTGTCGTCAGGCAGCGCGGCACCGTCGGCGCGGATCGGCAGCTGGCCGGAGATATAGAGCGTACCGCCGGCGATCGTGGCCTGCGCGTAATGGCCGGCGGGGGCCGGGGCGGCGTCGGTCCTGACCACAACCAGGTCTGCCATCACCAGCCCCCGAACCGGGGCCACTCGGCCTCCACGACGGGCGAGCCGCCGCGCACGACATGATATGCCGAGTGCTGCGCGCCGGTGGAGCAGGCATGGTTCGGCAGGATACGCACGCGGTCACCGATCGCCAGATCGGGCAGTACCCCTCCCGATCCCGGCCGGACGGCGATGATGCCATGCTCCTGATTGGCGTCCGCGACGA
>NZ_VNIM01000146.1 GCF_007785815.1 Alterirhizorhabdus solaris | reverse complement strand
GGGCGGCGCCGGAACCGCCGCCGCCCCTTGCCCCCGCCATGCTCGACGACGGGCTGGAAGTGACGGGCGATCCGCTGGCCGCGCGACGGATGGCGGCGCGCATGGCCGTGCCGGTACGGGTGAACGGCACCGGGCCGTATCGCTTCGTCGTGGACAGCGGCGCCGATCGCTCGGTGATCGGCACCGCGCTCGCCGCGCGTCTCGGCCTGCCCGCAGGCGACCCTGCCCGCCTGCACGACACGGCCGGCACCAGTCGGGTGGAGACGGTACGGATCGACCGGCTGGACGTGGGCGACAGCATGATCGAGGACATCGCCGCCCCGTCGCTGCCCGAGCATTTCATCGGGGCGGACGGGCTGCTGGGCATCGATGCGCTGGCGGGGCAGCGGCTGATGCTCGACTACGAGCGGCGGACGATCACCGTGGAGGATGCGCGCACGCCCGCGCCGGCCATGGCGGAAGACGAGATCGTCGTCACCGCCCGCCGCCACAAGGGCCAGCTGATCCTCACCCGCGTGGCGATCGACGGCACAGATGTCTATGCGGTGATCGACAGCGGCGCGGAACTGACGATGGGCAATTCCGCCTTGCTCGCCCGCGTGCTGCGCGGGCGCCGGCCGCCGCCCGAGGAGTTCGTGACGCTGGTCAGCGTGACCGGTCAGGCGGTGGTCGCGCGGCAGGTGACCCTGCCCGAACTGCACATCGGCGGGCTGATTCTGGAGGGGGTGCGGGTGGCGTTCACCGATGCGCCGCCGTTCGCGTTGTTCGGCCTGTCGCAACGGCCGGCGATGCTGCTGGGCAGCGACGTGCTGGAGGCCTTCCGCCGCGTGTCGCTCGATTTCCGCCAGCGCAAGGTGCGGTTCGTGATGCGTCGCTGAGGGTATGTTGCCGGTCGATTGCCGGGCCATTGCGTTGAAATGCCGGGGGAACCGGGCCTTGCGCCATCTCGTTCGCCCCGGGTCATTCCAACCCCGGAGAAATCCCATGCGCACCCGTTCCATCCGCCTCGCCACCGCCCTGATGCTCGTCGCCGGCCTCGCCACCGCCGGTTGTTCGCGCGGTTCGACGGCGGGCGGCCTGATCGGCGGCGCGGGCGGCGCGGTGGTCGGCAAGGCGACCGGCCTGGGCACCACCGAAGGCGCGGTGATCGGCGGTACGGCCGGCGCGATCATCGGCGACTGAAGTCCGATGACGTGAGACCCGCCCGCTCATCCTGAAAAGGGACCAAGCCTTTCGAAGCCCCGTCGCGAAGGGTGTGGCTGCCACTCTCTTTCGAGACGCCGCTTCGACAGGCTCGATGGCGCCTCGGGATGAGCGGCCGGAGGTTTCTCACGTCATCCCGTCTTCGGGCTCGCCGGCCCCCGCCGGTTTTCCCGTGCAGGCACCGGCTCACGGTTGGCGTGGTCTGCCCGCCCTTCGGCAGACCACGCCGCATCGAGCATGCTGCCCGCCGTCGAGTAGGCATGGCAAAGGGCACGAGCAGCAGAACTACGCGCTTCGAATCGTCTCGCGTAATGGCGCGACCCGCTCGCGTGGCGTTGCGCCACCCTCCGCAACTTCCCATATCCCTTCGCGATGGCAATCCAGATTCGCACGTCGCTGGAGGAACCCGAAACCGGGCAGTCCTTCGTCCCCCACCGCCCGGTCCGGCCCGAGAAGGGCGAGGGCGGCAAGACCTTCCGCATCGTCTCCGACTATGAACCTTCGGGCGACCAGCCGACCGCGATCGCCGAGCTTTCGGCGCAGGCGCAGGCGGGTGAGCGCGATCAGGTGCTGCTGGGCGTCACCGGCTCCGGCAAGACGTTTACCATGGCCAAAGTGGTGGAAAAGCTGAACCGCCCGGCGCTGGTGCTCGCGCCGAACAAGATCCTCGCCGCGCAGCTCTATGGCGAGTTCAAGAGCTTCTTCCCCGACAATGCGGTCGAGTTCTTCGTCAGCTACTACGATTATTATCAGCCCGAGGCCTATGTGCCGCGATCCGATACGTACATCGAGAAGGAATCCTCGATCAACGAATCGATCGACCGGATGCGCCACTCCGCCACCCGTTCGCTGCTGGAGCGGGACGACGTCCTGATCGTCGCCTCGGTGTCCTGTCTGTACGGCATCGGTTCGGTCGAGACCTATTCGGCGATGATCTTCGACCTGAAGAAGGGCCAGACGGTCGACCAGCGCGAGATCATCCGCAAGCTGGTGGCGTTGCAGTACAAGCGCAACGACCAGGCGTTCGCGCGCGGCACCTTCCGCGTGCGCGGCGACAATCTGGAGATTTTCCCGTCGCACTATGACGATGCCGCGTGGCGCATCGCCTTCTTCGGCGACGACATCGAGGAGATCACCGAGTTCGATCCGCTCACCGGCAAGAAGGTGGCGGCACTGCCCAGCGTGCGGATCTACGCCAACTCGCATTATGTGACGCCCGGGCCGACGATGCAGCAGGCCGCGCAGGCGATCCGTTTCGAGCTGGCCGAGCGGCTCAAGGAGCTGGTGCTGGAAGGCAAGCTGCTGGAGGCGCAGCGGCTGGAGCAGCGCACCAACTTCGATCTGGAGATGATCGCGGCGACCGGCAGTTGCGCCGGCATCGAGAATTACAGCCGCTTCCTCACCGGCCGCCTGCCCGGCGAGCCGCCGCCCAGCCTGTTCGAGTATCTGCCCGAGAACGCGCTGCTGTTCGTCGACGAGAGTCACCAGACGATCGGCCAGATCAACGGCATGGCGCGCGGCGATCACCGTCGCAAGATCACGCTCGCCGAATATGGTTTCCGCCTGCCCTCGTGCATCGACAACCGCCCGCTGCGGTTCAACGAGTGGGAGGCGATGCGCCCGCAGACCGTCTATGTCTCGGCCACCCCCGGCCCTTGGGAGATGGACCAGACAGGCGGCGCCTTTACCGAGCAGGTGATCCGCCCGACCGGCTTGATCGATCCGCCGGTGGAGGTGCGCCCGATCGAAAGCCAGGTCGACGATCTGGTGCATGAGTGCCAGCTGACCGCGAAGGCCGGCTACCGCGCGCTCGTCACCACGCTGACCAAGCGGATGGCCGAGGATCTGACCGAATATCTCCACGAGGCCGGGCTGAAAGTGCGCTACATGCACTCCGACGTGGAGACGCTGGAGCGGATCGAGCTGATCCGCGACCTGCGGCTGGGCGTGTACGACGTGCTGGTGGGCATCAACCTGCTGCGCGAGGGGCTGGATATCCCCGAGTGCGGGCTGGTCGCCATCCTCGACGCGGACAAGGAGGGGTTCCTCCGCTCCGAAACCTCGCTGATCCAGACGATCGGCCGCGCCGCGCGCAACGTGGACGGCAAGGTGATCCTGTACGCCGATCGCGTCACCGGATCGATGGAGCGGGCGATGGCGGAAACCAGCCGCCGCCGCGAGAAGCAGGAAGCGTACAACACCGAGCACGGCATCACCCCCGCCACGATCCGGCGCGACATCGCCGATATCGTCGGCCATCTGTCGCAAGGCGATCAGGTGACGGTGGACACCGGCATCGAGGAACGCCCGCACATGGTGGGCCACAATCTGCGCGGCTACATCGAGGAGTTGGAGAGCCGGATGCGCGCCGCCGCCGCCGATCTGGAGTTCGAGGAGGCCGGCCGCCTGCGCGACGAGATCCGCAAGCTGGAGCAGGAGGAGCTTGGCCTGCCGCCTTCCGAACACAAGGCGCCGGTCAAGGCGCACGCGATCAGCGGCAAGCCCGGCACCCGCACCACCCGCTACGGCAAGGCCAAGGCGGCGCGGGCGGAGAAACGCAACCGGGCGGGGTAGCGGGAGCCGCACGCATCCCGGCGCAGGCCGGTTGCCGCGCCCCCAATCGCGAAATCGCATCGTGGCCGGCGGCAGGGCGTGCCGCAGGCGGCGTGAAGAGCGCCATGATGGATGGTTGCGCGCTTCCGTTGGCGGGCGACCTTGTCCATGAAGGCCCAGGCACAGCTTCCCCCGCCTCGCCCCCCCGCTGCTTCCCCTCGCCGGCCTCATCGCGCTTGCCGCCTGCGTGGCCCCCAAGGAGGTGCCCGCGCCGCCACCGTCGATCCCGGTGCCCGTCGTGACCCCGGCCGCGCCGAAGACGACCGACTGGCGCGATATTCCCCTGACCCCCGGCGACTGGCGCTATGACCCCGCCGGTTCCGTCGCGCGGTTCGGCACGCCCGGCGCGGCCGCGTTCGTCGTCCGGTGCGATCGCGCCGCGCGCACCGTGTCGTTCGCTCGAGCGGCAGCGGGTGCGGCGCCTGCCACGATGGCGGTCACCACCTCCGCCGGCAACCGCGCGCTGGCCGCCGTGCCCGTGGCCGGGCCGCCCGCCGCGCTGGTGGCGACGGTGCCTGCGAACGACGGTTTCCTGGATCGGATGGCGTTCAGCCGGGGGCGGTTCGTCATCGCCGTCACCGCCACGCCCCGGCTGGTGATCCCGGTGTGGCCCGAGTTCGCCCGCGTGATCGAGGACTGCCGGGGATAGCGATGATCCGCCCCGATCGGGCGACGGAAAATCATCGCGTGGCCCTTGCGGATCGGCGGGGGATCACGCACATTCCGCCTGTCGTCAATTTAGCGAAAGGAGGTGATCCGATGTCTCATGGTTCAGTTTTGGGGTCGGTTCAGTCCGTTCGGGGGATGCGCGCCTAAGGCAGCAGGGTCTCCCGGGCCGGCACTTCCGGCCGCTGACCATGTCGGGACCGCCGGGGCACACGCCCCGGCGGTCTTTTCATGTCTGCGCCCGATCACGCCGGCGCCCGTTCGCCCTTCGGCTCGCCGTGCACGATCAGATCATGGTCGGCCACGAGACGGGTCTGTTCAGGATAGGGCATCACCGCGCGGCCATCGGGCGCGGCGGTGAAGCTGGTCTGGGTCGGGTAGGCGAATTCGATACCGGCCTCGTTGAACGCCTTCAGGATGGCGATGCACACCGCGCTTCGGGCGGAGAAGACCTCCTCATAGGCCTGCGAGTGCACGTCGAACTGCAATTCGTAATCGAGGCTGGAGGCACCGAAGGCGGTCATCCCGCAGCGCACCAGCGTGCATTTGGGCTGGCCCTCCACGATGGCACGGATCATCTCGGGGATCTTCGCGCAGGTTTCCGGCGGGGTCTGGTAGATCACGCCGATCGTCAGCACATGCCGGCGGCGATCGAGCCGGGCCATGTTGTGCAGTTCCTTGTTGAGCAGGTTGGCGTTCGAGATCACCACCTCCTCGCCGGTCAGCGCGCGCACCCGCGTCGTCTTCAACCCGATCGCCTCGACCGTGCCCGAGGTCGTATCCCAGCGTACCGAATCGCCCCGGCGGAACGGCTTGTCGAACAGGATCGCCAGCGCCGCGAATAGATCGGAGAAGATGCCCTGCGCGGCCAGGCCGATGGCGATGCCGCCGATGCCCAGACCCGCCACGAGGCCGGTGACGTTCACGCCCAGATTGTCGAGGATCAGGATGGTCGCGATGGCGAACAGCGCGATCGTGACGAGCAGGCGGATGATGCCCATCGCGCTGCCGAGGCCGCTGTGCTCCTCGGTGCCGCCGGCGCGATGCTCGATGATGCCGAGGATCAGTTCGCGCGCCCAGATCGCCGCCTGCAACGTGGTGGCGATGGTGAAGATGAAGCGGATCGTGGAGGCGACCGCGCCCGGCGCCTCGGCATAGCCGGACACCAGCTCGGCCGCGACCGCCACCATGAACCACAGCTTCGTCTTGGAGAAGGCGCGGCCGATCACCGTGCGCCACTGGGTGTGCGTCGCATCGGTGCGGCACATCCGCACGCCGAGCGCCTTCACCCCCAGCAGGATCGCCACGATCACGACCGCGATCACGCAACCGGCGATGATCTGGACGATATGGCCCGATGCCCACTCGCTGCTCTGTTGCCAGAACAGTTCGATCTGGCGATCGATCGGCGGGATCTTGGGCAAGGTCGCGGCTTTCGCCGCGGCGGCGTCTGTCTTGGTGGTCATGGGGTCAGGCAGCCTCGGATGCGTTTTGGCCCGGGGCGTCCGCCAGTTCGTCGAGAAAGGCGATCAGCCCCCGTTCGGGACCGGAGAGATATCGGGTCGCGCGGGGGAGCTTCAGCCCCTCCAGCGGCGCACAGCCCTTGTTATGGGCAAGTGCGATGAGTGCGGGATGAACATAGGATTTTCGCGCGATCGCCGGCGTGTTGCCCAGCGCCTGCGCCACCGGCTCCAGCATGGCCTTCAACGGCAGCGCGCCGCCCGCTTCGATCAACGTGCGGAAGGCGATCACGCTCGCCCCCCACGTGCGGAAATGCTTGGCGGTTATTGCGCGCCCGCCCGCCGCGTCGCGCAGCCATGCATTCACGTCGGACGAGCTGACCGGATGCGGTGCGCCATCCCCGGCGAGATACTGAAACAGGTTCTGCCCCGGCAGATCGGCACAACGACGGACGAGGCGCGAGAGGCGGTTGTCCTCGATCGTCAGCCGCTGCATCTTGCCGCTCTTGCCCATGTATTCCAGCTTCAGCCGGCTGCCCTTCACCGTCGCGTGTCGGGTTCGCAGGGTGGTGGCGCCGAAGCTCTTGTTGGCCTGCGCATAACCCTCGTTCCCTACCCGCACGCGGCCCAGATCGAGCAGGCGGACGACCGCGGCGAGCACCGCATCCTTGCCGAGAGCCCGCCCGGCGAGGTCCGCTTCCACGCGCGCGCGGATCTTCGGCAGCGCGCGGCCGAAGTCGGTAAGCCGGTCGTACTTGTCGGCCTCCTGCCGGGCGCGAAAATCGGGGTGGTAGCGATATTGCTTGCGGCCCTTCTCGTCCCATCCCACCGCCTGGATGTGGCCGGTGGCGGACGGGCAGAACCAGGCGTCACGATAGGCGGGCGGCAGGGCGATGGCGTTGAGCCGATCGATCTCGGAACGGCGTTTGATGCGTGTGCCCCTGGGGCTGAAATAGGCCCAGTGGCTTCCCGATTTGCGGCGGGTGATGCCCGGCAGTTCATCATCGACGTAACAGAGCATCGCGGGCGAAACGCCTCCTTCCTGCCCGATGAACGCGATGCCGCCGCGCTTCGTTCCGGGAACGGCGCGGCCACGCCGGCGGTTGTGCCGTCATCCCCTCCCCGGAAA
>NZ_VNIM01000145.1 GCF_007785815.1 Alterirhizorhabdus solaris | reverse complement strand
GCCTCCCCCCCGCCGTCCGGCCTGCCCGACCGCCCGCAGCGTATCGTCTCGGGCATCCAGCCCACCGGCAACCTGCACCTCGGCAACTATCTCGGCGCGATCCGCAACTGGGTGCGGATGCAGGATGCGATGACGGGCGACAGCCGCTGCTATTTCTTCCTCGCCTCGCTGCACGCGATCACCGTGCACAACGATCCGGCGCAGCTGCGCGCCAACGTGCGGGAGATGGCCGCAGCCCTGATCGCCGCCGGGATCGATCCGTCGCGTTCGATCCTGTTCAGCCAGGCGCAGGTGCCGGCTCACCCCGAGCTGGCATGGCTGCTGAACGGCACCGCCCGCATCGGCTGGCTCAACCGGATGACCCAGTTCAAGGAAAAGTCGGGCAAGAACCGCGAGGGCGCCTCGGTCGGGCTGTTCACCTACCCTGTGCTCCAGGCGGCGGACGTGCTGCTGTATCAGGCGACGCACGTGCCGGTGGGCGAGGACCAGAAGCAGCATCTGGAGCTGGCGCGCGATATCGCGACGAAGTTCAACACCGATTTCGGCACCGAGCTGTTCACGCTGCCCGAGCCGATCATCCCGCCGGCCGCCGCGCGCATCATGTCGCTGCGCGAGGGCGGGGCCAAGATGTCCAAGTCCGATCCGTCGGACATGAGCCGGATCAACCTCGTCGACGATGCCGACACGATCCTCCAGAAGATCCGCAAGGCCAAGACCGATCCGGCGCCGCTGCCCGATGACCCGGCCGAGCTGGCCGACCGGCCCGAGGCGCGCAACCTCGTCGGCATCTATGCCGCACTGGCGGACGAAACCTCGGCGCAGGTGCTGGCGCGGTTCGCCGGCCAGGGCTTCGGCGCGTTCAAGCCCGCGCTTGCCGACCTGCTGGTCGCCACGCTGGGCCCGGTGAAGGCCCGGCTCGATGCGTTGCGTGCCGACCCCGGCGAACTCGACCGGCTGCTGGCCCAGGGCGCCGAACGCGCCCGGGAAGCGGCGGCGCCCACGCTCGCCGGTGCCTATCGGGCGCTGGGTTTGCGCGACTAGCCGGGCCGACTGCCGGCAGCCGATTGAACAATGACCGGGCCGACCCCAGATCGAGCCTGTGCAACCCCTATGTTCGCAATGCGTTCAAGGGGTATTCATCCTGAAGGTATCAGGTTGCAAGTCATTGATAGTCGGGCTTTGTCCGTCTGAAAGGTCACCGGCCATGTCGTTTCGCAATCGGTCGTTTCGTACTCGGGTGCTGGCTTTCGCCGCACCACTGTCGCTGCTTGCGCTTGGCGCGTGCGCCACGCCTTTCCGTGCCGACGTGGCACGGTTTCAGGCGATGCCGCCGCCGCAGGGGCAGACCTTCGTCGTTCAGGCTTCCGATCCGCGCAATCAGGGCGGTCTGGAGTTCTCGCAATACGCCAACCTGGTCAGCCAGCGTCTCGTCGCGCAAGGTTATCAGCCCGCACAGACCGCGCGCGGCGCCTCGTTCGTCGTGATGCTGGATTACGGCGTCGACAACGGCAACGAGAAGGTCGTCACCTCGCCCGGTTTCGGTGGCGGATATGGTGGCTTCGGCGGAGGATATGGTCGCTTCGGTGGCGGTTACGGCGGCTTCGGCTACGGTGGTTTCCGTCGACCGTTCTATTACGGCTGGAACGATCCGTTCCTGTTCGGCGGCTACCCCGAGGTGAACAGCTACACCTATTACACCAGCTATCTGGACATGACGATCAGTCGCACCGCCGATGGCCAGCGTCTGTTCGAGGGTAAGGCCAAGGCCCGTTCGCGCGACGACAGCCTGACCCGGCTGGTCCCCAATCTGGTCGAGGCGCTCTTTACGGGCTTCCCCGGTCGCTCGGGCGAAGAGGTGCGGATCACCGTACCGCCGCCGGAAAAGGCTGGCTGAGGCCGGACATGAAAAGGGCCGCTTCCCGGTTCGGGAAGCGGCCCTTTCTCATATTGGGGGGTAGTGCCCTACCCTTCGAGCTGGCGAGTGAGCAGCCGTACATCGGCATCAAGCTCCGCATCCATCGCGCGCAGTTTCTCGATCTGCTTCACCGCGTGGATCACCGTGGTGTGATCGCGCCCGCCGAACCGACGGCCGATCTCCGGCAGCGAACGCGGGGTGAGCTGCTTGGCGAGATACATCGCCACCTGCCGCGGCCGCGCGACTTCGCGCGCGCGACGTGCGCTGCTCATCTCGGTCTGCTTGATCCGGTAATGGTCGCACACCCGCCGCTGGATCTCGTCGATCGTGATGCGGCGCTGGGTGGAGCGCAGCAGGTCCGCCAGCGTCTCCTGCACGAACTCCATGTCGATCGTGCGGCCGGTCAGCATCGCATAGGCGACCACGCGGTTCAACGCGCCCTCCAGTTCGCGCACGTTGGCGCTGATCCGGCGGGCGAGGAAGGTCACGATCTCCTGCGGCATCGACACCTGCGGCATCGCTTCCAGCTTCTTCAGGATGATGTTCAGCCGCAGCTCGAAATCGGCCGGGTTCACATCGGCCACCAGACCCCACGACAGACGCGAGAGGATGCGGCTCTCGATCCCGTCGAGATCCTGCGGGCTGCGATCGGCGGTGATGACGAGCCGACGGCCGGCGCCGATGATCTCGTTCATCGTGTGGAAGAATTCTTCCTGCGTCGATTCCTTGCCGGCGATGAACTGCACGTCGTCGATCATCAGCACGTCGGCAGCGCGCAGCCGCGCCTTGAAGCTGTGCGTGTCCTTCGCGCGCATCGCGGCGACGAACTCGTACATGAACTTTTCGGCCGACATGTAGATCACGCAGGCGCCGGGCTGGCGGGCGAGAAACTCCTGCCCCATCGCGTGCATCAGGTGGGTCTTGCCCAGCCCGGTACCGCCGTGGAGGAACAGCGGGTTGAAGCCGAGCGTGCCGCCCTCGGCCATCGTCTTGGCGGCGTTGTACGCCACCTCGTTGGCCTTGCCGACGACGAACGCATCGAAGCTGTAGCGCGCCTCGAAATTGCCGCCGCCGGTGCTGCGGGCCGGGCTGGCGGCGGCAACAGTGGGCGCCTCGACCACGACCGGCGCCTCGGCCTCCTCCTCGACGACGAACAGCGCCGGGCGCGGTGCATCGCCACCGGCCGCGATCGAGACGCGCGCCACCTGCGGCAGCATCGCTTTCCACGCGCCCAGCAGCTGCTCGGCGAAATGCGTTTCGACCCAGCTTGCCATGAAGTCCGACGGAGCGGCCAGCCGCACCGTCGCCGCCTCGGCATCGAACCCCACGAGCGTGACCGGTTTCAGCCAGCCGTCGAACGTCCGCGCGCCCACCGTGCGCTTGAGCCCGGCCCGCACCGCATCCCACGCCGCCTCGAAGGGCGACGGGGCGATGTCGTCATGCTCATCGCGTTCCACTGGCTTGCCTGCGCCCCTCAAACTCAACCCCCAAAACAGGCGACCGGCAGCGGGACAGGATCGTCCCTTCGCCGGCGAGGGTCTCGCCGGCGTCGCCAGTCGTCGATTCGTGCAACGACGTGGGCAAGCCCGCGCCGGACGGCCGTTCTGTAAGGTCGGGAGGCCGCGATCAAGGCCCGCCGGCGTCACGGAAACGAAATAAACCGGGTTGACAGCGAGACCGACGAAAAACCGCCGATCCTTGCAAGTTGTTGATCCGCAACACTTATTTTCGGTGCCCGGATAGCGACCCAAACCCGAATCGCGGGAAACCCTAGGCTTTGCCGCGTGACCTCGAACGGACACGAAAAAGCCCGCCGGAATGACCCGGCGGGCTTCGAAATCGCGACCCTGATACAGGTCAACCCAGTGCGGTGACCCGCTTGGTCAGCCGGGCGAACTTGCGCGAGGCGGTGTTCTTGTGAACGACGCCCTTGGACACGCCGCGGAACAGTTCCGGCTGCGCGGCGGCGAGGGCCGCGACGGCGGCGTCCTTGTCACCGGCGGTGAGGGCGAGTTCCACCTTCTTCACGAAGGTACGGATGCGGCTGACACGCGCGCCGTTGATTTCGGCGCGACGCTCGTTGCGGCGGATGCGCTTCTTTGCCTGCGGCGTGTTCGCCATGCTCGTCCCTCAAAAGCTGAATAAGAAAACGGCACGGAAACACCGCGCCGGGAAGCGGCTTCCATACACTTGTCCGCGATTCGTTCAACCCCCATCACCGCTGGCAGCGCGCGCAGTAAAACGTCGAGCGCCCGCCATCTACCCGGCGCAGCACCAGAGCGCCGCACGCGCACGCCTGCCCCTCCCGCCCGTAGACGAGGAACTGCTTGGAGAAATATCCCAGCTCGCCATCGGGCCGGGCATAATCGCGCAATGTGGAGCCGCCCGCCTCGATCGCCGCTTCCAGCACGGCGCGGATCGCGGCGACCAGCTTCACCAGCTTCGGGCGGCTCACCTTGCCGGCGGGTTTCACCGGATCGATCCCGGCCATGTGCAGGGCCTCGCACACATAGATGTTGCCGAGGCCCGCGACGATCCGCTGGTCGAGCAGCAGCGGCTTCACCGGCGCCGTCCGCCCGGCGAACGCGGCCGCCAGATGCGCGGGCGTCAGGCCGGGGCCGAGCGGCTCCGGCCCCAGCGCCACGAACGGCGCGAAGGCCGCCACCCCGGCGGTGGCCATCAGGTCGATCGAGCCGAAGCGGCGCGGATCGGCCAGCGCCAGCCGCCGGCCCACCGCCGTCTCGATCAGCAGATGGTCGTGCTTGCCGATCTCCTCCGGGTCGATCCGCCAGCGACCGGACATGCCGAGGTGGAAGATCATCGTATCGCCCCGGTCCGTCTCTATCAGGCCGTATTTGGCGCGGCGGGACAGCGCGGTCACGGTGGCGCCCGTCAGACGCTGGCGAAGATCGGGCGGGATGGCGCGGCGCAGGTCGGCGCGGCGCGGCTCCACGCTGGTCAGGCGCTGGCCCTCCAGCACCGGGCGCAAGCCGCGCACGGTCGTCTCGACTTCAGGAAGCTCGGGCATCGCCGACAGCTAGGTTCGGTTTGCCGCCGGAGCAAGGGGCCGCTAGAGCCGGCGAATGAGCGACACCCCTCCCGATACCGTATCCTTCGGCTATACCGATGTTGCCGTGGCGGAAAAGACCACGAAGGTGGGCGAGGTCTTCCGTTCGGTCGCGGCGAAATACGATCTGATGAACGACGCGATGTCCGGCGGCATGCACCGGCTGTGGAAGGATCGCTTCGTCCGCCGAGTGAAGCCGCGCGCCGGCGAGACCATCCTCGACATGGCCGGCGGCACCGGCGACATCGCCTTCCGCCTCTCCCGTTCGGGCGCGCAGGTGACGGTGGCGGACATCAATGGCGCCATGCTGGAGGTGGGCATGGAACGCGCGGTGAAGCGCGCCATCCCCGGCCTCGTCTGGGCGGAGGAGAATGCCGAGACACTCAGCTTCGGCGATGCGCGCTTCGATGCCTATACGATCGCCTTCGGCATCCGCAACGTAACGCATATCGACCGCGCGCTGGCCGAGGCGCATCGCGTGCTCAAGCGCGGCGGGCGGTTCTTCTGCCTCGAATTCTCCACCACCGTGTGGCCCGGCTTCGCCGACGTGTACGATGCCTATTCGCATAGGATGGTGCCCAAGCTGGGCAAGCTGCTGGCCAACGACGAGGACAGCTACCGCTACCTGATCGAGTCGATCCGCCGTTTCCCCGACATGCCGCGCTTCGCCGGGATGATCGAGCAGGCCGGCTTCGTGCGCGTGACGGCCGAGCCGATCCTGGGCGGGCTGGTGGCGATCCACAGCGGCTGGAAGATCTGACCCCGCCCGCATGACCGCTACCGTCACCCACCTCTGGCGGCTCCTGAAATGGGGCCGCACGCTTGCCAGACACGGCGCGCTGACCGGGATCGAGCGCGATCCGCTGACGCCGCCGGCCGTGCGCCGGCTGGTGCGGATCGCCCGCATCGGCGCGCGCGTGCCGACGCAGCCGGCCTATGCCGATGCGTTCGAGTCGATCGGCCCGGCCGCGGTCAAGCTGGGCCAGGCGCTCGCCACCCGCCCCGATCTGGTGGGCGAGGAGGCCGCACGCGACCTGTTCCGCCTGCAGGATGCACTGCCCCCCGTCCCCTTCGCCGAGATCCGCCTTGCGGTGGAGCAGGCGCTGGGCAAGCCGATCGAGGCGCTGTTCTCGCGCTTCGACGAGAAGGCGGTGGGCGCCGCCTCGATCGCGCAGGTCCACCGTGCCGTCACCACCGAGGGCCGTGCGGTGGCCGTGAAGGTGCTGCGGCCCGGCGTGGAGGAGGATTTCGCCCGCGCGCTCTCCACTTACGAATGGGCGGCGGCGCAGGCCGAGGCGCTGGGCGGCGAGATCGCCCGGCTGCGCCCGCGCCTCGTGATCGCCACCTTCCGCCAGTGGACGATGCGCGAGCTGGATCTGCGGCGCGAGGCCGCCTCCGCCTCCGAACTCGCCGAGTGCATGATCGCCGAGCCGGGCTTCGTCGTGCCCGAGATCGACTGGAGCCGCACGGCGCGTCGGGTGATGACGCTGCAATGGATCGACGGCATCAAGCTGTCCGACCGCGCCGCGCTGATCGCCGCCGGCCACGATACGCAGGCACTGGCGGCACGGCTGGTGCGCGGTTTCCTGCGGCAGGCGATCGCCGAAGGGTTCTTCCACGCCGACATGCACCAGGGCAACCTGTTCGCGCTGCCCAACGGCGATCTGGCGGCGATCGATTTCGGCATCATGGGGCGGATCGACCGGCAGGCGCGGGTGTGGCTGGCGGAGATCCTCTACGGCCTCATCACCGGCAACTACCGCCGCGTGGCCGAGATCCATTTCGAGGCGGGCTACGTGCCGCCGCACCACAACCTCGCCGAGTTCACCACCGCGCTACGGGCGGTGGGCGAGCCGATCCGCGGGCTGGCGGTGAAGGACATCTCGATCGGCCAGATGCTCGATGGATTGTTCGGCATCACCCGCGATTTCGACATGCCGACGCAGCCGCACCTGCTGCTGCTGCAAAAGACGATGGTGATGGTGGAAGGCGTCGCCACCGCGCTCGATCCCGACATCAACATGTGGGAGACGGCCAGCCCGTTCGTGCGCGAATGGCTGCGATCGGAACTGGGGCCGGAGGCGGCGATCGCGGACCGGCTCCTCACCGATTTCCGCACGCTGGCCGGCCTGCCCGATCTGGTCCGCCGGATCGAACGACGCTTTCCGGCCGAGGGCGCCGCGCCGCCCCCGCCCCCTTTGCGCGAGGTGCAGGTGGTGCGGATCGGTGGCGGCTGGCGCTATGCGGCGGTGGCGATGGCGGCGGGCGCTGCCGGCGCGCTGGCGATGTGGCTGGCCTGATCGCTCACCCGCGCCGCCGCCGGCGCGACAGGACGACCGCGACCAGCCCGAGCAGGGCAACCCCGCCGAGGATAAGGGCGGCGGACGGCGCGATGCTCCAGAACATCGCCTGAAGCAGCGCCGCCAGGCCGAGGCCGATGGCGGCGGTGACGTGGATCATCGGACGGTGCCGGCGCGGTTCAGCCCGCCTCGCCGGGCGGGGGCGACGCGGCTTCGGGGGCGCCGTGCGCCCGCCGCTTGCGATAGTGGTTGGCGAGCAGCGTGCCGCCGAGGATGAAGCCGCCGGGCGCCAGCAGGATCACGGCGGCAAGGCCCAGCTTCCGGAGAGTCGCTCTTTGCATCGGGCCTTATCGGCGATCCCGCGTGAACCGGCGATTGCGCGCGCCGCTTTCCCCCGACACCCGCCGGCGATAGGAGGCGCCATGCCCAG
>NZ_VNIM01000144.1 GCF_007785815.1 Alterirhizorhabdus solaris | reverse complement strand
GGGACGCCCCCGGATGGCGGAAACGCGGGCCGTACGGCACCGCGCCTCCGCATCCCGTCAGGCGGCGGCGATGCTCTTTTCGACGTCCGCGATCGCGTGGCCCGTCAGATCCTTGGAGATCTCGCCCACCAGCACCGCCGAGAGGGACTTGTGGTAGTGCTTGCGCAGTTCGCCCAGCGTGCGCGGCGCGGCCACGACGATGAGGTCCTCGATCTTGCCGTCCAGCACGCGCTTGTTCAGCACGGCGGCGATGCCGGCGGCGAAGCCGTCCTCGTCCTGCTGGCTGTCGTCCGGGTTCGCCGAGCTGCTCTGGTGGCGCCCGCCCGAGCCCTTGTTCTCGGTCGCGACGTCGGCGTCCGGCAGCGCGCTGAGCTTGGGCGCGGATTCGTCGCCGGTGTTGCGGAACAGGTTCAGCTTCTCGCCATCCGCCACGGCCACGATCGCACCCTTGGGAATCTTCATAAGGCATCCTTCGACATTGTTGCGCGACGGGAACGTCCGGCGGCGGCGTTCGGTCCCGTGGGCGCGCGTCGACGGTGCGGCTATTTCCCGTCGGTCGTCAGCTTGATCCTGTTCGGCAGCTTCTTGCCCTTGGTGCGGCGCGAGGCGATCTGCACCGGGTTCTTCTTCTTCCAGTCCGCCCAGCGCATCGGCCCCTCCGGGGTGTCGATCATCATGTCCTCGATCGAATCCGCCATCGTCGTCACCTTTCATCGCCTGCCGCCCGCCTGTACCATCACCGAATGTCCGAGCCGACGATCCGATCCGCCACCATCGCCGACGTGCCCGCGCTGCACGCGCTGGTGGAGGGCGCCTATCGCGGCGACAGCGCGCGCGGCGGCTGGACGCACGAGGCCGATCTGCTCGGCGGCCAGCGGACCGACCCTGCCGCACTGGCCGCGATCCTCGCCGACGCCGATCATCGCATCCTGCTCGCCTGTGTCGGCATCGATCCGGTCGGCTGCGTCCAGATTGGGCGGGGGGACGGCACGACCGCCACTCTCGGCCTGCTGGCGGTGGCGCCGGGGCGGCAGGCGGGCGGCCTCGGCCGGCGGCTGATCGCGGCGGCGGAGGCGGAAGCGGCGACCCGCTTCGGCGCACGGCGGATGGAGATGACGGTGATCGTCCAGCGGGACGAACTGATCGCGTGGTACGAACGGCGCGGCTACGTGCCCACAGGCGAGACACGCCCCTTCCCGCTCGACGATCCCCGCTTCGGCCTGCCGGTGCGGCGCGACCTTGCGTTCACGGTGCTGGCGAAGGCGCTGAGCTGAACGGGCCGCTGTTGCGACCGTCGAGACGAAGCTTCGCCAAGTTAGGCCTCTCCTCAGAGGCCGACCGGGATCCGGGTTTCCACTTCCATACCCCGAGAGAAGTCGAGCGGCGGGCCACGCACGTGACGCTCCGTGTCTCGACTTCGCTCGGCACGAAGGCGGGATGCGGCTGGATCGATCAGGATTCCGGCGAAGGCTGACCGGTTTTGAATTCCCGGTCAGCCTCTCGGAATGAACGGATCGGCTTCAGGTCGGCCGCGCGGGCGCGTCCACAGGCCGGTACGGGGGGCATCGCCATGCCACGATCGCTTGCGCCGCGCCGCCTGCCCCGCAGCCTTCGCCACCCAGCCAAGCTTTTCGCCCTTGCTCGTCACGACGCGGCTGTCCCACGCGCGGCGGCCGCGCGCCGCCACGGTGCGGGCGATGTCGCCATAGATGCCCGCCGCCGCCAGCACCGCCCAGGCCGAACGGAACGACAGCGCCGGGGTGCCGTGGCGGGCGGACTCTTCATAGGCCGCCGCCCGGTCCGCCAGCCGCCGCGCCAGCACGGCGATGGACGCGCGGTACGGCGGGCGCATCGTCTCGCCGGGGGGCACGTCCATCTCGGCGAGCCAGTCGGCCGGCAGGTAGCAGCGCCCGCCGGCATCGTCCTCGTCCAGATCGCGGGCGATGTTGGCGAGCTGGAAGGCGAGGCCGAGGTCGCAGGCGCGATCGAGCACCGCCTCGTCGCGGGGATCCACCCCCATCACGACCGCCATCATGCAGCCGACCGCGCCGGCGACATGGTAGCAATATTGCAGCAGTTCGCCCTCGTCGCGCGGGGAGAAACCGTCCGCGTCCAGCGCGAAGCCGGCGATCAGATCGCGCGGCAGATGATGGGGGATGCCGCATTCGGCCACGACCACGCCCAGCCCGTCGAACGCCGCCAGCCCGCTCGGCTGCCCGGCCAGCGCCGCCTCGGTGCGTTCGTGGATCTCGGCCAGCCGCGCCGCCGGATCGGCCACGACGGACAGCGCGTGGCCATGCTCCTGTCCGTCGGCCAGATCGTCGCAGGCGCGGCACCATGCGTAAAGCAGCCACGCCCGTTCGCGAGTCTCGCGGTCGAACAGCCTGCTCGCCATCGCGAAGCTCTTCGATCCTTTCGCGATGCTGTCCCGCGCCGCCGCCACCAGCACGGGCCGGGGCGGCACGCTCATGCGCGCAGGTCGGCCAGCATCAGCGCCGCCGTGGCCTTCGCCGAACCGACCACCCCCGGGATACCGGCGCCCGGATGCGTGCCGGCGCCGACGAAATAGAGGTTCGGCAGGATGTCGTCACGGTTGTGCACGCGGAACCACGCCGACTGCGTCAGGATCGGCTCGAGGCTGAAGGCGGAGCCGAGATGCGCGCTCAGATCCCGCCCGAAATCGGCCGGGGTGTAGTGGAAGCTCGTCATCAGCCGCCCGCGCAGATCGGGGATCAGGCGTCGCTCCACCTCGGCGAGGATGCGGTCGGCATATTGCGGCCCCACCGTCTCCCAGTCGATCGGCAGCTTGCCCACGTGCGGCACCGGCGCCAGCGCGTAGAAAGTGGAACAGCCCTCCGGCGCCAGCGACGGATCGCTGACGGTGGGGTGGTGCAGGTACAGCGAGAAATCCTCCGCCAGCACGCCGCGATCGTAGATGTCGGTCAGCAGCCCCTTATAGCGTGGGCCGAACAGGATCATGTGGTGCGGGATGCCCGGCCATGCGCCCTTGATGCCGAAATGGACGACGAACAGCGACGGCGAGAACTTCTTGCGCGCCAGCGCCGCCGCCGCCTTCTTGCCACGCGGGGTGTTGCCCAGCAGATCGCGATAGGTGTGGACGATATCGCCGTTGGAGGCGATCGCATCGAACGTGCCGTGCCAGCCGCTCGCGGTGCGGATGCCGGTGGCGCGGTCGCCCAGCGTCTCCACCTCCACGACCGCGTCGCCCAGCCGCACGGTGCCGCCCAGCCGCTCGAACTGCGTGACCATCGCGGCCACCAGCCGGTTGGTGCCGCCGGCGGCGAACCACACGCCGCCGTCCTTTTCCAGCTTGTGGATCAGCGCGTAGATCGCGCTCGTCGTCATCGGGTTGCCGCCCACCAGCAGCGTGTGGAACGACAGCGCCTCGCGCAGATGCTCGTTCTTCACGTAGCTCGAGACGATCGAATAGACCGAGCGCCACGCCTGATATTTCGCCAGCGCGGGCGCCGCCTTTATCATCGAGGCGAAATCGAGGAAGGCGACGTGGCCGAGCTTCTCATAGCCCTCGCGGTAGACCCCGGCGGCATAATCGAGGAACTTCGCATAGCCCTCGACATCCTCGGGGCGCAGCTTGGCGATCTCGCGGTTGAGCGAGGCTTCGTCGTTCGAGTAATCGAAGTTGGTGCCGTCCGGCCAGTTCAGCCGATAGAACGGGCTGACCGGCAACAGCTCGATATCCTCGTCCATCCGCCGGCCGGATAGCGCCCACAACTCGCTCAGGCAGGCCGGATCGGTGATGACGGTAGGGCCGGCGTCGAAGGTGAAGCCGTCCTTCTCCCACACGTAGGCGCGGCCACCGGGCTTGTCCCGCGCCTCGATCAGGGTGGTCGCGACCCCCGCCGACTGCAACCGGATCGCGAGCGCAAGCCCGCCGAACCCGGCACCGATCACCGCCGCACTCTTCAACGCGATTCTCCCTGGGGGCCGCGCGTTTCCTTCAACACGCGAAGGGCGGCCATGAGCGGAACGGGCGGCTTGCCCGAAAGGATACGTAGCTTGTCGAGCAGCGTGGATCGCCCGGCGTAGAAACGCCCGACGAGCCCCGCGTCCAGACCGTAGAAGCGTTCGAGCACCTTGTACCGTTCCGCCGGTTCGGCCGCGCGGAACAGCATCCTGTCCAGCAACCGGTAGAAGCCGCGCCCGGCCCATGTTTCGCGCGCGCGATCGCGGGTGGCGGCGGCGAGATCGGGGGCGGCGGGATCGGGCAGCGCGGCGACGTGGGTGGCCAGCCGCACCGCATCGGGCAGCGAATAGCCGGTGGTCGGGTGGAACAGGCCTGCGCGCACCCCGGCCTTGGCCGCGGCGCCGCCCGACGCCCAATAGCCGTCGAAATCGCCACCCAGCGCCACGGGCAGCACGCCCGCCTCGCTATGCTCCACCTCGGCGATGCCCCAGCCATGGTCGGCGGCGTAGCGATGCACCCGCGCGGTGATCGCCTGCCGGTCGAGATCGGGCGAGTCGCTGTAATAGGTGTCCTCGATCAGCAGCCGGTCCGGCCCGAACGGCAGGACATAGACGAAGCGGTAGCCGTCGATCTGCTCCACCGTGGCGTCCATCACCACCGGGTGCGTGCGGCCGTGCGGAGCGTCGGTGCGGACGACGAGGCCGACGAACTTCTGCCAGCCGAGATCGAGCGTGGAAAGGTCGCCCGCCCCGCGCGCGTCGATCACCGCACGCGCGGCGATGCGCGTGCCGTCGGCCAGCGTGGCGGCGGTCGGCGACACGTCCGTCGCCCGTATCCCCGTCAGCAACCGGGCGGGCGGCAGCGCGGCGCGCACCAGCGTATCCAGCCGCTCGGAACGGATCGAGTGATAGGCCTCGTCCAGCCGCCGCTTTCGTTTGGGGAAGGCGATGTCGTAGGCCGGCCAGCGATGGCCCACCAGGGGATCGACCAGCCAGCGGTCCGCCGGGTCCACGTCGCTGGCGAAGAACGACCAGATGTGGTTGCCGCCCACCACCGTGTCCGCCTCCACCAGCAGCACGTCCACCTCCGGCCGCCGCGCCGCCAGCGCCAGCGCGATCAGCCCGCCGGCCAGCCCGCCGCCGATGATCGCCAGATCGCATTGGATATCCTGCGGCATTCGGGCCGGTCATCCTCACAAGGTGCGCCCGGCCCCCGTCGAAGGCGGGCGCGACGGGGCGTGCCGATTGCCCTACCAAGCCGTTCGCACCTGCGATAGCGCCCGCTCGCATGATCCGGCCAAGCGGGCTATGGCGGGCGGATGGAGCTGTTCCTCGCCCTCGGCCTCGCCGCCCTGCTGATGACCGCGATCGTCGGCGTGCGCTACCTGCTGGTGAGCGGCGGGTTCGCCTGGGCGACGCAGGTGCGGCATCCCGGCCTCTACGCCACGCAGCGCCGGCAGATCGTGCGGGAGATCGGCTGGTCGCTGGCCTCGGCCGCGATCTACGGCGTGCCGGCCGGCATCGTGGCGTGGGGCTGGCGCACGCACGGCTGGACGCAGGTCTACACCGATCTCCACGCCCGGCCGTTGTGGTGGTGGCCGCTGTCGATCCTGATCTTCCTGCTCGCGCACGACTGCTGGTTCTACTGGACGCACCGCTGGATGCACCGGCCGCGCGCCTTCCGCCTCGCCCACGCCGTCCATCACGCCAGCCGCCCGCCCACCGCCTGGGCGGCGATGAGTTTCCACCCGATCGAGGCGCTGACCGGCGCCGTCGTCATCCCGGCCCTCGTGTTCCTCGTGCCGATACACGTCTCGGCGCTCGGCGTGGTGCTGGCGGTGATGACGCTGATGGGCGTCACCAACCACATGGGCTGGGAGATGTTTCCCCGCTCGCTCGTCCACGGACCCGCCGGGCGCTGGCTCATCACCGCCAGCCACCACGAACGGCATCATCGCGATTACAGGTGCAATTATGGCCTCTATTTCCGCCTGTGGGACAGGCTCTGCGGCACGGATGCGGGCCTCGGCCGTTTCGCGCACGATGCTGGCCCGCACCCTGCTCGCCCTGCCCGCGATGGCATTGCTGACCGGCGCGGCCTCACCGGGGCGGATCGATCTGGCGGTGGAGGGGCTTAGGTCGCAGCGCGGCAGCATCATCATCTGCCTGACGCGCGATCCGGCGCATTTCCCCGATTGCGACGGCGACCCTGCCAGCCGTCACATGACGATCGCCGCGACGGACCCGGCCGCCCGCTTCCCCAGCCTGCCCAGCGGCGACTATGCGCTGGCGCTGATCCACGACGAGAACGGCAACGGCCGGCTGGACAAGATGTTCGGGGTGCCGCGCGAGGGGGTCGGCTTCTCGCGCAACCCGCGCCTCACCCTCGGCCCGCCCCGCTTCGCCGCCGCCCGCTTCGCCGTGGGCACGCAACCCGTGGCGGAGATGGTGCGGCTGAAATACTTCCTCTAGCGGGGTTCACGCGCCGGCACGGCCCCGGCGGGCGGCACGGCGGCGAGATGGCGGGTGGCATAGATCAGGACCACCGCCAGCACCTGCAGCCCGATGAAGACCGTGAACAGCGTGGCATAGCCGCCGGTGCGATCGAACACCTCCCCCGCCAGCCGCACCGCCAGCGCCGAGATGACCGCCCCGATCGGCGCCATCAGCCCGCGCACCGTGCCGAACGACGACGGACCGAAGCGATCCGCCAGCAGCGCATAGAAGATCGGCGCGACCACGCCCGTGGCGATCCCCAGCCCCACCCCGATGCACAGCAGCACCGGATAGGAATGATCGAGCAGCAGCGCCGCGTTCAGCCCGCCTGCCAGCGCGAACAGGCCGGTCAGCAGCAGGATGCGGTCGATCCGGTCGGCCAGTGTGGACAGGAGCAGCTTGCTGGCGATGGCGGCACCGCCAGTCACCGAGACGAGGCTGGTCGCCTGCACCATCGAAAGCCCGCCCTGCAAGGCCAACGGCACCAGCGTGACCGACAGCGCCAGCGCGGTGCCCAGCGTGATCGACACGCTCAGGCTCACCGTCCAGAATTGCGGCATCGCCAGCAGTGCGCGGACGGGGGCCGGGCCGGGGCCGGCTGCCGGCCTGCCCTGCCCCACCGGCACCTGTTCGACCGGCGGGCGATCCCGCAGCAGCAGGGCGAGCGCCAGCAGCAGCGCCGTGATCGTCCCGCCGGTGATGAGCAGCGCCGCGCGCCAGCCTTCCGCCGCGATCAGCCAGCCCACCAGCGGCGTGACGAGGATGCTGCCCGCCGACATGCCGATCGCAGCGAGCATCATCGCCCGCCCGCGATGCGCGACGAACCAGCGCGCGATCAGCACCGACATGCTGAGCGTGCTCGCCCCCAGGATCCCGGCGGCCAGCGGCAGCACGATGATGGTCGCGCTCAGCCACAGCGACCGTGACAGGCCGAGTGCCGCCAGACTGCCGCCCAGCAGCAGCGCCGCCACCATGATGATCGGCCGGACGGGCAAGCGATCGAGCAGCCGCCCGATGATCGGCGCGAGGCAGGCGTTGCCGATATTGAGCAGGATCAGCGCGCTGTTCATGCTGGCGCGCGAGAGCTTGAATTCCGCGGATACGGGCAGCACCAGCAGGCCGAACGCGCTGTAGGTGGTGCCGACCACGAGCATGTAGATGGTGGCGGCGACGCCGACGATCACCCAGCCGTAAAACATCGCAAATTTCTCCCGGGCTTCGACACGGAGGCCGGCCCTGAGGGTGGGGTGGCGCATAACGCCCCCGCTGGCAACAACTCGCGCGCCAGCATGAAC
>NZ_VNIM01000143.1 GCF_007785815.1 Alterirhizorhabdus solaris | reverse complement strand
GCGCCGCCACCGCCGCCTTGACCAGATCGACCGCGCTGACGACACCCTTCAGGTCGTCGGTCACCCCGACCGCCACCGAGGCACGTCCTTCGTTCACCGCCACGATCGCGGCGATGCCCGAGCCGAGCCGGCCCTTGGCCTCGTCGACGATGCCGCGCAGACCCTTGGGGTCCAGCCCCTCGATCACCTGCCCGATGAAGCCGTGGCCACCCACCTGCTCCGGCCCGGCGCCGTCGGCCTTCGCGGCGCCACCGCCCAGCGCCAGCGCCTTCTTCGCCTCGGCCAGTTCCCGCTCCAGCCGGCGGCGTTCCTCGACCAGCTGGATCACACGCGCCGGCACCTCGTCGGGCGCGGATTTCAGCGCGGCGGCGGCTTCCTTCAGCCGCTCCTCACGCGCCGTCAGCCAGGCGCGTGCCGCCTCGCCGGTCAGCGCCTCGATCCGCCGCACGCCGGACGAGACAGCGCTTTCCGCCACGATCTTGAACAGCCCGATGTCGCCCAGCGCGTTTACATGCGTGCCGCCGCACAGCTCGACCGAATAGGTGTCGGCATCGGCGCGGCCCATCGACAGGACGCGAACTTCCTCGCCATACTTCTCGCCGAACAGCGCCATGGCGCCGGCGGCGATCGCGTCGTCGGGGGTCATCAGCCGGGTTGTGACGGCGTCGTTCTCGCGGATATGGCGGTTCACCTCGGCCTCCACCGCCGCAATCTCGGCCGGGGTCATCGCCTTCTGGTGGGCGAAGTCGAAGCGCAGGCGGTCGGCGGCGACGAGGCTGCCCTTCTGCGTCACATGCCCGCCCAGCGCGTGGCGCAGCGCCGCGTGCAGCAGATGCGTGGCGCTGTGGTTGGCGCGCACCTGCCCGCGATGGGCGACATCGACCGACAGATGCACCGCATCGCCGACGCGCACCTCGCCGCCTTCCACCACCGCGCGATGCGCGTGCAACCGGCCGAGCGGCTTGGCGGTGTCCGTCACCTCGGCGGAAAAGCCGCCCTCGCCGGTGATCGTGCCAACGTCGCCGCTCTGTCCGCCGCTCTCGCCGTAGAACGGTGTCTGGTTGGTGAGGATCACCACCTCCTCGCCGGTCTGCGCGTGATCGACCCGGCGGCCCTCGCGCACGATCGCGACGATGTTGCCCTCGCCCTCGTGACTTGCATAGCCGATGAATTCGCTGCCGCCTTCGGCCTCGGCGATATCGAACCACACGTCGTCCGATGCACGCTCGCCCGATCCCTTCCACGCCGCCCGCGCCGCCGCCTTCTGTTCGGCCATCGCCGCATCAAAACCGGCGCGATCGACCGCCAGATCCTGCGCGCGCAACGCATCCTCGGTCAGATCGTAGGGGAAACCGAACGTGTCGTAGAGCTTGAACGCGGTGCGGCCGGGCAGCGTCTCGCCCGGCTTCATCCCGCCGGTCGCCTCGTCCAGCAGGCGCAGGCCGTTGGCGAGCGTCTGGCGGAAGCGCGTTTCCTCCAGTTTCAGCGTCTCCTCGATCAGCGGCTGCGCGCGGACCAGTTCCGGATAGGCCAGGCCCATCTCCGCCACCAGCGACGGCACCAGCCGGTGCATCAGCGGCTCCGGCGCGCCCAGCAGGTGCGCGTGGCGCATCGCGCGGCGCATGATCCGCCGCAGCACGTAGCCGCGCCCCTCGTTGGCCGGCAGCACGCCATCCGCCACGAGGAAGCCGGCGGCACGCAGATGGTCCGCGATCACCCGGTGCGAGGCCTGCGTCGTGCCCGTGGTAGCCGTGCGGGTCAGTTCGCCCGAGGCCGCGATCAGCGCCTTAAACGTGTCGGTATCGTAATTGTCGTGGACGCCCTGCAGCACGGCGGCGACGCGCTCCAGCCCCATGCCGGTGTCGATCGACTTCTTCGGCAATTCGCCGACGATCTCGTTGGCCGCCTGCTCATATTGCATGAACACGAGGTTCCAGATCTCGACGAAACGATCGCCATCCTCGTCCGGGCTGCCGGGGGGGCCACCGGGGATGTGATCGCCATGATCGAAGAAGATCTCGGAGCAGGGCCCGCACGGGCCGTTGTCCCCCATCGCCCAGAAATTGTCCTTGGTGGGAATGCGGATGATCCGGTGCTCGGGCAGGCCCGCGATCTTGCGCCACAGGTCGAACGCCTCGTCGTCGGTGTGATAGACGGTGGCGGTCAGGCGGTTCGGGTCGATGCCCCATTCGCGCGTCAGCAAGGTCCAGGCATGGGTGATCGCCTGTTCCTTGAAGTAATCGCCGAACGAGAAGTTGCCGAGCATCTCGAAGAAGGTGTGGTGACGCGCGGTGTAGCCGACATTGTCGAGATCGTTGTGCTTGCCGCCGGCGCGGACGCACTTCTGGCTGCTGGTGGCGGTGGTGTACGGGCGGCTCTCCAGCCCGGTGAACACGTTCTTGAACGGCACCATGCCGGCGTTGACGAACATCAGCGTCGGATCGTTGTGCGGGATCAGCGGCGCGGAGGGCACCGCCATATGCCCCGCCCCCGCGAAGTAATCGAGGAAGGACCGGCGGATGTCGTTTGTCGAGCTCATCCCCGCGATTTAGGCGAGGCGGGCACGCTACTCAAGCGTGCCGCCAAGAATCAGTCCGCAGCGCCGGGACAGCCGAATTTTCGCGGCAGCGTGCGCAATCGTTCGGGCGTCATCGCGCTGGCCGCCTGCTCGTCGAGGAAGCTCTGCTCCTCGCGGACGATGCGGAAGACGCCGTCGGCTTCGCGATGCCACATCAGGTAACCGCAATGCAGCCGCAGGTTGGCGAAGCGCGCGACGAAATCCGCCGAAACGTAAAGGCCTGGCGCGGGCGCCTCGGGCGGGTCCTGCGCCCAGTCGAGCACCACGATCCGCCGCTCGCCAACCTTTCCGGCGGCGGCGTTGAAGTTCGCGGCTTCGGTCGCATAAAGTCCGGGCGTCAGGTAGGCGCGCACGCTGGCGGCGAAACGCCCGTACGCGGCTGGATAACGACCGGCATCCTTGTCCGCGAAATAGCCGTAGCTTGCCGCCAGCACGGCGCGCTGGGTGGCCGCATCGGGAACCGCATCACCGGCCTGTTGCGGCAACGGGTGCGGTGCCGCTCCAGCCAGTGGCGCATCGAGCAGGACGACGGCCCCGAACAGGGCGACAATGAGGCGGCGTTTCCTCATGCGAGACCTCGGGGATAGCGCCACCGGCTGTCTTGTCGCCGGTGCGGGCCGCGTCGCATCCGCCGACGTTCCGACCACACCGGTCGGCGCGACATACGGCCGCACCCGCAGGCCCCGAAACCCTCGCGGTCAGGCAAAGACATAGGGGCCGCCTGCTGCCAGCGCGCGCACATAGGCCGGGCGGGCATGGATGCGATCCAGCCACGCGGTCAGGTGCGGCCGGCTCGCATCCAGTCCGCCGCGCTGGCGGGATGCTTCCAGTGGAAAGCTCATCATCACGTCGGCGGCGGTGAAGTCGGAGCCGGCGAACCACGGCCGGCCGGTAAGCTCCGTCTCCAGCCAGTCGAGGTGGCCGTCGAGCAGCTTCTGAACGAACCCCCGCACCGGCCGCCCGAGCAGACCGAGCCGCTGGATGATGAGCAGCGACAGCAAGGGCGGCATCATCGACCCCTCGGCATAGTGCAGGAAGTGGCGGTAGCGCAGCGCGGCGTCACGGTTCCCCGGCGTACCCAGCCTGCCGCCAAGCTCGACCAGATACTCGACGATCGCCCCCGTCTCGGCCAGCACTCGCCCGTCATGCTCGACCAGCGGCGATTTGCCGAGCGGATGAACCTGCTTCAGCGCCGGCGGCGCGAGCATCGTCTTCGGCTCGCGGGCATAGCGCTTCACCGAATAGGGCAGGCCCAGTTCTTCCAGCAGCCACAGGATCCGCTGCGACCGGGAATTCTCGAGATGATGGACGATGATACTCATGGCCGCACAGGCCTATCCGTCCGCACGACCTGCCGTCAAACGCTACGCAACGGGACTGATCCCACAATGTCAGCCGATCGGCGGCGGACCGGAAAGCCCGCCGCCCACAGGATCAGGCGTCGTCCTCGGCGCTCGGCCCGGCCATCATCGCTTCGCTGATGCCGACGGCGTTCGCGCGGATCGCCTTTTCAAGCCGCTCGGCGACATCTGGATGTTCCTTGAGGTAGGTCTTGGAGTTCTCGCGGCCCTGCCCGATGCGGATCGAGTCGTAGCTGAACCACGCGCCGGACTTCTCGACGATGCCGGCCTTGACCCCGAGATCGAGGATCTCGCCCATCTTCGACACGCCCTCACCGTACATGATGTCGAACTCGACCTGCTTGAACGGCGGCGCGACCTTGTTCTTGACCACCTTCACCCGGGTCGAGTTGCCGACCACCTCGTCACGATCCTTGATCGCGCCGATGCGGCGGATATCGAGCCGGACGCTGGCGTAGAATTTCAGCGCGTTGCCGCCCGTCGTCGTCTCCGGGCTGCCGTACATCACGCCGATCTTCATGCGGATCTGGTTGATGAAGATGACCAGCGTCTTCGACCTGCTGATCGAACCAGTGATCTTGCGCAGCGCCTGGCTCATCAGCCGGGCCTGCAGGCCGACGTGGCTGTCGCCCATCTCGCCCTCGATCTCGGCACGCGGCACCAGTGCGGCGACCGAATCGACCACCAGCACGTCGATCGCGTTCGAGCGGATCAGCGTATCGGTGATCTCCAGCGCCTGCTCGCCGGTGTCGGGCTGCGAGACGATGAGGTTGTCGATATCGCAGCCGAGCTTCTTTGCATAACCCGGGTCGAGCGCGTGCTCGGCGTCGATGAAGGCCGCGGTGCCGCCCGCCTTTTGCGCCTCGGCGATGGCATGGAGCGCCAGCGTCGTCTTGCCCGAGGACTCCGGGCCGTAGATCTCGACGATGCGCCCACGCGGCAGGCCGCCGATGCCGAGCGCGATGTCCAGCCCGAGCGATCCGGTCGAGACGGCTTCGATCTCCACCTTCTCCCGGCTGCCCAGCTTCATCGCCGAGCCCTTGCCGAATGCCCGGTCGATCTGCGCGAGAGCCGCTTCGAGCGCCTTCTGCCTGTCCATGTCGGACTTTTCCTTCTCGGTGCCGATGAGTTTCAACTGTGCCGCCATGGCCTCTGGCTCCCTCGTAGATCGCGCGTGCGCGCCGTCAACGCCTCGCGATATAGCGCGAGGCGACGATAGGAACAAGTAGGGAACGCAAGAAGATCAGACGCGGGCCGTAGCCGTCTCGATCGCCTTGCTGATGCCGTCCATCGTGAACGGCTTGGCCAGTTGCGTGGCGGCGGCGTGCCGCGCGGGGGGCGGATCGACATGCCCGCCGGTCGAGATCAGGTAGGCGATGCCGCGATCGGCCAGCCGATCGGCCACCGGCCACGATGCCTCGCCGCCGCGCAGGCGCACGTCGAGGATCACGATATCGACGCCGCCGGCCTCGACCAGCTTCAACGCATCCGAGACGCAGTCGGCGGTGCCGGCGACGGTATGGCCAAGGGTTTCCACGAAATCCTCAAGCATCATCGAGATCAGGGGTTCGTCCTCGACGATGAGGACCGAGAGGGGGGAGTTCATGGCCCCCTGATACCCATTGTTACGCCCCCGGGCTAGACCCTTTGCCGACCAGCGTATCGCGCACCGCGCCGGCAAGTTGCTGCACGGAAAAGGGTTTGGCGATGAAGGCGACGCGGTCGAGGTCGATCGAGCGCCGCAGCTGCTCCTCGGCATAGCCCGACATGAACAGGATCGGCAGGTCCGGGTATTTTTCGCGGGCGTGGCGCACCATCGTCGGCCCGTCCATCGTCGGCATCACCACGTCGGAGACGAGCAGATCCACCGATGGCCGGCCTTCCGCCGCGATCGTGGCGAGCAGTTCCAGCGCCTCCTCGCCGTTGGCGGCGGTCAGCACTGTATAGCCCTGCCGGGTGAGCGCACGTTCGGCGACGGCGCGCACCGTATCCTCGTCCTCCACGATCAGCACGGTGCCTGTGCCCCACAGTTCGGTCGGCTTCTCGCGCGGCGGCGGGGCAGGCAGCGGCTCGACCGGCAGGCCGGCGCGGTGGACCGGCAGGTAGATGACGAAGCTCGTCCCCTCCCCCTCCACCGAATCGGCGAAGATGAATCCCTCGGACTGCTTGACGATGCCATAGACGGTGGACAGGCCCAGACCGGTGCCCTTGCCGACCTCCTTGGTGGTGAAGAACGGCTCGAAGATCTTGCCGATCACCTCGGGCGGAATGCCGGTGCCGGTATCGGAGACCTTGAGCGCGGTATAATCGACGAGCGGCATGATATCGATGTCGAGCCGACGCACGTCCGCCGCCGACATCGCATAGGTCTGGATCGCCACGGTGCCGCCCGCCGGCATCGCATCGCGCGCGTTGACCGCCAGGTTGACGATCACCTGCTCCAGTTGCCCCGGATCGGCGCGCACCGGCCCCAGGTTGCGGCCATGCTTCACCGTCAGCGACACCATCTCGCCGAGCAGGCGGCGGAGCAGGTTCGACACCTCGGAAACGACGTCCGGCAATTGCAGCAGTTGCGGCCGCAACGTCTGCTGACGCGAGAAGGCGAGCAGCTGGCGGGTCAGGCTGGCGGCGCGGTTCGAGTTCTGGCGGATCTGCTGGATGTCGTCGTAATCGCTGTCGCCCGGCGCGTGGCGCATCATCATCAGGTCGCAATGGCCGATGATGGCGGTGAGGATATTGTTGAAATCATGCGCCACGCCGCCGGCCAGCTGGCCCACCGCCTGCATCTTGGTGGCCTGCATCACCTGACGCTTCAGCCGCGATTCCTCGCTGTTGTCCTTCAGGCTGAGCAGCACCACCGCATCGCCCAGCCCGCGCGCGCCGGCGATGGTCAGCGCCACCGGCTCCTCCGCCCGCCAGCGCAGCCGCACCGCCAGATCGCCCGAGATGCGATGCCCCGCGGCAAAGCGACGCACCGCGTCCGACACCGCGGCCTTGTCCTCCTTCACCACCAGATCGCCCGGATACAGTACGGACTGGCCGGGCGGGATCGCGGCCGCCTGCTCGAACGCCTCGTTCATGAACAGGATGCGCCCGTCCCGCTCGGCCAGCGCCAACCCCAGCGGCAGTATGGCCAGCAGCGCGTGCACGTTCGCGGTGGCGGTGTCGTGCGCGCCGGGCTGGGTACTGGCGACCCGGCCATCCTCGTCCAGCAGCAGGAATACGGTGGGGGCACCGGTATCGCCCTCGTCGAGCGGCACCTGCACCAGTCGCACCGGCTCGCCGCCGTCCCGCTCGCGCGCGAGGCGGATCAGATCGTCGGTGCCGGTCACCAGCAGATCGGTGAACGGGCGGCCCGCCATGTCCGCGTCCGCCATCCCTGTCGCGCGGACCTGCAGCGCGCGGTTCGCCGCGATCAGCCTGCCGCTGCCGTCGACCAGCGCCGCCATCACGCCGGCGGCGGCAAGGCGACTGCCGCCCGCCCCCTCCACCAGCCGCTGCGCCTCCGCGACGATATCGACCGAGCGGGCGGGGGCGAAGCGCCAGAGCAGATGGTCGTCGCGCCGGCCGACCCGCACCACCCGCACGTCGAAGCACCCGTGCGCGCCGGCGCAATCCCCTGCGGCCGCCGTTCCGTCACGCCAGGCGGCGCGGCCCGCGGCGGCGAGCCGCGCGGTGCCATCCTGCCGCAGCGGCAGATCGGGCGGTGCCGGCCAGCCCTCGAACCATTCGCCATAAAGCCGGTTGGCGCACACCAGCTGCCCTGCGCGATCGGTGATCGCCACCGGCCGCGCTCCGTCCTCGATCGCGGCATGGGTGAGCGACCAGTCCGGCCCGAGGCTTTCGGGCACCTCCGGTACGGGGCTTCGCCGCACCCACAGCAGCAGCAACGCCGCCACCGCCACGAACACCGCGAGGAATACCCCCGCGAACAGCGGTTGCCCCAGCGCCCACAGCAGCAGCAGCGCCGAGGCGAAGCCGGCACCCAGCACCATGAACAGGGTCGTCCGGTCGATCCGGCGCGGCGGCGGGGCGCCTGGGGCACCCGCTGTTCGCGGGGGTATTCCTCGCGGTGTTCGTGGCGGTGGCGGCGTTGCTGCTGCTGTGGGT
>NZ_VNIM01000142.1 GCF_007785815.1 Alterirhizorhabdus solaris | reverse complement strand
CGCTGGGCCTCACCGGCCCGTCGATGCCGCCGCTCGCGCCCGAATGGTGGCACGCGCTGGGCGACCCGCAGCTCGACGCGATCCTGGCCGCCGCGCTGGCGGGCAACCCCTCGCTCGATACGGCGCTCGCCCGGCTTCGCGCGGCGAGCGCCACGCTCGCCGAGAGCGACAGCGCCACCGCACCGCAGGTGACGTTCGACGGATCGGTCTCGCGCCAGCGGCTCAGCGGCCGCTCCACCATCCCGCCGCCCTTCGCCGGATCGACCCGCTGGATCGCCAGCGCGCAGGCCGGACTGAACTGGAACCTCGACTTCTTCGGCCGCCAGAAGGCGCTGATCGCGCAGGCCGGTGCCGGCGTGCGCGCGGCCGGTTTCGACGCGGCCACGGCGCGACTGTCGATCATCGCCAGCGTCGCCGCCGCCTACGTCGATCTTTCCCGCGCCTATGCGCTGGGCGATGTCGCCCGCGATCTGGTCGTCTCGCGCGAGCAGTCGCTGGGGCTGGCGAACACGCGCGTGCGTACCGGCCTCGGCAGCGATTTCGAGCTGCGCGCGGGCGAGACGCTGCTGGCCGAGGCGCGGCAGGCGCTGGTGCGCGCGGAGGCCGGGCGCACGCTGGCGGTGCATGCGCTGGCGGCGCTGGCCGGGCGCGGCGTGGACTTCTACCCTACCGTCGTGCGCCCGCGCTTCGCGCCGGATCGCATGGCGGCGCTCCCCGTGGCGGTGCCGGCCGACCTGCTGGGTCGCCGCCCCGATCTGCTCGCCGCGCGTGCGCGGGTCGATGCGGCGGTGGGCGGGCAGGCGGCGGCGCGGGCGGATTTCTATCCCAACGTCGATCTGCGCGCGCTTGTCGGCCTGTCCTCGATCGGCATCGGCAGCTTCTTTTCCGGCGATGCGCGCACCTATGGCGGCGGGCCGGCGATCAGCCTGCCGCTGTTCGATGGCGGCCGGCTGAAGGCGCGTTATGCCGGCGCGGCCGCGCAGGTGGATCTGGCGGTGGCCGATTACGATGCCACGGTGCTGCGCGCCGTGCGCGAGGCAGCGGACGCGCTGACGAACGTGGCGGCCAACGATGCCGATCTCGTCGCGCAACGCCGCATCCTCGCCGGGCTGGATGCCACGATCCGGCTCGATCGCACGCGCGTGTCCACCGGGCTCGGCTCGCAGCTCGACCTGCTCGAAACCGGCACCCGCGTGCTGGCGGCGCGGCAGGCCGAGGCCGATCTCGTCGCCGATGCCGCCCTCCGTCGCGTCCAGCTGCTGACCGCGCTGGGCGGCGGCTTCACTCCTCCGTCCGATGCGGAAACGACCCGATGACCGACGCCTCCGCCGCCACAGAAACCAGCCCTGTCCAGCCGACGGCGCGCCCCGCCGCACGGAAACGCTGGTTCATCATCCTCGCGCTGGTCGTGCTGGCCGGCCTTGCCGCCTGGGCGATCCACGCCTTCTTCTTCGCCGCCGCCAGCGAGGAAACGGACGACGCCTATGTCGCCGGCGACATCGTGTCGATCACCGCGCGCGATCCCGGCACGGTGATCGCACTGCACGCCGACGACACCGAAACGGTGCGGCGCGGCCAGCGGCTGATCGATCTCGATCCCGCGACCGTGGACGTCCAGCTGGCCGCCGCCGAGGCCGATCTCGCCCGCGCGGTACGCGGCGTGCGCGCCGACTTTTCCTCGCTGGACGAGGGCGGCGCGAGCGTTGCCGAGGCATCGGCGCGGCTGGCCAGCGCACGCAACGATTATGCGCGCCGCCGCGCCGCCGGTGGCGCCGTGTCGGGCGAGGAGGTAGCGCATGCCGCCGATGCCGTCACCCTGGCCCGCGCCGCGCTGAACGTGGCGCGCAGCCGGCTCGCCCAGTCCCGCACGGCGACGCAGGGCACGTCGGTCAACGACAATCCGGCGGTGCTGGCCGCCATCGCCGCGGTGCGCCGCGCTGCCATTTCACAGGGGCACATGCGGATCGTCTCGCCGGTGGACGGGCAGGTCGCCCGACGCACCGTGCAGCTTGGCCAGCAGGTCGCCGCCGGTACCCCGCTGATGGCGGTGATCCCGCTCAACCGCCTGTGGGTGGACGCCAACTTCCGCGAAACCCAGCTGCGCCACCTGCGCGTCGGCCAGCCGGTGACGGTGACGGCCGACGTCTATGGCGACGACGTGGTATTCCACGGCCGCGTTCTGGGTCTGTCGGCCGGCAGCGGCAACGCCTTCGCGCTGCTGCCGCCGCAGAACGCCTCGGGCAACTGGATCAAGATCGTCCAGCGCGTGCCGGTGCGGATCGGGCTCGATCCGGCGGAACTGCGCGCGCACCCGTTGCGGATCGGCCTGTCGGTGAACGCCGAGGTCGATATCGCCGACACCTCGGGCACGCTGGTCGCGCGCCCTGCCGCCAGCACGTTCAGCATGAACGCGCCGGAAGACACGGCCGACGTGGACGCACGCATCCGCCGGATCATCGCCGCCAACGCGCCGGCCGGTCGGTGAGCACGCCGGCCGGCGACACGATGCCCCCGCCGCTGGCCGGCGGCGCGCTGGCGCTGGCGGCGATCGCGCTGGCGCTGGGCACCTTCATGCAGGTGCTCGATTCCACCATCGCCAACGTCTCGCTGCCCACGATCGCGGGCAATCTGGGCGAAAGCACCGATACCGGCACCTGGGTCATCACCTCCTTCGCCGTCGCCAACGGCATCGCGCTGCCGCTGACCGGATGGCTGATGGGCCGCTACGGCGTGGTCCGTACCTTCGTCGTCTCGGTCGCGCTGTTCACCGTCGCCTCGCTGCTGTGCGGGCTGGCGTGGAACCTCAGCTCGCTCATCTTCTTCCGCATCCTGCAGGGCGCCGTCTCCGGCCCGATGATCCCCGGATCGCAGACGCTGCTGATCGCCATCTTCGCCCCGCAGAAAAGATCGCTCGCGCTCGGCATCTGGTCGATGACGACGCTCGTCGCGCCGGTGATGGGGCCGATCCTGGGCGGCTACATCGCCGACAATTATCACTGGGCCTGGATCTTCCTCATCAACGTGCCGGTCGGCATCTTCTCCGTTCTGGTGTCGTGGCGGTTCCTCAAGGACCGCGAGACGCCGACGCGCAAGCTGCCGATCGACAAGGTGGGCGTGCTGTTGCTCGCCTTCTGGGTCGGCTCGCTCCAGATCGTGCTGGATCTCGGCAAGAACGCCGGCTGGTTCGACGACGGGCTGATCGTGATGTTCGCGCTGTTCGCGCTGATCGGCTTCGCCGCCTGGGTGATCTGGGAACTGACCGAGCGGCATCCGGTGGTGGACCTGTCGCTGTTCCGCAACCGCAATTTCACGCTCGGCACGATCGCGTTCAGCCTGGGCTATGCGCTGTTCTTCGCCAACACGCTGCTGCTGCCGCTGTGGTTGCAGACGCAACTCGGCTACACCGCGACCTGGGCGGGGCTGGTGGCGGCGCCCAGCGGCGTGGTGGCGGTGATCCTCACGCCGTTCGTGGCCAAGATCAGCGGCAAGGTGGACGTGCGCTGGCTGGCGACGATCGCCTTCCTCGCCTTCGCCACCTCCTTCTTCATGCGCGGGCGCCTGACCGCCGATGCCGCCTTCGTCGATTTCGTGCTGCCGATGGTGGTGCAGGGCATCGCGATGAGCACCTATTTCCTCGCGATGATAAACATCTCGCTCGACGGTATCCCGCCGGAGCGCGTGCCGTCCGCCACGGGCATCTCGAACTTCGCGCGGATCACGGCCGGCAGCTTCGCCGCCTCGCTCGTCACCACGATGTGGGACCGGCGGGAGACGCTGCATCAGGCGCGTCTGTCCGAAGCGGCGACCGCCGACAATCCGGCCTATCGCATGGCGACCGAACAGCTTCACGGCTTCGGCCTCGACACCTTCCAGACGGCGGCGCTCGCCACGCGGCAGATGATCGGGCAATCCTATCTGCTTGCCTCGATCGACCTGTTCACCGCCTGCGGCTGGCTGTCGCTGGCGATGATCGCGCTGGTGTGGATGGCACGGCGCCCGAAACCGCAGACCGGGCCGGTTGCGATCGACTGAGTTCCACGTCCCGAAATTAGACCATAATGCTTACAAGACCGCGCGATTTCTCCTTAAGTAACTGTTAACGAGTAGCTGACTCGGTTACTTGGAGGGTGTCGTTGCAAATCCCTGGCATTCAGGCGGCCGATAGCGTGCACGGTACGCGTCGACGTAGCCACCGGCCGGAGGTCGAGGCCACCCGCCTGCGGATTTTACGCGCAGCGGAACGGCTGTACGCCGCTCGCGGCTTCGATGGCGTCTCGCTGCGGGAGATCGCGGTGGCTGCCAGCCAGGGCAACAACAACGCCGTCCAGTATCATTTCGGCAGCCGGGAAAAGCTGATCGAGGCCATCTTCCGCCAGCGTGTCGCGGAGATGGAGGGGGAGCGTGAGGAGATGCTCGCCCAGGCCGAACGCGACGGCAAGCTGGGTGACGTGGCGACCCTGATCGCGGTCCTGTCCCTGCCGCATCTCACCCTGTGCGATGCGCGGGGGCACCATCCCCATGCGGGTTTCCTGCTGCACTATCTGGTCCGCCGCTCACCCGACGGCAGCGGCCGGGGGCTGGCGCAGGCCTTTACCGGCGCGCCGGCGATGATGAGACTGCTCGCCCTGCTGCCCCGCCTGCTCGGTGGCCTGCCCAGCGATCTTGCCCAGACCCGGATCATGCTGTGCGCGCTGATGTTCCTGAACCTGCTGGTACAGCACGATGCCAACAACCCGGAGAGTGGCGATCCCGTCGCCCTTGCCCGCCATGCCACCGATACGGTCGCGGCGATGACGGCTGCGCTGCGCGGCCCCTTCACCGCAGACTGACCCCCCGGACAGCGAAAGGCCCGGTCCGCTGCATGAGCGAACCGGGCCTTTTGACAGGGTACACCGGCCCGCTGCACGACAGCGGGCCGGCTTTCATGTTCAAGCGAGCATGCGCACGCCCGGCTCGCGATCGAAATGGCGCTTGCTGCCGGCCACGGCGAGAAAGCCGTCGTCCAGCCCGGTCACGCCCGCATCCTTCTCCACGCCTGCCTTGTCGAGCAGCGGCTTGGCCGCGTCGGTAGCGCCGATCGTCTTGAGATGGCCGAATGCGTCCATCACGAACTGCACCGCCGCCGCTTCCTTCAGCAGCGCCGCGGTTCCTTCGGCCGACAACGCCAGCGCGATCGAATCGACGAACACCGACGGGAAACCGGCAAGCTGAGCATCGGCCTTCAGCAGGCTGCCGTCCTTCAGCTTGGCGCCGCCCACCTTGGGTGCGATCAGGATCGGCTTGCCACCGGCATCGCCGATCTCGCTCGTGAGGCGGTCGATCAGTTCGCCGTCGCTGCCGTCGGCGATCAGGATGCCGACCGAACGACCCTCCAACGTCACCTTCTCCAGCGGCCCGCCGATGATGCGCACCGCCGGCGACGGATCGAGATCCTTGACCGGGACGGCGGTCGCCGATGCGGCCGGCACATCCATGTTCAGCCCTTCCGCCACGCGCCCGGCCAGCGCCGGGTCGACGTTCACCAGGTTGGACAGCACCCGCTTGCGCACATGCTCCAGCCCGACCTTGGACAGTTCGAACACCAGTGCGGAGGCCAGATGCGCCTGCTCGGCCTTGTCGAGCGAGCGGAAGAACAGCCGCGCCTGGCTGTAATGGTCGGCGAAGCTCTCCGGCCGCACGCGCAGCTTGTCACCCTGCTCGGCACCGATATCCTGCGCCGCGTAGGTCGAGTAACCCTTCACCGGGCACTCGCGCGGGCCGGCATCTTCACCTGCCTCGTTCAGACTGTTCGGCTCGTAATTGGCTCGGCCCTTCGGCACGTTCATCTGCATCATGCCGTCACGCTGGAAGTTGTTCACCGGCGACTTCGGCGCGTTGATCGGCAGCTGATGGAAGTTGGTCGTGCCAAGCCGGCTCTTCTGTGTGTCGAGATAGCTGAACAGACGACCCTGCAACAGCGGATCGTTGGTGAAGTCGATACCGGGCACGATGTTGCCCGGGCAGAACGCCACCTGCTCGGTCTCGGCGAAGAAGTTGTCCGGGTAGCGATCGAGCACCATCTTGCCGATCGGCGTGACGGGGACGATTTCCTCCGGGATGATCTTCGTCGAGTCGAGCACGTCGAAGTCGAGGCCGTTCGCGGTTTCCTCGTCGAACGCCTGGATACCCAGCTCCCACTCAGGATAGTCGCCGCGATCGAGCCGCTCGAACAGGTCGCGTCGCTGGAAATCGGGATCGGCGCCGGCGGTCTTCACCGCCTCGTCCCAGATCTGCGACTGGAGGCCCTGCTTCGGCTTCCAGTGGAACTTCACATAGGTGTTCTTCCCGTCCGCATCGATCAGCCGGAAGGTGTGGATGCCGAAGCCCTCCATCGTCACGAACGAGCGCGGGATGGTCCGGTCGCTCATCTGCCACATCACCATATGGGTCGCTTCGGGCATGAGCCCGATCCAGTCCCAGAAGGTGTCGTGCGCGCTGGCGGCCTGCGGATAGCCCTTGTCGGCCTCCATCTTCACGGCATGGACGAGATCGGGAAACTTGATCGCGTCCTGGATGAAGAACACCGGGATGTTGTTGCCGACGAGATCCCACACACCTTCGCCGGTGTAGAATTTCACCGCAAAACCGCGCACGTCGCGGGGGGTATCGGCCGAACCGGCCCCGCCCGCCACGGTGGAGAAGCGCACGAACACCGGCGTCTGCTCGCCCGGCGTCTGGAACAGGCCAGCCTTGGAATATGTTGCCGCCGCCGGATACGGCTCGAAATAGCCGTGCGCCGCCGTGCCGCGCGCGTGGACGATCCGCTCTGGAATCCGCTCATGGTCGAAGTGGAAGATCTTCTCACGGAGGATGAAGTCCTCCAGCAGCGTCGGCCCGCGCGCGCCCGCCTTCAGGCTGTTCTGGTTGTCGGCGACGACGATGCCCTGATTGGTCGTCAGATGCGGCCCGTTCGCGGCGGTCTGCTGATGCAATTCGCCGCCCGGGCCGGTGATCGTCTCGTAGGTCTTTGGATCGGTAGCCACGCTGGTCTCCTCGACGCATTTCTGTTTCGAGGGTTCAACCCCCCAGCCGGGGCAAAGGTTCGTCAGCCGCCCGTCACCAGGAAATAGTTTCGGTTTTCAACAGGATGCTGCCGTCGCTGTCGTACCACGGCATCACGTCTGCCGGACGCGGCGGCAGCGGGGGCGCATCGGCCGGCCAGCCATCCCGCAACAGCGCGATGCGGGCCACCAGCCGGCCCGGCGCGGCGGGGGTGAGCAGCAGCGAGACGGTGACGTCGCGGCCTACCCAGCCGATCCGGTCGAGCGCACCGGGCCGGCGGAGAAGCGGCGCGGCAACCCCGTTCACCCGCGCCGCCGCGAACGGCACGCTGGCGGCAAGCGCGACGCGGATCTCCCGCGTGCCGGGCGGCCCGGCCACCGTCAGCTGCACCTTGCCATCCAGCCGGCGGAACAGGCGGATACGCGGGGCCGACACCGCCACCGGGCCGGCCGGCGCGACGAAGGCGTGATCGTACATCGGCAACAGCGCCGCCTCGCCCGCCGGGCCCAGCATGCTACGCGTCCAGCGATCCGGCGCAAAGAGGCTGGTGGCGCGATAGAAACGCCCGGTCGTCAGGTCGGTGACATGCATCACCTGGGAGATGGCGGGCCGCGTCGGCCCGGTCGGATCGGCCAGCCGGATCACCAGCACAAGCGACACCGCCAGCGCGGTCAACGCGGCCCCGCCCGCCAGCGCGATCCGTGGGCTCAGGCTGCGGGCCAGCAGCGGGGCGAGCGCCAGCGCGGTGAACAGCGCGAACGGCGCCGCCACCCCGGCGATCGTCTCGCCCACCGCCAGCAACAGCAGGTGCCCGGTCGCCACCTGCTGCGCCACCAGCAGCCCGGCACCCACAGCCACGAGCGGCAGCGCGGCGCGCGTGCGCAGCGTCGCCAGCAGCAGCAGCAATCCCCCGCCGAGCAGCACCAGGCCCGGGGTCGGCGCGGCCACCGGCGCAAGCACCTGCATCGGCAGCGCGATCAGCACGACCGCACCGAACAGGCCGATCCCCGCAGCCGCGCCGGGCAACGGCCGATCATAGGCCGCCATCGCCAGCAGCGCCGCCACCGCCGCCATCGCCGGCCCGATCCACCCGTCGGCCCCGCACAGCAGCAGCCCCGCCGCCAGCGACGGCGGCAGCAGGATCGCCGCGCGCCGCGCCGGGGGAGGCGGGCACGGAGTCGTAATGCGCCATCAGCAGCACCGCCGGCAGGCGCGAATCGGAGC
>NZ_VNIM01000141.1 GCF_007785815.1 Alterirhizorhabdus solaris | reverse complement strand
GCTGGATACGGCGGCGGACCGCATCCTGGCGCAGACGCCCGAGGCCGGCGTGTATGCCGGCGTGCCGGCCGCGCTGGACGGCGGGCCGCTGGCCGGCGTGATCGACGATTACTCGCCCGCCGGCGAGGCGAGGCTGCGTGAGACGCTACGCGCCGGGCAGGCCGATCTCACCCGCCTCACCTGCACCGCCGACGCCAACGGCGCGCTCGATCTCGCCACCGGCCGCGCGGTGCTGGAGAATTCGCTGCGGTCGGCCGACATCCCCTATGGCCGGGTCGCGCCGTTCAGCTTCTCGGGGCACGTGCCCTATCTCGTCACGCAGATCGGCGGCCCGGCGATCGACACGCCCGCGATCATGACCGGCCAGCAGTCCGTCTCCACCCCGGCGGCGGTCGAGGCGTGGCTTGCCAAGCTGGATACGTTTCCCGCCGCCTTCACCGGCGTCGGCGCCAAGCTGGCGGCGGACGAGGCGGCCGGCTGCCGCCCGCCGCGCATCCTGCTGGAGGGGGCCGCCAAGGTGATCGCCGGCTTCTTCGCCGGCCCTGCCGACCGGCACCCGATGATCGCGGCGCTGCGCGACGGCATGGCCAGTGCCCGGCTAGACGCCGCCTTTCGCGACAGGGCGCTGGCCCGCGCCACCCGCCTGCTTGAAGATCGCGCGCGCCCGGCCTACGCCGCCCTCGCCGCCCAGGTTACGGACATGATCCCGCGCGGGCGCGCGGAGGACGGGCTGTGGGCCCAGCCGCAGGGCGATGCCTTCTATGCCGCCAACGTCCGCTCGCTGGGCGATACGGCGCTGCCGCCCGCCGAGATCCACAAGATCGGCCTCGGCGAAGTCACCCGCATCACCGCCGCGATGGAGCGGCTGCTGCGCGCCCGCGGCCTGACCAAAGGGAGCGTCGGCGCGCGGATGACGGCGCTGGCCCTCGATCCGGCCAATCAGTTCGCCGACAGCGACGCCGGCCGCGCCGAACTGCTCGACTATCTGCGCGGCCTCGTGGCGAAGATGGAAGCGCGCTATCCCGAGATCCTGCCGCCCGCGATGATCCCGCGCCAGCGCCTCCAGATCCGCCGCGTGCCGGTGGCGACGCAGGCCGGCGCGCCGGGCGGCTATTACGACGGCCCCTCGCTCGACGGCCCCCGCCCCGGCACCTACTGGATCAACCTGCGCGACATGGAGGCGGTCGCCCGCTTCCACCTGCCCACCCTGAGCTATCATGAGGGCGTGCCCGGCCATCACACGCAGAACTCGGTCGCGCTCGGCCTCGGCGAGCAGCCGCTGCTGATCCGCCTCGCCAGCTTCAACGCCTATCAGGAGGGCTGGGCGCTCTATTCGGAACGGCTGGCGGCAGAGATGGGCGCCTACGCCACCGATCCGCTTGGCGACCTCGGCCGCTTGCAGGACGAGCTTTTCCGCGCCGTGCGTCTGGTGGTGGATACCGGCCTGCACTTCCACCGCTGGGACCGGATGCGCGCCATCGCCTATATGCAGGGCGTGACCGGCCACGCCTCTTCGGAAGTGACGGCCGAGATCCACCGCTACATGGCATGGCCGGGGCAGGCGCTGGGCTACAAGATCGGTCAGCTCCGCCTGATCGAGCTGCGCGACCGGATGCGGGCGAAGCAGGGTCGGCGCTTCACGCGACAGGCGTTCCATGCGCTGGTGCTCGGCCGGGGAGCGATGCCGCTGGATCTGGTGGCGCAGCGGATCGGCTGAGCGCGCGGTCCCCCTCCAGGGAGACGGAATTGCCATCCCCGCCCCTTGCGTCGAGGGGAGTCGAGACGCGGCACGCATCGCCAGTGGCGTCCCTCGACTTCGCCCGGGGAAGGAGGGGAGCGAGTGTATCCCCAGCGTCGGGGTGGCGGATCGGCGGCGCAGCGGCTAGAGACGGCCAATTCAACCAACCCGCTCCACCACGCGAGCGGGGCGGCGTTAGGTTTTGTCTTCCATGCCCCCTCTCCTCCTCGTCATGGCCGGCGGCGCGATCGGTTCCGGCGCGCGCTACCTGGCGGGCGTCGGCGTGACGCGCGCGATGGGGCCGGGCTACCCCTACGGCACGTTGTTCGTTAACCTGGCCGGCGGACTGCTGATGGGGCTGCTGGTCGGCGGGCTGGCGCGGGCCGACGTGGCGGGCGAGCCGTGGCGGCTGCTGCTCGGCGTGGGCGTGCTCGGCGGGTTCACCACCTTTTCCTCGTTCAGCCTCGAAACCTATATGCTGCTGGCACGCGGCGAGGTGGCGACGGCGGCGGGCTACATCATCCTCTCGGTCGTCGCGTCGGTCGCGATGCTGGCGCTGGGCATCCATACGGTAAGGGCATTGGCATGAGCGGCGACGGCAAGACGGAGGATGGCCGCAACTTCATGGTCGGCTACGACGACGACGGCATCCGGGTGGATCGCTGGTTCAAGCGGCATCTGCCGGAAACCAGCTTCAACCTGGTATCGCGCTGGGCGCGCACCGGCCAGTTGCGCGTCGATGGCGCCCGCGTGACGCCGGGGGATCGCATCGCCGCCGGCCAGAGCATCCGCGTACCCCCGCCCGAGATCATCGAGGCGGCCACCGCCGCCACCGCCGACAAGCCCGCCCGCCTCAAGAAGGAGCGCGCGCCGCTGTCGGAGGAGGACACCGCCTATATGCAGGCGATGGTGATCCACCGCGATCGCTCGGCCATCGTCATCAACAAGCCGCCCGGCCTCGCCACGCAGGGCGGCACCAAGACGGACCGCCATGTCGACGGCCTGCTCGACGCGCTCGCCTTCGATGCGCCCAACCGGCCCAAGCTGGTGCACCGGCTGGACAAGGACACCTCCGGCGCGCTGCTGCTGGCACGATCGGCCAACGCCGCCGGGCATTTCGCCAAGGCGTTTTCCAGCCGCACCGCGCGCAAGGTGTATTGGGCGCTGATCGCCGGCGTCCCCTCGATCGAGGACGGCATGATCGAGTTGCCGATCGGCAAGCAGCCCGGCACCGGCGGCGAGAAGATGCACGTCGACGAGGCGGAGGGCAGCCCCGCGCGCACCCGCTACCGCGTGATCGAGCGTGCGGGCAACACCGCCGCGTGGGTGGAGCTGCAACCCTATACCGGCCGCACCCACCAGTTGCGCGTCCACATGGCGGCGATCGGCCACCCGATCGTGGGGGACGGCAAATACGGCGGGCTGGAGGCGTTCCTTTCCGGCGGGATCAGCCGCAAGATGCACCTGCACGCGCGCCGCATCCGCATCGACAGCCCGGACGGCGGGCAGATCGACATCACCGCCGAGCCGCCGACGCATTTCGCCGACAGCATCACCCTGCTCGGCTTCGATCCGAAGCGCGCCGAGATGCCGATCGACGACGTGAAGTTCTCCGAGACGGCCGAGGGCAAGCGCCGCGCCGAAAACGCCGCCGCCAAATCGCGCCGCAAGGAGCGCAAGGGCGAACGGCGCGGGCGCGGGCGCGGCTGATGCACCCGGACCCCGCGTTCCGGCTGAATGACGAGGCGGCGATGCGCGCGTTCGCCGCCCGTCGTGCGTTCGCCCACATCTTCGCCGCCACGCCCGACGGCCCGACGGTGGTACACGCGCCGGTGCTGGTGGACGACGCGGGCCACCTGCGCTTCCACCTCTCGCGGCGCAATCCGATGGCGGCGCTGCTCGACGGCGCGCGGGGGATCGCCAGCCTTGCAGGCGCGGACGGCTATGTCAGCCCGGACTGGTACGGCCTGCCCGATCAGGTGCCGACGTGGAATTACGTGGCGGCCGAGGCGCACGGCACCTTCCGCCGGCTGGACGCGGCGGAGACGGTCGCGCAACTCGACGCGCTGGGCACCGACCATGAGGCGCGGCTCGCCCCTAAACCGGCGTGGACACGTAGCAAGATGACGCCCGGCCGCTTCGAGGCGATGGTCGGCGGCATCGTCGGCTTCCGGCTGGTCGTGGCCGAATGGCGCGGCACCGCCAAGCTGTCGCAGAACAAGCCCGCCCCGGCGCGCGCCCGCGTCGCCGCCGCCTTCGCCGCTGCCGGGCATGGCGAGATGGCGGCGCTGGTGGCGGGGGCGGCGGCATGAACCGCCTCGCCTTGTTCGATTGCGACGGCACGCTGGTGGACAGCCAGGCCGCGATCTGCGCCGCGATGGGCGAATGCTTCACCGCCGCCGGCCTGCCCGATCCGGGGGCGGAGGCCACCCGCCGCGTGGTAGGGCTGAGCCTGGTCGAAGCGGTGGCGATGCTCCACCCCGCAGGTGCGCCTGCGCTCCACGTCACGCTGGCGCAGGATTACAAGCGCGCGTTCCAACGGCGGCGCGGCGCGGGGCTGGTGGCCGAACCGCTGTTTCCGGGCATCGCCGAGGCCATCGAAAGCATCGGCGCGGCGGGCTGGCTGCTCGGCGTCGCCACCGGCAAGTCCGATCGGGGGCTGGGTTTCTGCCTTGCCCACCACGGCATCGCCGACCGTTTCGTCACCTTGCAGACGGCCGACCGCCACCCCTCCAAGCCGCACCCCTCGATGGTGCGCATGGCGATGGCGGAGGCGGGTGCGTCGCCCGAAACCACCGTGGTGATCGGCGACACCAGCTTCGACATCGGCATGGCGAAAGCGGCCGGCGCCGCCGCGATCGGCGTGGCGTGGGGCTATCACGACCGCGTCGAACTGCTCGCCGAGGGGGCCGATTTGGTCGCCGATACCCCCGCCGATCTCCTCCACCTGCTGGAGCGCCTCGCATGAACCTTTCCCCCGACGAGCGGGACCGGCTCGCCCGCGTCCGCTTCACGATCATCTCGGCGGCGCGCGCCAGCGGGCTGGTGCTGATGATCTTCGGCCTGTGGATATGGCTCGGCGATCTGGTGAGGGCGGGTGGCTGGATGGCGCTGGGCCTGCCGTTGTTCGCCATCGGCCTGTTCGAGTCGCTGGTGCTGCCGCAAATCCTCGTCAGCCGCTGGCGGAGCGAACGATGAAGCGTTTCTATACGGACGTAACGCTGGCGGACGACGTCGGCGGCCATGCCGTGCGGCTGGACGGCCGCCCGGTCCGCACGCCCGCGCGCGCGCTGCTGGCGATCCCGTCGCGTCCGCTGGCCGAGGCGATCGCCGGGGAATGGCGCGCGCAGGGCGAGAAGGTCGATCCGGCGTCGATGCCGCTCACCGGTCTCGCCAACGCCGCGATCGATCGGGTCGCGCCTGATACCGTCGCCTTCTCAGCCCCCCTCGCCGCTTACGGCGAGACAGACCTGCTCTGCTACCGCGCCGATGGCCCCGCCGAGCTCGTCGCGCGGCAGGCCGAGGTGTGGGATCCGATCCTCGACTGGGCGCGGCATCGCTACGATATCGCCTTCACCCTCGTCGCCGGCATCATGCACCGCCCGCAACCCGCCGCCACCATCGCGCGGCTGGCCGAGGCATTGGCGACGCGCGACGCGTGGGCGCTGGCGCCCCTCTCCCCGCTCATCACGATCAGCGGATCGCTGGTGATCCCGCTGGCGGTGATCGAAGGCGCGATCACCCCCGAGGCAGGGTTCGACGCCGCACATCTCGACGAGATCTGGCAGGCCGAGCAATGGGGCGAAGACAGCTTGGCCACCGAAGCACGCGTCGCGCGGCGTCGCGATTTTCTTCTCGCGGCCCGGTTCGTGGCGTTGGCGGCTGGCTGAACCGTCGGCTGGCGAAGGCTACCTCGGCCCACCGCCTTTTCGCTCGCACAAGTCCGACCACGGGCTTTAGCGATTATCCGATCCGATAGGCGGTCAACCCCCTACCCCCCACTGCGCTGTTCCCCGGGCGTGGACCGGACAGGATCGCTACGATCCGTATCTGTCACGCCGGATGGCCTTCCACCTGTCGGTGCTACGAGCGCCGACCGCGATACAGCAACGCAGCGGCGACAGCAGCGGAGCCGATCCCGATGGCCACGCCCGCCGCCGGCCACAGGTTCGATTTCAACGCGCTGGCGGCCGCGATCGCCTCGCCGGCGCCCGCCAGTTCACCGCCGGGATTGGCGGGAGAGGCATCCGCCACCGCATCGTTGCCGGCATGGCTCGCGGTGGTCGCTGGCGGCAGTGCGGCGGCACCCGCACCGGGCACGGCGTCGGCGGGGAAGGCGGGTTCCTGGCTCATCGGGGTCTCTCCGGTCGTTTTCGTCACATTGGCAACGCGAGCGATAGGCCATCGGTTGCGCGAGCGACAACCCCGCGCCCTTCCATCCGCTCCGCCGGTCCCTAAATTATGGGCCAAGGAGATTTCGCATGGTTGCACTGTCCGTTCTCGATCTGGTGCGCGTGGTGGAAGGCGGCGACGTGAAGCAGGCGCTGGACGCCGCCCGCGACCTGGCCGGCCACGCCGAGCAGCAGGGCTACACCCGCTTCTGGGTGGCCGAGCATCACAACATGCCCGGCATCGCCAGCGCCGCCACGTCCGTCGCGCTCGCGCATATCGGCGGCGGCACCCGCACGATCCGCATCGGCGCGGGCGGCATCATGCTGCCCAACCATGCGCCCTATATCATTGCCGAGCAGTTCGGCACGCTCGCCAGCCTGTTCCCCGGCCGCGTCGATCTGGGGCTGGGCCGCGCGCCCGGCACCGACCAGATCGCCGCGCGGGCGATGCGTCGCGATCCGATGGCATCGAACGAGTTCCCGCAGGACGTGCTGGAGTTGCAGGCCTTCCTTGCGCCCGCGCAGGAGGGCCAGCGGCTGCGCGCGGTGCCGGGGATGGGCACGCAGGTGCCGCTGTGGATCCTCGGCTCCAGCACGTTCGGTGCGCAGCTGGCGGCGGAGCTCGGCCTGCCCTACGCCTTTGCCTCGCACTTCGCGCCCGATATGCTGATGCCGGCGCTGAACATCTATCGCAGCCGCTTCAAGCCTTCCGCTCAGGCATCGACGCCCCACGCGATGATCGGCGTCAACATCATCGCCGCCGATACCGACGCGGCCGCGCGAAGGCTGGCGACGACGCAGCAGATGTCGTTCGCCGACCTATTGCGGAACGCGCGCGGCCTCTCCCGCCCGCCGATCGACGACATCGCCGATTACTGGTCCCCGGCCGAGGCCGCGCAGGCGCAACGGATGCTGGCGCGCAGCATCGTCGGCGGACCGGAGACGGTACGGCGCGGCATCGCCGCGCTGGTGGCGGAGACGGGGGCGGACGAACTGATGATCGTTTCCGACATCTTCGACCAGGAGGCGCGCCGCCGCTCGCTCACGCTGATTGCCGAGGCGGCAGCGGAAATGCGGCAGGCGGCGTAGGCGGGCGACTCCCGCACTGGCACGCCAGACCGAACCAAGGTCAGGAGCATGAGGCGGGGCGGGCAGTCCCCGTTTCGCTCCGCTCGGTGACGTCGAAAACGTTCGAACGTGATCTGGCCGGTTTCGGCCGGTGCGATCCGGCGGCGCTTTGGCATGGAGATCGGCGTACCGTCGTCCCCCTGCCAGACCGCTCGCCGCCAAGGAGAAGCGATCGCTGCTCGGTGAATGGGCGCGCACCTTCGTAGTCAGATCGGAGTCGTCGTCTCTGGGCAGAAGACTCAGGGCGACGGCCTCATGACGGCGTCCTCAGAACGATAGCGACATGCGGCCCATCGCGCGGTTTGGCCGCACCTTCACCCGCACGCGCAACTCGCCATCGTCCCGGCGGTCGTAGGCGTCGGTGGACAGGCGCCAGTCCTCCGCACCCGTTTCCTCGGCGATCATCATGTCGTCCACCAGCACCAGCGTGGCGCGGGCCGGCGTCTCGATCAGCGGCCCCGGCCTCGCCCGTGCCTCGGCGATGCCTGGCATCGACAGCAGGGTGACGAAACCGGCAAGGCACACGCTTCTGACCACGATCGCTCCGTTCTCGGTCGCAGCACCCGCTGCGTGGCCGTTCAACGCCGCGTACGCATATGGTTTCCGCCAGACGTATTTCCCTACAAATCCGCCCCGGCCCTCCCGGCTGTGCGCCCCGGCACACCGCCGCCGGCCCGGGCCGGCTATCAGGTCCGGGCGTCGCTGCTCCCTGATGATGGAACCCCCTCCATGGCCAGCCACGATGCCGCGACGGAAGAGCTTGCGCGACTGCTTGCGGCCGGGGCCGGGGTCGACTGGGACCGACTCGGAAATTACCCGGGCTATCTGCGCCACTGCTGGCGCGAGCGGGCGCAGGTATTGCGTGCGTCGCTGGCGGACGAGCCTTCCCGCCCCGCCCCCGCTCGCCCGCCTCGCCGCCCGGGTCGTGGACGGCGAAGAAGTCGGTCCCGGCGACCGCAACCGCCGGCATTCCGAACGCCGCGGCGCGCGCGGCCAGATCCGGGGTGCCGCAGGCATAGGAGGCGGCGGTGCCCTCACCGAAGCCGTTG
>NZ_VNIM01000140.1 GCF_007785815.1 Alterirhizorhabdus solaris | reverse complement strand
TATTCCTTACTCGTTGTGTCTCTCTCTTGTACTACAGTCAGTTGGTATGCTCATGTGCTGAGACCAGCTGTCTGTCGTTGTCTTTTTTAGCAAAGACGACGCACCCGACAACAACCCACTCAGAGGGGTCCGCCAGCGCCGTCGGTTGTAAAAAGAAACCCCCCCCCCGCCGATACGCCCGCCGAGGCTGGCGCAACGCCCGACCCCCCGCTACATCGCCGGCCATGAAGATCGCCTCGTGGAACATCAATTCGGTGCGCGCGCGGCTCGATATCGTCGAGCGCTTCCTCACCGCCGAACAGCCCGACATCCTGTGCCTGCAGGAAACCAAGGTAGTGGACGATACCTTCCCCGCCGACATGTTCCAGCGGCTCGGCTACGTCCACCGCGTGCTGAACGGCCAGCGGATGCACCACGGCGTCGCCATCCTCAGCCGGCTCCCCCTGTTCGAGCATGGCCGCCACGACTGGCAGGACAATGGCGAGGCGCGCCACGTCGGCGTGCGGCTGGAGAACGGCGTGCGGGTGGAGAACGTGTATGTGCCGGCGGGCGGCGACGTGCCCGACCGCACGGTGAACCCCAAGTTCGGCCAGAAGCTCGACTTCATCGGCCGCATGACGCGCTGGTCCGAGGAACTGCGCGAGCCGACGCTGATCGTCGGCGACTTCAACATCGCCCCGCTGGAATGCGACGTGTGGAGCCACAAGGCGCTGCTCGACGTGGTGAGCCATACGCCCATCGAGGTGGCGGCGCTGGCCGCCTTGCAGGCGAGCCACGACTGGGTGGATCTCGGCCGCCGTTTCATCCCCGCGCCGGCCCGCAACTTCACCTGGTGGAGCTACCGCGCGAAGGACTGGACCGCCAACGATCGCGGCCGCCGGCTCGATCATATGTGGGCCAGCCCCGCCGTCGCCGCGACCGCGACGGCGCACAGGGTACATGAGGATTGCCGGAGCTGGCTGCGCCCGTCCGATCACGTGCCGCTCGTCACCGAGTTCGACATGGCGGGGGTCGGGCTGTGAGCAGCCTCGACCGTTCGGCCGCGCGCGCGATCGATGCGCTGCGGCGCGGCTGGCCGGTGGCGGTGTCGGCCGCCGACGGCCGGCTGGTGCTGCTGGCGATCGAGGGGGCGGACGACGCCCGGCTGGCCCGCTTCGACCCCGCCGGGGCGTGCGCCGTGCTGCTGTCGGCCGGGCGCGCGGCGACGCTGCACCTGACCAACCAGCGCGATGCCGCCGACGGCGAGGCGGCGGGCGCGGTGCGGATCGCGCGGGTGCCGTGGCTTGATCTGGCGGCGGCGGTGGCGCTGGCCGATCCCGCGCTCGATCTGGCGAACCCGCTCTCCGGCCCATGGCTGACCGAACCGCTGGAGGCGCCGCTGGCCGCAGCCGCCGCGCTGCGGCTGGCGCGGCTGGCCGGGCTGCTGCCGGCCTTCTTCCTCGCCACCGGCGACACGGCGGCGGAGGTGGAGGTGCAGGCCGCCGCGATCACCGCGCACGATGCCCCCGCCCGCCTCGCCATCGCCTCGCGCGCGCGGCTGCCGATCGCGGCGGCGGACGCCTGCGAGATCGTCGCCTTCCGCAACCCGGACGACGCCGCCGAGCATGTCGCGCTGCTGATCGGTGCGCCCAACGGACAGCCGCCGCTGGTGCGGCTGCACAGCGAATGCCTGACCGGCGACGCGCTCGGCTCGCTCAAGTGCGACTGCGGGCCGCAGCTCGATGCGGCGCTAGCGGCGATCGCGGCGAGCGGCTGGGGCGTGCTGCTGTACCTGCGGCAGGAAGGGCGCGGCATCGGCCTCGTCAACAAGCTGCGCGCCTATGCGTTGCAGGATCAGGGGTTCGACACGGTCGACGCCAACGTGCGCCTCGGCTTCGCCATCGACGAGCGCGATTTCGGCGTGGCGGCGGCGATGCTGCGGCTGATCGGGCAAGACCGGGTACGGTTGCTCACCAACAACCCGGCCAAGGTGGCGGGGCTGGAGGCGGCCGGCGTGGCGGTGGAGACGCGGGTGGCGCACGCGATGACGTCCAACCCGCACAACCACCATTATCTCGAAACCAAGCGCGACCGCACCGGCCACATGCTGTGAGCCTGCTGCGGGTGGATACGGCGGCGGGCGTGCTGACCGCGTTCGGCCATATCATCCCGTGTGCGATCGGGCGCGGCGGCGCGCTGCCGGCAGCGGCCAAGCGCGAGGGCGACGGCGCGACCCCGATCGGCTGCTGGCCGTTGCTGGCGGTGCTGCTGCGGCCGGACCGGGTGGCGCATCCGGGTGGTGCCCTGCCGTGGCGCCGGCTGCGGCCCGGCGACGGCTGGTCGGACGACCCGGCCGACCCCGCCTATAATCGCCCAGTGCGCCATCCGCATCGCTGGTCGGCCGAACGGCTGTGGCGCGAGGACGGGCTGTACGACGTGATCGTCGTGCTCGGCCACAACCTGCCGCCGGTGGCGGGGGCGGGCAGCGCGATCTTCCTCCACTGCTGGAACCGGGGGAAACCGACCGAGGGCTGCATCGCGATCGACCGCGCCGCGCTGCTGGGCCTGCTCCCGCAGCTCGCCCCCGGCGACACGCTGGCGATCGACTGACCGGCAACCTCAGCGTAGCGTTGGTCAACGCTGGCGGCACGGCCCGATCCAGCGGCCCGACGGCACGATCACCTCATTGCGGACGGACCAGCCCCACCGGATCGACGCCCCGCCGGGCCTGCGAGTTCTCGGTGGCGACCGAAGTGCGGCCGGACGGCAACTTTGCTGCCCCGTCCCGATCGGGCGCAAGGGCGATATCCACCGGCGTCACAGGCAAGCCGGCGTCCGCTGCCGGGCGGATGACGGACGGCGTGGCGGTGCGGGTGTCCGGCGCGCGATCGGCGCCGGCCTTGCCTGACGCCTCGCCTGTATCGGCCCGTGACGCCGATCGCTGCGCCGCCGTGCTGCCGCGTCGGTCCGCCTGCGGGGCGAGCGCGGCGGCCGAAGCGGGGGGCAGCGCGATCCGGATACTGTCCGGTGCCGCCACCTCGGGCAGCGCATAGCGCTGCACCCCCGGCGCCGGCCCGGGCGGCCGCAGCAGCACCGCCGCCACCAGCGACGCCGCGCTCGCCAGCAGCAGCACCGCGACGCCGGCACGCGGCCACCGCCGGCGCCCGGGCACGGCCCCGGCCTGGGCAGGCTCGTCGTCACGCAGGATCGCCGCGACGTCCGCCTCCAGCCGGTCGCGATCGACGGGGTCGGTCCGCTCGTCCGAGGCGTCGGTCGCGAGCGTCCAGCGGCGGTCGTCTTCCAGCGCCAGCGCGGTCAGCACATGCGTGCGGTAGGCGCCAGTATCGATGCCGATGCGGTTCGACCGGGTGACGACCCCGCTTTCGGTGATCGAATGGCCGTGGACGACGAGGAACGGATGATCCGCCCCGCTCTCCAGAAACTCGCGGCGGATCCACAGCATGTCCTGCGCCGACTGGCCTGACAGCGGCACCTCGGGGCGAATGCCGGCGTGGACCAGCAGATAATCGCCGGCGACATGGCTCGGCGGCAGGGCGTCGAGCCAGCCGAGCGTCTCGGCCGGGATCCGCCGCCGCGCCTCCTGCACCAGCGCGTTGCTGGCGCCGGCTTCGAGGATCGCGGGGTCGGTTCCCCAGCTTTGCAGCGCCGCATCGCCGCCGTGTCGCAGCCACAGGCTGAAGGCGTTGAAATTGCCCCGCACGCCATCGACCATCATCGCCTCGTGGTTGCCCTTGAGCACGACGAACCCCGCCGATCGCGCCGCCAGCGTGCGGCATGTCTCGACGACGCCGGCAGAATCCGGCCCGCGATCGATCAGGTCGCCGAGCACGACGATACGGACGCCGGCCGGCGCGCGTGTCGCATTGTCCCGGCGGATGTGCCCGATCAGCGCGGCGAACAGGTCGAACCGGCCGTGGATGTCGCCGATCACGTACAGCCGCTCGCCCACGGGCACCCGCGCCGGGCGGGCGGCGGCGGGGATCTCGATCGGGTCGGCGCGGCTCGGCATCGTCCCCTCCTCTACGCGCTCCCGCCCCACCGCGAAACCATCGCCCGGTGGCCCGGCCCGGAACGGGACAGCCCGCCCGACGGATGGATGCGAGGATGACCGGGCCGACGGCGCTGGCCGCGTTGTCCGGCGGATGGGGGGAGGCACGCGGCGACGGCGCTGGCGAGCACCGGCAGCAGGCGGCCTGCCGGTCGCCGGTCAGGCATCCGCCGCCCGGCAACCGCGCCGGCCGTCCCGGAAGGGACGCCCGATACGATCAGCTATCGACCATCGTCAGTGTCGTGGCGACCGGCCGGGCGCCGGCCTTTTCGAGCAGGTCACGCGCCATCATCGTCGCTTCCACCGGCGTCCGTCGCGCACGCGCCACCAGCAGCACGCCATCCGCCGCCGCCGCCAGCTCGCGCGATTCGGACAGCGCCAGCGCAGGCGCCATGTCGAGCAGCACGAGGTCGAAATCGCGCTCCAGTTCGCGGACCAGCGCGGTCATCGCCGGCGAGGACACCGCGCCGTTGGCCGCGAGCCGCTCGCTCGCCTGCGCCAGGAACCACGCGCCCGACGGCGTGTCGCGCTGGATCACGTCACGATAGTCCGCGCCGTCCTCCAGCACATGCGCCAGCCCGGTCTTGACGTAGGGGCTGAGCGCGCGGCTGGCGGCCGGGCGGCGTGCGTCGCAGTCGACCAGCACCACCCGCAGGCCGGAGAGCGCCGCCGAGCGGGCGAGGCAGATCGCCACCGTCGTCTTGCCCTCCTCGGCCAGCGCCGAACAGATCGCGACCGAGCGCAGGCCCGTGCCGCCAGCGCCCAGCCGCAGCCCGGTGTGGATGCCGCGAAACGCCGTGCTGAACGCGGAGTGGCGGTGGTTGTAGAGGAAGTCGGGCGGCCCCATCGGATCGTCGGCCGCGAAATCCGCTTCGCGCACGCCGCCCAGATCGGGCACCATGCCGACCACCGGGAGGCCGAGCCGACGTTCCAGCTGGCGACGGTTGCGGAAACCCTTGGTCGTCGCCTCCAGCAGCAGCACGCCCGCACCCACCGCAAGCAGCGCCGCCGCCAGCCCGCCCAGGGCGAAGACGAGCGGATCGGGCAGCGAGCGGGCGTTGCGCGCGGCCCCGCGCGAGATCAGGTAGGCGGTGCCCTGGTCGCGCCGCTGCGCCGCCATCATCACGGCATAGCGTTGCGCATAGTCGGCGTAGCGCAGGTCGGCGGCAGCGGCGCGATCGCCGATCTGGCGCAGTTGCGCGGCGGCGGCATCTCCCGCCGCCAGATCGCCGACGGTGCGGGCGCGGGCCGCGCGCAACAGTTCCACGTTGCGCCCCGCGATCCGGGCGTTTTCCGCCAGACGCGAGACGCGACGGACCTCGCCGGCCAGCTCGCGCGCGATGTCGCCGCTCCGACTCGCGGCGGTCGCTCCGTCGCCAGGCGTGCGCGATCCCGCCGCATCCGCCTGCGCGGCGCGCAGCTGGCGGATGCGCGGCGAGGTGATCTCGCCCGACGGCCCGGCCCCGGCGTTGCCACGCGCCTCGCGCAGCCGCGCCTCCGCATCGGTCTGCTGCGCCACGGCGGCACCGATCGCGCCGTCCAGCGCGGCGATCTCGGCGAAGATGCTGTTGCGGTCGCGTCCCTTGCGGACGAGCGAGATCGCCTCCTGATAGCCGCTCGCCAGCGCGCGGTTGCGAATCCGTTCCTCGCGCGCGCCGGTCAGCTGCGCTTCCATCGCCACCCGCGCCCGGCCCCGCGCGCCGCCGGTCCGCCGGTCCGCGATGTAGCTTTCGACGAGATGGTTGACGATGCCGGCGGCCAGCACCGGATCGGCGGCGGTGTAGCGCACCGCCACCGCATAGGAGGCGCCGTTGGTCTGCACCCGCAGGTTGTCGCGCACCTCCGCGATCGCCTGCCGGCGCGCGACGGCGGGCGGCAGCAGCGCGCCGCGGCGCGGCTGGCCCAGCCCGCGCACGTTGGCCAGGCCGAGCCGGTCGACGACGCCGGCCGCCAGATCGGACGAGGTGAGCAGGCGGATCTCGGTATTGCGCGCCAGCGGGCCGTTCGAGGCGGCGGCGGTCGGCGTGGCGGGGCCGAGCCGCTCGAAGCCGTGATCGAGCCAGAGGTCGGCCTGCGCGGTGAAGCGGCGGGGGACGAGCAGATAGGCGGCAAGCGTGGCCGCAAGCACCACCAGCACGATCGCGACGATCCACCGGCGATGGTGCCGCAGGGCGGCGCGGATCATGGCGAGGCGCCCGGTCTTCCCCTGCAGCCCCGCGACCGGCATGTCCTGCCGCGCGGACGGCGGCGCATCGGACGGCGAGGCCCCCGCCGACGAGGTTTCGGAGGCCGGCGCGCCGGATGCGGACGCCGAGCCTGCCGACGCCGCATCGTCGACGGACGTTTTCCACGCGGACGGGACCGGCTCGGTGAAGACGCGGCTGTGGTCGGTGGCGCTCACCTTCGTCCCCCCCAAGGTCTCGTCCCGTCGTTTCGCTGCTGGTGTGGGCACTCTTTAACAATCGTTTCGGCCATCCGGCAAATGCTTCCTGACCGGGGCCGCCACGCCGACGGGCGCGGTGCCGCGCGCATGACGGTTGCAGTGCCGCCGCCCTCGCATAAAGAGGAACGCCCGGCGGATCGGACCGGGAGCCGGCCGAGGGATATCTGGTGGACGACGCGCGCGATCTGGAGACGCCGGAGCGGACCGGCGAAGGGACCGGGCGGCATCCGGTGGCGCGCGCGCCGCACGAGATCGCGGCCGAGGTGCCGCGCGGCTTCTCCCCCCGCGCGATCCTCGATGCGGTGCGGCGGCGGCGGCGGGTGTTCCTGATCGCGCTGGCGGCGGTGCTGGCGATCGGGCTGGCGCTCCTCGCGATCCAGCCGGCGCGCTATACCGCCACGGCCGAGGTGGTGCTCGACACCAGCGACGGCGTGCTCGCCCCGCGCGCCGCCACCCAGCGCACCACCGAGGAGCGCGCCGGGCGCGAGATCCGCCTCGTCCGCTCGCGCGAGATGGCGGTGGCGGTGGCGACGGCGCTGAAGCTGGACGCGGGCTTCCTTGCCGACGACCCGCGCCTGCTCGCGCGGATCGGGCGCATGTTCGGCAGCGGCCCGGCCCCGCTCGACGCCGCCGGCCAGATGCGCGCGATCGTCGACCGGCTGACCGGCCCCCTGGCCGTGAACCGGCTGGAGGGCACCTATTCGCTGACGATCGGCTACACCGCCGGCGATCCGCGCACCGCCGCGCGCGTGGCCAACGAATATGCGGTGCAGTACAGCAGCGGCCGGCTGGCCGGGGCGACCGCCGCCGCCTCCCCGTTCGACCGGCCCTATGCGCGGATCATCTCGCGCGCGGAGCCGCCGCTCGCCCCCTCCTCGCCGCGTCCGCTGCCGGTGATGGCGCTCGCCCTGCTGGCGGGCCTGCTGGCGGGCACGGCAGCGGCGCTGGTGGTGGAGCGCAGGTTCTCCGGCATCACCGGCGGGCACGAGATCGAGAAGCTGCTCGGCCTGCCGCATCTGGGCAACGTGCCGCTGCTGTCCACCGTGCTGCCGGCCGCCACCTCGCCGCTGGAGGCGATGGTGACGGAGCAGATGTCCGCCTATGCCGAGGCGTTTCGCGGGGTGATGATGGCGGTGCGCCAGGCGGGCGGGCGCGGCACGCAGGCGATCGCGATCACCTCCGCGCTGCCCAACGAGGGCAAGACGACGGTCGCCGCCTGCCTCGCCCGCTCGATCGCCCTGGCCGGCGAGAGCGTGGTGCTGGTCGATTGCGACGCCCGCCGGCGCGATACCAGCGCGATCTTCGGCATGGCCGGCCGCCGCCCCGGGCTGGTGGAGGTGCTGCGCTACGAGGCCACGCTGGACGAGGCACTGGTGCGCGATACCGCGACCGGCGCGTGGCTGCTGCCGCTGACCGGCCCGATGGCCGAGGTGTCCGACCTGCTGAGCGGACCGCGCATGGTGGAGCTGATCGAGGACCTGAAGCGCCGGTTCAAGCGGGTGCTGATCGACACCGCGCCGATCCTCGCGATCTCCACCACGCGCGCGCTCGCCACGATGGTGGACGTGGTGGTGATGGTGGTGCGCTGGCGGGCGACGCCCGATCACGCGGTCGTCACGGCGTTGCGGATGTTGCCGGACGATCATGTCCGCATCGCCGGCATCGTGCTCGCCCAGGTCGACATGAACCGGCAGGTGAAGTTCGGGCATGGCGACCCGGCCTTTTACTACAAACAATATTCGCAATATTACAGTTGATCGCCTTCCTGTGGCCGTCGTCACTTTGACAGGGGCCTGCATCGCGTAGATCACGGCGGACGGGAGCTTCGCCATGACCCATGATCGCGACGACAAGACCTGTGCCGGAAAGATCGACGGAGGACATATCGACGAC
>NZ_VNIM01000013.1 GCF_007785815.1 Alterirhizorhabdus solaris | reverse complement strand
GGGCGGGCGCGGCCAGCTGCATGTCCATCTGCGGGAGCGCAAGCGGCGGGGCGTGCCGGTGATGCTGGCGATCGGCGACCGCCGTTTCCTGCTGGCATCGGGCGGCGCGGAGGCGTGGGCGCCGGATGCGGCGGGGGATGCCGCGATCGTGGCGGCGATGCGCGGTGCCTCCAGCATGAGCGTCGAATCGGTGACGACTGCCGGCCGCCCGTTCGCCGACACCTACCGCCTGCACGGCGCCGCCACCGCGATCGACGCGGCGGCGCTGGGCTGCGTGACGCCGCCGGGTGTGCGCTAGGCACGCGCCCGCTGGCAAAATCGGCGGTTTGCGGCTATGGGCGCGGCGATGAACGCCCCCTCCGACAGCACGCCCCAGACCGCGCCCATGCAGACCGCCCTCATGCAGATTCCCGGCGGGATCGATCCCGTACCCGTGCCACGCACGATCACGCCGCGCGAGGACGGGCGGATCGACCTGCTCGGGCTGACGCGCGAGGAATTGCGCGCCACGCTGATCGCCGCCGGGCTGGACGCGAAGCAGGCCAAGTTGCGTGGCAAGCAGTTGTGGCACTGGATCTACAATCGCGGCACCACCGATTTCACCCTGATGACCGATATCGCCAAGGCCATGCACCCGTGGCTGGTCGAGCGGTTCGTCGTCGGCCGGCCGGCGGTGGTGGAGGCGCAGGTCTCCACCGACGGCACGCGCAAGTGGCTGCTCCGTTCCGACGACGGGCAGGATTACGAGATGGTGTTCATCCCCGATGCGGACCGGGGCACGCTGTGCGTCTCCAGCCAGGTGGGCTGCACGCTGAACTGCCGCTTCTGCTACACCGGCACGATGAAGCTGGTCCGCAACCTGACGGCGGGCGAGATCGTGGGGCAGGTGATGCTGGCGCGCGACGCGCTGGGCGAATGGCCGAGCCAGCCCGAGGGGCGGATGCTCACCAACATCGTGATGATGGGCATGGGCGAGCCGCTGTATAATTTCGACAACGTGCGCGACGCGCTGAAGCTGGTGATGGACGGCGACGGCCTCGCGCTGTCCAAGCGGCGGATTACGCTTTCCACCAGCGGCGTGGTGCCGATGATGGCGCGGGCCGGGGCGGAGATCGGCGTGAACCTCGCCGTGTCGCTCCACGCCGTGACGAAGGAGGTGCGCGACGAGATCGTGCCGGTGAACAAGAAGTACGGCATCGAGGAGCTGTTGCAGGCGTGCGCCGATTATCCCGGTGCCAACAACGCCCGGCGGATCACCTTCGAGTACGTGATGCTGCGCGACAAGAACGACAGCGACGACGATGCGCGCGAGCTCGTGCGGTTGCTGAAAAAGTACGACCTGCCGGCCAAGGTGAACCTGATCCCGTTCAACCCGTGGCCCGGCGTCGCCTACGAATGCTCCACGCCGGAGCGGATTGCGCGGTTCAGCGATATCATCTTCAAGGGCGGCATCTCCGCCCCCGTCCGCACCCCGCGCGGGCGCGACATCATGGCGGCGTGCGGCCAGCTCAAGTCCGCGTCGGAAAAGGTGAGCCGCGCCGAACTTGACCGGCGCGCCGAGGAAAAGCAGGCCGCGCTTGGCTGACGCGCATGGCGGTTGATCCGGCCGGGATCGCCTTCGCCGCCGGGGCGGGCGTGCTGGGCGGCATGATGAACGCGCTGGCGGGGGGCGGCACCTTCGCCACGCTGCCGGCGCTGATCGGGCTGGGGCTGCCCGGCACCGTCGCCAACGCCACCTCCAACTTCGCGCTGCTGCCGGGGGCGGCGACCAGCGCCTTCGCCTACCGCCGCGAACTGGCGCCGCTGGGCGGGCTGAGCATCCGCACGCTGGCGGCGATCACCTTCGTCGGCGGGCTGGTGGGCAGCCTGCTGCTGGTGTGGACGCCGACGCGCACCTTTGACATCCTCGTGCCGTGGTTGCTGCTGTATGCCACGCTGGTGCTGGCGTTCGGCCGGCGGGCGGCCCGGTGGCTGAATGCGCGGGTGACGATCGGCCCGCGCACGCTGGTCGTCGCGCAATCGGTGCTGGGGGTTTACGGCGGCTATTTCGGCGGCGGCGTGGGGCTGATGATGACGGCGACCTACGGGCTGCTCGCCGGCCTCACCCCGCGCGCGATGTTCGCGCCGCGCACGCTGATGCTGGCGGTGGCCAATCTGGCGGCGGCGTTCTTGTTCGTGGCGGCGGGGCTGGTGGCGTGGGCCGCCTGCGTGCCGATGCTGCTCGGCGCGATCGTGGGCGGCTGGGCCGGGGCGGGCATCGGCAAGCGGCTGTCCCCCGCCGTCATCCATATCGGCACGATCGTGGTCAGCGTGGCGACGACGCTGGTGTTCTTTCACCGCGCCTATTCGTAATGAAGGGCCGGGGCCGGGCGTTTCCGGCGCATCGGAAAGTCGGGGCGGGCTGATGGCGGCGATAGACAGGTTTCTCGGGAAGCTGATCCGAGAGGGCGAGTTGCGGGTGATCTCGGCGGACGGGCGTGTCGCCGATTTCGGCAAGCCCGATCCGCAGCGGCCGCGCATCACCATCCGGCTGGCCGATGCCCGCGTCGCCTTCGATATCGCGCGCCACCCCCGGCTGGGCGCGGCCGAGGCGTTCATGGACGGGCGGCTGCTGATCGAGGAAGGCGACATCGCCGGGCTGATCGACCTGATCCGCTTCAACGGGCGGTGGGAGAGGGGGGGCGGCAACCTGGCCGCCAAGAACCCGATTAAGCGGCACCTCGGCAATCTGCGCGCGCGGCTGGACCGGCTGAACTGGGAGGCGAAATCCCGCCGCAACGTGGCCCACCATTATGATCTGGGCAACCGGCTGTACGATCTCTTCCTCGATGCCGATCGCCAGTACAGCTGCGCCTATTTCACCGATCCGGCCAACTCGCTGGAACAGGCGCAGACCGACAAGAAGGCGCACATCGCCGCCAAGCTCGACCTGAAGCCGGGTCAGCGCGTGCTGGATATCGGCTGCGGCTGGGGCGGCATGGCGCTGTACCTCAACCGCGTGGCCGACGTGGACGTGCTGGGTGTGACGCTGAGCGAGGAGCAGCTGAAGACCGCGCGCGAGCGGGCGGCGGCGGCGGGTGTGGCCGACCGGGTGAAGTTCGAGCTGATCGACTATCGCAACGTGACCGGCACGTTCGACCGGATCGTCTCGGTCGGGATGTTCGAGCACGTCGGCCCGCCGCGCTATCGCAACTTCTTCCTCAAGTGCCGCTCGCTGCTGGCCGAGGACGGGGTGATGCTGCTCCACACCATCGGCCGGATGGGCGGGCCGGGGACGACCGATGCGTTCACCACGCGCTATATCTTTCCCGGCGGTTACAATCCCGCGCTGTCCGAGATCATCGCCGCCAGCGAGAGCGTGAAGCTGATCGCGTCCGACGTGGAGACGCTGCGGCTGCACTACGGCCTGACGCTGCGCCACTGGTACGATCGCACCGTGGCCGCGCGCGATGCGATCGTCGCGATGTACGACGAGCGGTTCTACCGGATGTGGACCTTCTACCTGGCGGGCGCGATGGGCGCGTTCAACCAGGGCGGCATGTGCAATTACCAGATCCAGTACATCCGCAACCGCCGCACGCTGCCGATCACGCGGGATTATCTCGCCGACGCGGAGGCGGCGCTGCGCGCGAAGGGCTGAACGAGAGGGCGACCGGGACGAGGGGGAAGCCCCGGCCGCTATCCCTTACGCCTCAGCCGCGCTTGGCGGCCCAGGCGGCGCGGGCGGTGGCGCGGGCCGCGCGACGTTCCTCCGGGGTGACGGTGCCGTCCTTGTTGGCATCGGCCGCATCGAACATGGCGAGCGGCCTGGCCGAGGCTTCGGCCAGCGTCACGCGGCCATCCTTGTTGGCGTCCATCGCCGCGAACATGTCCTCGCCGCCACGGCCACCCCAGCCGGCCATGCCGTGGCCGCCCCAGCCGCCCTTGCCCATGCGGTGCCCGCCGTGCCCGCCCCGATGCTTGCCGTGGCCCTTGCCGTCCGCCCCGCGCTTCGCATCGGCGGCGGTGAACTCCTCGCGGGAGACCTGGCCATCCTTGTTGGTGTCGAGGCTGGCGAACCGTTCGCTGCGGCGCTCGCCGCGCTTGGCGGCGCGCTCGGCCTTCATCTTGGTGGCGTGGGCGTCGAACTCGGCCCTGGTGACCGTGCCGTCGCGGTTGGCATCCACCGCGGCGAAGCGCGCCTGCACCTTGGCCTGCACCTCGGCGCGGGTGAGCGTGCCGCCGGGCTTGCCCTGTTCCACCGCCATGGCCGGCACGCTGAAGGTGGCGGCGGTGGCGAGGAAGGTGGCGGCGGCGATGAGGGTGTTGCGCATGAAGAGGCTCCTGTTTGTCCAAGCGCCGGACGGGCCGGCTTGAGGACGGATATGGCGGCGATATGCTTCGGCCGGATTTCAGGATCGAAATGTAGCGGGCGGATCGCTTGAAACGATCCGGCGCGCCCGCTATCGCCGCCGCGCCTTTCGCAACGCCCCCTTGCCCGTGGAGCTGCCCTGTGTCGCAACCCAAGAACACGTCGCAGCCGATCAACCGCGTCGTCCTCGCTTATTCGGGTGGCCTCGATACCAGCGTGATCCTGAAGTGGCTGAAGGAGACGTACAACTGCGAGGTCGTGACCTTCACCGCCGATCTGGGCCAAGGCGAGGAGCTGGAGCCGGCCCGCGCCAAGGCGCTGCTGATGGGGATCAAGCCCGAGCACATCTTCATCGATGACCTGCGCGAGGAATTCGTGCGCGATTACGTGTTCCCGATGATCCGGTCGAACGCGCTGTACGAGGGGCTGTATCTGCTCGGCACCTCGATCGCGCGGCCGCTGATCGCCAAGCGCCAGATCGAGATTGCGAAAATGGTGAACGCCGATGCGGTGAGCCACGGCGCGACCGGCAAGGGCAACGATCAGGTCCGCTTCGAGCTGGGCTATTACGCGCTGGCACCCGACATCAAGGTGATCGCGCCGTGGCGCGAGTGGGACCTGACGAGCCGCACGAAGCTGATCGAATATGCCGAGAAGCACCAGATCCCGGTGCCCAAGGACAAGCGCGGCGAATCGCCCTTTTCCACCGACGCGAACCTCCTGCACACCTCGTCCGAGGGCAAGGTGCTGGAGGATCCGTGGGACGAGGTGCCCGACTACGTCTTCTCGCGCACCAACAGCCCGGAAGATGCGCCCGACGCGCCGGAGATCATCACCATCGACTTCGAGCGCGGCGATGCGGTGGCGGTGAACGGGGAGGGCATGAGCCCCGCCACGCTGCTGGCCAAGCTGAACGATCTCGGCCGCACCCACGGCATCGGCCGGCTCGATCTGGTCGAGAACCGCTACGTCGGGATGAAGTCGCGCGGGATGTACGAGACGCCGGGCGGCACCATCCTGCATCTGGCGCATCGCGGGATCGAGCAGATCACGCTCGATCGCGGCGCGGCGCATTTGAAGGACGAACTGGCGCCCCGCTATGCCGAGCTGATCTACAACGGCTTCTGGTTCAGCCCGGAGCGCGAAATGCTGCAGGCCGCGATCGACCATTCGCAGACCAAGGTTTCCGGCACCGTGCGGCTGAAGCTGTACAAGGGTGCGGCGCACATCATCGGTCGCCGCTCGCCCAACAGCCTGTATTCGGAAAAGGTCGTCACGTTCGAGGACGACGCCGGCGCCTACGACCAGCGCGACGCCGAGGGCTTCATCAAGCTCAACGCGCTGCGGCTGCGGTTGCTCGGGCGGCGCGACGGGCGGTAATCGCGGCGATGACCGGCGCGGCGGGTTGATCGAGATTATCCGGCCTCGATAAACCCCGCCGCGCGGTCGCCCGCCCGGAACGAACCCCTGCCAGCTTCGCTCCTTGGCCTGAAAAGCCGAGAGGAACGAAGCATGGAAGACAATCGCGTCTGGGAATTCGAGTCGAGCCTGTGGACCGCGGATGCCGATCATTACCGCGAGTCGATCGACCCGGCGGTGGTGATGGTCGTGCCGCAGCCGCCCTATGCGCTGACCGGCGAGCAGGCGGTGGAAGCCGTCATCGCGACGCCGCGCTGGACGAAGGTGGACCTGACCGAACGCCGCGTGTCGCGCCCGCAGGAGGGGCTGATCGCGGTCGGCTACCACGTCCGCGCCGAGCGCGACGGGGTGGAGCCGTATGAGGCATGGTGCACCTCCACCTATCGCTGGCTGTCGCACGACAACTGGAAGGTGGTGCAGCATCAGCAGACGCCGGTGGTGAGCGGCTGATCCCCGCTGGGGCAGGGCGCGGAGAGGTCTTGACGCTTCCGCCTTCCGCCCCGCAGAGAGATGGCATGAGCGATCTTCCCACCACCCGCCTCGCCGAACTCGGCATCACGCTGCCCGCACCCGCCGCGCCAGTGGCTTCCTATGTGCCGACCGTCGAGGTGGCGGGGATGCTGTATGTTTCCGGCCAGCTGCCGTTCCGCGAGGACGGGTCGCTGGTGACCGGGCGGCTGGGCGTGGACGTCGACGTCGAGCATGGCCGGCAGGCGGCCGAGCGTTGCGGTGTCATGCTGATCGCGCAGATCAGGGCAGCGCTGGGCGGCGATCTCGGTCGGGTTGAGCGGATCGTGAAGCTGGGGGCGTTCGTCGCCTCCGATCCGCATTTCACCGAGCAGCCCAAGGTGGCGAACGGTGCCTCCGAACTGATGGTGGCGGTGTTCGGTGAGGCCGGGCGCCATGCCCGCAGCGCAGTGGGTGTGCCGGTGCTGCCGTTGGGCGCGGCGGTGGAAGTGGATGCGATCGTCGCCATTCGCCCTGCCTGACCGGCTGATCGCCACGCCCGCCGAGAAGCGGGTGGCCTTCCTGCGCGGGCGGTCCTTCGCGCACCGGGGCCTGCACGGCGCCGGTGTCATTGAAAACAGTCGTGCCGCGTTCCGTGCCGCGATCGCGGTTGGCCATGGCATCGAATGTGACGTGCAGGCGGCACAGGGCGGCGAGGCGTTCGTCTTCCACGACGATACACTCGACCGGCTGACCGGCGAGAGCGGCGCGCTGGCGGATCGGGCGGCCGCGACGCTCGATACCGTCGCGCTGTCCGGAACCGACGAGATGCTGCCGCGTCTGACCGAGATGCTGGCTCTGGTATCCGGGCGTGTGCCCCTGCTGATCGAGGTAAAGGCCGGCCACGGCGGCATCGGCCCGCTGTGCGTGTCGGTGCGGCGCGCGCTGGAGGGGTATCGCGGGCCGGTGGCGGTGATGTCGTTCAACCCGGAGGTCGGGCGCTGGTTCGCCGACCATGCCCCCCGCCTGACGCGTGGGCTGGTGGTGAGCGAACAGGGCAAGCCGCGCCTGCGCGGGACCGCGGAGCGGTGGCTGTCGCTATGGCGCGCACGCCCCGATTTCCTCGCCTACGACGTGCGCGACCTGCCCTCGCGCTTTGCCGCCCGCGCGCGACGGCGGGACATGCCGGTGCTGACGTGGACGGTGCGCGATGCCGCCGCCGAGGCGCGCGCCACCGCTCACGCCGACGCGCCGATCTACGAGCGACCATGAGCGATATCGTCGCACGCATGGCCGACGGGGTCGCCTCGATCGATGCCGCCGCATGGGATGCGTGCGCCGGTACGGGCAATCCGTTCGTCAGCCACGCCTTCCTGTCCGCGCTGGAGGACTCCGGGAGCGCCACCGCCCGACGCGGCTGGCAGCCGGTGCCGATCGCGATCGATGGCGCCGACGGCTGCCTCGCCGCGGTGTTACCGGCCTATGTCAAGTCGCACAGCCAGGGCGAATATGTATTCGACCATGCGTGGGCCGATGCGTGGGAGCGGGCGGGTGGCAGCTACTACCCCAAATTGCAGATCGCGGTGCCGTTCAGCCCGGTGCCCGGGCCGCGCCTGCTCGCCCGCGATCCGGCCTATGCCCCGGCGCTGATCGCGGCGGCCGAGGCGCTGGTGCGCCAGCACGACCTGTCTTCCGCCCACGCCACCTTCGTGGACCACGCGCAGATCCCGCTGTTCGAGGCAGCGGGCTGGCTGATCCGCGAGGACCGCCAGTTCCACTGGGCCAACGACGGCTATGCCAGCTTCGATGATTTTCTCGACGTGCTCGCCAGCCGCAAGCGCAAGGCCATCCGCAAGGAGCGCGCGGCGGCGGTGGAGGGGCTGGAGATCGTCCACCTGACGGGCGACGCGCTGACCGAGGCCGACTGGGACGCCTTCTGGACCTTCTATCAGGATACCGGCCGGCGGAAGTGGGGCCAGCCCTACCTCACCCGCCCCTTCTTCTCGCTGCTGGGCGAGCGGATGGCCGACCGCGTGCTGCTGATGCTGGCGAAGCGCAACGGGCGCCCGATCGCCGGCGCGCTCAATCTGATCGGCGCGGACACGCTGTATGGTCGGTACTGGGGGGCGACCGAGGAGGTGCCGTTCCTTCATTTCGAACTATGTTACTATCAGGCGATCGACGCCGCCATCGCGCGCGGGTTGCAGCGCGTGGAGGCGGGCGCGCAAGGGTCGCACAAGCTGGCGCGCGGCTATGTGCCGGTGCCGACCTGGTCCGCGCATTTCCTGCCCGATCCCGGCTTCCGTCGGGCGGTGGCCGATTACCTCGTCGCCGAGCGGCGGGCGGTGGAGCAGGACATTGCCGTGCTGGCCGAAATGGGGCCGTTCAGGCGCGGCTGAAGGAACGGCGCTCAGGCGTGGGCGTGGACGCCGGCGTTTGCCCCGCCACGAAGCCACGTCCGGGCCTGCCGCTGGGCCTCGGCGATCTGCCGCGTGCTCATCTCATGTGCGATCTCGGCGCGGCAGACCTGCCCGGCGCTGTTGCCGCCGACCGCGGCGAGGTTGAACCACTTGTGCGCCTCGACCAGATCGACATCGACGCCGTCGCTGCCCGAGGAGAAGGCGATGCCGAGATCGTAATAGGCCTCGATATCGCCGCGAACCGCATCGGCCAGCCGACTGGCGATGACCATGCTCGTATTTCGCAGTGCCTGACCCATCGTTCGTCTCCAAATCCACATGCTGTTTCTGCAAGGAATTTGGCGTTGTTAAGCAAAACAACCAGTTAACGCGGGGCAACCTTCAGATTATCAATTAGTCTAACTCCGCCCAGTTTCGCAGCGGCGAGCAGGCGGGCCTCGTGGCCGGTCGCGTCGTCGAGTCGGTCGATCGGCGCGAGCGTGACGGCATCGCACAGCAGCACGTAGTCGATCGGGCCGAACCCCGCCTCGCCGAGCCGGCGATGCGCCAGCGCCAGTGCGGCGGCGACCGGCTCGCCACGCTCGATCGCACTCGCCGCCTCGCCGAGCGCGCGTGGCAAAGCGCGGGCGGCGGTGCGCTGCGCGGGATCGAGATAGGCGTTGCGCGAGGAGAGGGCGAGGCCGTCGTCGTCGCGCTCGGTCGCCACCCCGACGATCTCGACCGGCAGATCCAGATCGGCCACCAGCCGGCGGATCACCGCGAGTTGCTGGAAGTCCTTCTCGCCGAACAGCGCGATATCGGGCGCGACCTGATTGAGCAGCTTGGTGACGACGGTGGCGACCCCGTTGAAGTGGCCGGGGCGGGCGGCGCCGTCCAGCCCCTCGGTCACGCCACCGACCGAGACGGTGGTGGCGAAGCCGGCCGGATACATCGTCGCCACGTCGGGCGCCCACAACAGGTCGCAGCCCGCCTCCTCGAGCATCGCGGCATCGGTCGCCTCGCGGCGCGGGTAGGCGGCAAGATCCTCGTTCGGGCCGAACTGCGTGGGGTTGACGAAGATTGAGGCCACGACGGCCCGCGCGCGCCGCTTCCCCTCGGCGATCAGCGCCATGTGGCCGGCGTGCAGCGCGCCCATCGTGGGCACCAGCGCGACCCGTCCGCCCGCTTCGCGCAGGGCGGCCACCGCGTTGCGCAGGGTGTCGCGGTCACGAATGATTTGCACGGAACTGGCACCTCCGATAGACGCTCGGGGCGTTCTTTGGGGGGCGCCGCACGCGGAATCAAGAGGGCAGGGGGCGCTCGCACGATGGCCGAAGGTCACACGCATTTCATTGTTTTCGCCAACGAAAAGGGCGGGTCGGGCAAGTCGACCAGCGCCGTGCACATCGCCGTGGCGCTCGCGGCCGCCGGCCGCCGGGTGGCCGCGCTGGACATGGACACGCGGCAGCGCACGCTGGCCCGCTATCTGGAAAACCGGCTGGCGACGACGCGCCGGCTGAACGTCGAGCTGCCGATGCCGCTGTTCGACACGTTCGATCCGGCCAAGGGCGTGCCGATCGAGGCGCGGCTGGCCGAACTGGCGGCGGAGGCCGAGATCGTGGTGATCGACACTCCCGGGCGCGACGACCCGGATGCGCGCGCCGCGATCAGCCGCGCCGATACGCTCGTCACCCCGATCAACGACAGCTTCATCGACCTCGACCTGATCGGACAGGTGGATGCCGAAACGTACAAGGTGCGCCGCCCCAGTTTCTATGCCGAACTGGTGTGGGACGCGCGCAAGGCGCGCGGCAAGCGCGACGGCGCCACGGTGGACTGGGTGGTGCTGCGCAACCGCCTCCAGCATATCGAGGCGCGCAACATGAAGCGCGTGGCGCAGGCGATGGGCGAGCTTTCCAAGCGCGTCGGCTTCCGCATCGTGCCCGGCCTGTCCGAGCGCGTGATCTTCCGCGAGCTGTTCCCCAAGGGGCTGACGCTGCTCGATCTGGCGGCGATCGGCGAGCCGGGCATCGCCCACATCGCCGCGCGGCAGGAACTGCGCGAGATGGTATCCAGCCTCGCCCTGCCGGACTGGCCCGCCCGCCGGATCGCCGCCGCCGGATGAGCTGGCTGCTGCCGATCGCCTTCCTGATCGGCACGTGGGCCTGGGCCACCGGCCGCTGGCGGCGCATCCGCTTCGCCGATCTGCTTGCCATCGCGGCCGGGCTCTTGGCGGTGCGGCTGGCGATCCGGGCGGAATGGCTGCCCGCGCTGGTGGGGTTCGGCTGGGCCGGCGGGTGGCTGTGGCATCGGCGCCGGGGGCGGCTGTCGCCGCGCGCCCGGCCCCAGGGGACGCCGCCGGCCATGCCGGTGGCCGAAGCGCTCGGCCTGCTCGGCCTGCCCGCCGCCGCCGATGCCGGCATGGTGCGCGCGGCACACCGACGGCTGATCCGCCGCGTCCACCCCGATGCCGGCGGCTCGGCCGATCTGGCCCGGCGGGTGAATGCGGCGCGCGACACGCTGCTCGCGGAGTTGAACCGAAACGCTCCCCGTGCGTCGTGATGCGCAACCGTAACAATCACGATCACCCGACGAGCCCCAAGGAGTCCGCCCCTCATGACCCATCGTTTCGACCCGACGTCGCTGCGCGAATATGACATCCGGGGCATCGTCGGCAAAACCCTGGGGCCGGCGGACGCCAACGCGATCGGTCGCGGTTTCGCCACGCACGTGCGGCGCGCCGGCGGCACCCGCGTGGCGGTGGGCTATGACGGCCGCATCTCCTCGCCGGTGCTGGAGGCGGCGCTGATCGAGGGACTGACGGCGGGCGGCGTCGATGTCGTGCGGATTGGCCTCGGCCCCACGCCGATGCTGGATTACGCCGAGGCGACGCTGGAGGTGGACGGCGGCATCCAGATTACCGGCAGTCACAACCCGGCAGACTATAACGGCTTCAAGATGGTGCTGCAGCACCGCCCGTTCTTCGGCGAGGATATCCAGTCGCTCGGCAAGCTGGCCGAGACCGGCGACTGGGAGGAAGGCGAGGGCACCGTCTCCTCCGCAGACGTGATCGACCTGTACGTCGACCGGCTGATGCAGGGCTATGCCGGCGGGGAGTTCCGCATCGGCTGGGGTGCGGGCAACGGCGCGGCGGGCGAGGTGATCGAGAAGCTGGTGAAGCTGCTGCCGGGCGAGCATCACACGATCTTCACCGACATCGACGGCACCTTCCCCAACCATCATCCCGACCCGACGGAGGAGAAGAACCTCGAGGATCTGAAACGGCTGGTGGCCGAGAAGAACCTCGACTTCGGCCTCGCCTTCGATGGCGACGGCGACCGGCTGGGCGCCATCGACGGACAGGGCCGGGTGGTGTGGGGCGACCAGCTCCTCTCGATCCTTGCCGAGCCGGTGTTGCGCGCGGAGCCGGGCGCGACCATCATCGCCGACGTGAAGGCCAGCCAGATGCTGTACGACCGCATCGCCGAGCTGGGTGGCACGCCGCTGATGTGGAAGACCGGGCACAGCCTCATCAAGACCAAGATGAAGGAGACCAACTCGCCGCTGGCCGGCGAGATGAGCGGCCACATCTTCTTCGCGCACGATTATTACGGGTTCGACGACGCGCAATATGCCGCCGTCCGCCTGATCCGGGCGGTGCGCGTGCTGGGCGGCTCGCTGACCGCACTGAAGGACGCGATGCCGCACATGGTCAACACGCCGGAGATGCGTTTCCAGTCGTCCGAAGCGCGCAAGTTCGCGGTGGTGCAGGAAGTGCTCGACCGGCTGGAGGCATCGGGCGCCGACGTGAACCGCACCGACGGCGCGCGGGTGAACACCGCAGACGGCTGGTGGCTGCTGCGCGCATCGAACACGCAGGACGTGCTGGTGGCGCGCGCCGAGGCAAAGGATCAGTCCGGGCTGGACCGACTGATGGCGACGATCAACGAGCAGCTGGCGCAGAGCGGGGTCGAGCCGGTGTTGTCCGCCGGGCATTGATGCGGATAGGCGCGGCGGGCCGATGCCTGCCGCGCCGGCCCGGCCACCGGGCGGTTTGACGACGCCGTCGCCGTCGCTATGAAGCGCGCCGGTTCGGCAGACAGGAGCGGTGCGTGGCGGATGTGACGATGTACGGGATCCGCAACTGCGACACCGTGAAGAAGGCGCGCGCGTGGCTCGACGCGGCGGGCGTCGCCTGTGACTTCCACGACTACAAGACGGCCGGGATCGAACGCGATCGCCTTGAGGCGTGGGCCGATGCGCTGGGTTGGGAGACGGTGCTGAACCGCGCCGGCACCACCTTCCGCAAGCTGCCCGAGGCGGACCGGACCGGGCTGGACCGCGATCGCGCGATCACGCTGATGCTCGCCCAGCCCTCGATGATAAAGCGACCGCTGCTCGACAGGGGCGGCATGTTCACCGCCGGTTTCAGGCCGGCCACCTACGAAGGATTGTTCGGTCGATGACACGCAAGCTGATCTCCAGCGGTTCTCCCTTCGAGAAGCAGGCCGGCTATTCGCGCGCCGTGGTGGAGGGGGACTGGTGCTTCGTCGCCGGCACCACCGGCTACGACCCCGAAACTAGGGTGATGCCGGACGCCGCGGCCGATCAGGCGCGCAATGCCCTGAAGGTGATCGGCGCCGCGCTGGCCGAGGCGGGCTTCACCCTCGCGGATGTGGTCCGCGCGACCTATTATTTCACCGATGCCCCCTATTGGGACGAAGTCGGCCCGGTGCTGGGCGCGGCGTTCGAGGGTGTTCGGCCGGCGGCCAGCGCGATCGTGGTGGGGCTGGTGAAGCCCGAGATGAAGGTGGAGATCGAGGTAACCGCGCTTCGCCGCCGCTGAGATACACCCCTCACTGATCGACCCGCTCGCTTTGAGTGAGCCAGTAAGATCGTTTCTCACGTTGAACCGAATGGCTTACCGCTCATTTTATCAGGCGGGTAACGACCCGCCCGCGCCGGGGGCTTCCGTGGCGCGGTTCAACGGAGGGACGACAATGTTCAATCGAATTTCGCACGCGCGCGGCGTTTCCGTCGTCGCGCTCGTCGCCGCGACGGTGGCGGCCGTGCCGGTGCTGGCGCAGTCCGCCGATCCGGCCTCGACGCAGGCTGAGACGCGGATGACCACCGCCGCCGCTCCGGTGAGCGCGGGCAAGCCGCCGCTCGCACAGGCGGGCGTTGCCGGCACGGTGGACGCCAAGGGCGATACCGGCAGTGCCGTCGCGCCGCAGTTCACCCGCGACAACGGCGCGCCGGTGGGTGAGAACCGCAATTCCAAGACGGCGGGCGGCGATCTCGGCCCCGTGTTGCTGGAAGACAACCACCTGATCGAGAAGCTCGCCCGCTTCGATCGTGAGCGGGTGCCCGAGCGCGTCGTCCACGCGCGCGGCACGGGTGCCGGCGGCGTCTTCACCGCCACCGCCGACATCAGTGACATCACCAAGGCCTCGCTGTTCCAATCGGGCAAGCAGACTCCGGTGTTCGTTCGCTTCTCCACCGTGATCCATCCGTCGGGCAGCCCTGAGGGGATGCGCGATCCGCGTGGCTTCGCCACGAAGTTCTACACCGATCAGGGCAATTGGGATCTGGTGGGCAACAACCTGCCGATCTTCTTCATTCGCGACGCGATCCAGTTCCCGGACATGATCCACTCGCTCAAGCCCTCGCCCGTCACGAACAAGCAGGATCCGAACCGCTTCTTCGACTTCTTCTCGGCCACGCCCGAGGCGACGAACATGCTCACGCATGTTTATTCCAATCTCGGCACGCCGGCCTCGTACCGCACGATGGACGGCAACGGCGTCCACGCCTTCAAGCTGGTGAACGCCAAGGGTGAGCCGATCTTCGCCAAGTTCCGCTGGATCAGCCGGCAGGGCGTGAAGAACCTGAATGGCGCGCAGGTGGCGACCGCGACGTGGAACTACCTGACCGACGATCTCTACGGCGAGATCGCCAAGGGCAATTACCCGACGTGGGACCTGATGGTGCAGACCATGCCCGCCAGCGAGTTCGCCAAGCTGGACTACAATCCGTTTGACGATACGAAGGAATGGCTGAACGTGCCGTTCAAGAAGATCGGCGAGATGACGCTTAACAAGGTGCCGGACAACTTCTTCGAGTACACCGAGCAGTCCGCGTTCGCGCCGTCGAACATGGTGCCGGGGATCGAGCCGTCGCCGGACCGGATGCTGCAGGGCCGCTTGTTCTCCTATGCCGATACGCAGCGGTACCGGGTGGGCGCCAACGTGCAGCAACTGCCGGTCAACCGGCCGCGCGTGGCGGTGGTGAACAACAACCAGATGGGCCAGCTCGACCAGTCCGAAACGAAGACCGACGTCAACTATTTCCCGGCGGCGACCGGCGCCAAGACGACGGGCGACCAGTATCGCCAGTCCACCTACGAGGTGGCCGGCATGGCCGACGCCAAGGCGATCGCGAAGACGAACAACTTCGCGCAGGCGGGTGCCTTCTATCGGGCGCTGAAGCCGGCGGACAAGGCGGATCTGGTGAAGAACCTGGCGGGTGACCTCAACGTCGTGACCTCGGCGCGGACCAAGACGATCATGGTCAGCTACTTCACCCAGGCCGACAAGGATTTCGGCACGCGGCTCGCCAAGGCGACGAACGTGCCGATGGCCGACGTGAACCGGGCGGTGGCCCAGTATAACGCCACCAACCCCGATCAGGTGGCGCCGGGCGCGATGGCGCGCGCCAACTGATCCAGACCGATCCCGCAAGGGCCGCACCGGCCCCGGCGCGCTATCGTGCGCCGGGGCCACTTTTTCGGAGGACGAGCGATGTTCGCATCCCTGATCGCAGCCGTCATGGCCGCCACGACCCCGCCGCCCGCCGCCGCCACGCTGCCACCGCCCGTGCGCCGGCAGGAGCTATTGTTCGAGGCGGCCCGGCTCGGCCGCACCGATCTGATCGCGCCGCTGGTGACATCCGGCGTGGACGTGAACGCGCGTGATCCGCGCGGCTTCACCCCACTGAGCCTCGCGGCGTACAACGATCATCTCGATACGGTGAATGCGCTGATCGCGGCGAAGGCCGATGCGTGCCTGCCCGATCGCGATCAGGGCAATACCGCGCAGATGGGCGTGGCGTTCAAGGGTTATGACCCGATCGCGGCACGGCTGCTGAAGGCCGGCTGCGATGTGAACGCGCGCAACAAGGCGGGGCAGACGGCGCTGATGATGGCCGCGCTGTTCGGCCGCACGACGCAGATCGACATGCTGGTGGCAGCCGGTGCGGACCGCGCCGTGCTGGATGCGGCGGGCAATTCCGCCGCCTCGGTGGCGGCGGGGCAGGGCAACGACAAGGTGGTGAAGCAGCTCGGCCGGTAAGCGGCCCCGTGGCGGAGATTGGCGGCGCGCGCCCTCTCCGCTACACCGTTGCCATGTCCACCACCTTCACCATCGACACCGCCACCAGCCGCGCCACCCCCACGCCCGCGCCGATGAAGCGGATGACCGTGCCCGCCATCCGCGCGCGCAAGAAGGAGGGCGTCACGGCAGAGCCGCTGGTGATGCTGACGGCCTACACCGTGCGGATGGCGCAACTGCTCGATCCGCACTGCGACATGCTGCTGGTGGGTGATTCGCTGGGGCAGGTGATCTACGGCCTGCCCTCCACCGTGCCGGTCAGCCTCGACATGATGTGCGCCCACGGCGCCGCCGTCACGCGCGGCAGCTGGCACAGCCTTGTGATCGTCGACATGCCGTTCGGCAGTTACGAAGGATCGCCCGAACAGGCGTTCCACAGCGCCGCGCGTATCCTGAAGGAGACGGGGGCGGCGGCGGTGAAGCTGGAGGGGGGAGAGGCGATGGCGCCGACGATCGCCTTCCTCGCGGCGCGCGGCATCCCGGTGATGGCGCATATCGGCCTTACCCCGCAGGCGGTGAACGTGCTCGGCGGCTATGGCGCGCGCGGCCGCAGCGAGGCGGAGGCGGCCAAGATCATGGCCGATGCCACGGCGGTGGCGGATGCCGGCTGCTTCGCCATGGTGCTGGAAGGCGTGCTCGAGCCGATCGCGATCGCCATCACCGAAGCGGTGGCGGTGCCGATCATCGGCATCGGTGCCTCGGCACGATGCGACGGGCAGGTATTGGTGGTGGACGACATGCTCGGCATGTTCGAGCGGGTGCCGCGTTTCGTGAAAAAATATGACGACCTCGGCACGCGCATCGCCGAGACGGCCGGGCGGTATGCCGCCGACGTCCGCGCACGCACCTTTCCCACGGTGGAGCAGACGTACCAGCCCAAAGCCTGATACCAGCTTTCGTTCAGGTCGCGCCGCGTCTAAGGGGGGCGAGCGCGGTCGCGCGGATATTCCTTGTGGAGAGACTGCGTGGCCCTCACGCCCCAGAATGAAGAGACCTTCTTCCGCGAAGTGGACGAGGAACTGCGGCGCGACCAGCTCGGCAGTTTCTGGCGGCGCTATGGCAAGCTGCTGGTGGCCGGCATCGTGGTGGCGCTGCTGCTGTTCGCCGGTTACCTGTTCTGGCAGCACCGGCGCGAGCAGGCGGCGGGTGTCGCCGGCGAGCAATTGAGCAGCGCGTTGCGCGACGTGAGCGACAACAAGCCGGCGGCGGCTGCGCCGGTGCTGGCGAAGCTCGCCGACAGCGATGTCGCCGGCTATCGCGCCACCGCCCGCCTCACCAGTGCCGCGCTGGCGCTGGACAAAGGTGACGACAAGGCGGCGATCGCCCAATATGGCGCGATCGCGGCGGATGACTCGCTCGCCCAGCCATTCCGCGATCTCGCGCTGATCCGTCAGACGGCGGTGCAGTATGACACGCTGCCGCCCGCGCAGATCATCGCCCGGCTGAAGCCGCTGGCGGTGGCGGGCAACCCGTGGTTCGGCAGCGCCGGCGAACTGGTCGGTCTGGCCTATCGCAAGATGGGCAAGAACGATCTGGCCGGGCCACTGTTCGCGGCGATGGCGAAAGACAAGGACGTGCCCGAGACGATCCGCGCCCGCGCGATGCGGCTGGCGGGTCTGCTCGGCGCGGATACGGCGGGGCAGGCGGCCGGCACGGCCGCCACCGGCCCGGTTGGGGAATAAGCGATGAAGCGTTTCGTGATCGGGCTGGCGCTGCTCGCCACGCTCAGCGGCTGCGGCGTGTTCGGCGGCGGCGAGAAGAAGACCAAGACGGCGCTGCTGGGCGAGCGCATTCCCATCCTCACCGCCGAGAACAGCGCGGAGATCGATCCGGCGCTGGCCGACGCGCCGGTGGTGCTGCCCGAGGCCGTGGTCAACGGCGAATGGACCCAGCCGGGCGGCAATGCCGCGAAATCGATGGGGGCGCTGGCGCTCGGCCAGAATATCGCCCCGGCATGGTCGGTGCGGATCGCCGGCAGCAGCACCAAGGCACGGCTGGCGGCAGCGCCGGTGGTGGCGGACGGCAAGGTCTTCGCGATCGATACCGACGGGGTCGTCCATGCCTTTGCCACGACCGATGGCAAGGTGCTGTGGACCGCCGCCACTGCCACGGGCAAGAAGAGCGAGAGCTCGCGTTTCGGCGGCGGGGTCAGCTACGAGAACGGGCGGCTCTATGCCACCAACGGGCTGGGCGACGTAGTGGCGCTGGATGCGACCAACGGCAGCCAGCTGTGGAAGGTGCACCCCGGCGGCCCGCTGCGCGGATCGCCCACCATCGCCAACGACACGCTGTACGTCGTCAGCCAGGACAACCAGCTGTTCGCGCTGAAGACGACCGATGGCAGCACCGTGTGGAACGAGGCGGGCACGCTGGAGCTGGCCGGCGTATTCGGCGTGGCCGCCCCCGCCGCCGCGCAGGGCACCGTGGTGGCCGGTTTCTCCTCGGGCGAGTTGAACGCCTATCGCTACGAGAACGGGCGCGGCGTGTGGCAGGATGCGCTGTCGCGCACCAGCATCTCCACCGCCGTCGCCAGCCTGTCCGATATCGACGCCGATCCGGTGATCGATGGCGGCCGGGTGTATGCGGTGGGACAGGGCGGTCGCATGGTCGCGCTGGAACTCACCACCGGGCAACGGCTGTGGGAGGTCAACGTCGCCGGCATCTCCACCCCGTGGGTGGTCGGCGACTGGCTGTACGTGGTGACGGACGAGTCCAAGCTGATGTGCATCGCGCGCACCACCGGCAAGGTGAAATGGCTGACGCAGCTGCCGCGCTACCGCGACGACAAGCCCAAGAAAGGCACGATCACCTGGACCGGCCCGGTGCTTGCAGGCGACCGGCTGATCCTCGCCAGCTCCGAGGGGCAACTCGCCAACGTCTCCCCGGCGGACGGGCGGCTGCTTTCCACCGGCAAGGCGGGTGCGCCCGTGTTCCTGCCGCCGGTGGTGGCAAACCAGACCCTGTTCCTGCTCGACAACCAGGGCCACCTAACCGCCTGGCGCTGAGGCGCCGGGCGGGAAGCGGCGGTCAGCGCGCCGTCGCCTCCAGCACTTTCTCGATCGCCGAGGTAACCCGCTGGTTCGGGCGGCCGCGCAGCACGTCGCTGACCGACTTGCGCGGCAACTGGTGCAGCCGCTCGAACTCGAAGACCGAGCCATAGGTCTTGCGCAGCGCCGCCTTCACGTCTTCCCGATGCATCGAACCGATCGTCATCGTCTCTTTCTCCGCCGTTTCCCCGATCGATTAGCGCGTCGCCAGCCGCCGTATCGGACAAGCTGGTCGGGATCGGTGCGAAGTTGGAGGTGCGGCCTCGGCGTGGCCCGCCGGACCTCCACCAAGGTTTCGGCACGGCAGGTGATTACACCCGGAGCCAAACTGCTCTAAGGCGGCGCGATGCATCGTCTTCCCATCGTCGCCATCGTCGGTCGTCCGAACGTCGGCAAATCCACCCTGTTCAACCGCCTCGTCGGCAAGCGCCTGGCGCTGGTCGACGATCGCCCCGGCGTGACGCGCGATCGGCGGGAGGGGGATGCCGAACTGCTCGGCCTCGATTTCCGCATCGTCGATACCGCCGGTTTCGAGGATGAAGACCCCGATACGCTGCCCGGCCGGATGCGCCAGCAGACGCAGGCCGCGGTCAGCGGCGCGGACGTGGCGCTGTTCATGATCGATTCGCGTGCGGGTATCCTGCCGCTGGACGAGGAGATCGCGCGCTGGCTGCGGTCCGGTGACACGCCGGTGATCGTGCTGGCCAACAAGGCCGAGGGCAAGGCGGGCGAGGCCGGGGTCAACGAGGCGTTCGCGCTGGGTTTCGCCGAGCCGGTGCCGTTCAGCGCCGAGCATGGCGAGGGCATCGTCGATCTGTTCGAGGCGCTGCGCCCGCACATCGAGCATGAGGATTTTGAGGCCGCCGAGGAGGAACCCGAGGAGGGCGGCCCGCTGAAGCTGGCGATCGTCGGCCGGCCGAACGCGGGCAAGTCCACGCTGGTCAACCGCATCCTCGGCGAGGAGCGGATGATTACAGGCCCGGAGGCCGGGATCACCCGCGACTCGATCGCGATCGACTGGGAATGGACCGCGCCCGACGGCGAGGTGAAGCCCGTCCGCCTGATCGACACCGCCGGCCTGCGGAAAAAGGCCAAGGTGCAGGACAAGCTCGAGAAGCTGTCCGTCGCCGACGCGCTGCACGCGGTCGATTTCGCCGAGGTGGTGGTGCTGCTGCTCGATGCCACGCTGGGGCTGGAGGCGCAGGACCTGCGGATCGCCGACAAGGTGTTGCAGGAAGGCCGCGCGCTCATCATCGCGCTGAACAAATGGGATGTCGCCGAGCATCCGCCGAGCCTGTTCCAGGGTGTGCGCACCGCGCTGGACGAGGGGCTGGCGCAGGTGAAGGGCGTGCCGCTGCTCACCGTATCCGCCGCCACCGGGCGCGGGATCGACCAGCTGCTCGCCGCCGCATTCGAGACGCGCGACGCATGGTCCAAGCGCGTCTCCACCGGCCAGCTCAACCGCTGGTTCGAGAAGGCGCTGACCGCCAACCCGCCGCCCGCGCCGGGGGGCAAGCGCATCAAGCTGCGTTATCTGACCCAGGCCAAGACGCGGCCGCCCGGTTTCATCCTGTTCGGCACGCGGGTGGATCAGCTGCCCGAAAGCTACCGCCGCTATCTGGTCAACGGCATCCGCAAGGAACTGGGCTTCGGTGCGGTGCCGGTGCGGTTGACGGTGCGCGCGCCGAAGAACCCGTTCGCTTGAGCGGGCCACCGTATGCGGTGGTCGTCGTCGATACGCGCGGGATGCGGTGCCCCTGGCCGGCGTTGCGGCTGGCGAAGGCGATGCGCGCGCTGCCGCCCGGTGCCACGGCGCGACTTCTGGCGGATGATCCCGCCGCCCCGCGCGAGGTGGCAGCCCTGGCGGCCGAACATGGTTGGCAGGTGCATGATGACGGTACCGGGGAATTGCTCGTAAACGGCTGAATTGCGCCGAAACGGCGCGGTTCGCGGGCAGGTGTAAACCCGTTGTTTACGAGAATCCCGGCATAGCCCGATCCGGGGATCCCCGAACGGATCGTGTCAGGGAAGCGGGTCGATGAGCGAAACAGACGGTCGTATCGTCGACAGGCAGACGTTCTCGCGCGCGCGGACGGAACTTGGTGCCGGATTCGTGCGGATCCTCAGCTACTTCCGCGAAGACGGGACGAAATCGGTCGCGGCGATCGAGCAGGCGATGCGGCGGCTGGATGCGGCGGCGCTGATCCTGCCTGCCCACACGCTGAAAGGCGAATCGCTGCAGTTCGGGGCGGAGCCGCTGGGCGCGCTGGCCGAGCAGATCGAGCAGGGTGCGCGGCGCTGTGTGGAGGCGCGGCAGACGCCGGAGGAACTGCTGGGGGCGGTGGTACGGCTGCGGCCGCTGTTCGACCAGACGCTCGCCATCTTCGACCGGGAAACCAACCCGCTGGTCGACCGCCGGCCCACCTTCGGGCGCAAGGCGGCGGTGCAGCCGAGTTTCGACCGGGCCTGACTTCGATCGCGCGCCGGCCGGTCGGCGGCGCCGGTTCGCACCGGCGCCGCTCCGGTTACATCGCTTCGGCCGGTTTCGACTGAAGCTGGACGTAGTTCTGGATGCCCATCCGCTCGATCATGTCGAACTGACGCTCGAGATAATCGACATGCTCTTCCTCGTTGTCGAGGATCTGGAGCAGCAGGTCGCGGCTGACGTAATCGCGCACGGTCTCGCAATGGGCGATGCCGTCGCGCAGCACCGGGATGGCCTCGTTTTCAAGCGCTAGGTCGGCGCGAAGCACCTCCTCCACCGTCTCGCCGATCTTGAGGCGGCCGAGCAGCTGGAAGTTCGGCAGCCCGTCGAGAAACAGGATGCGCGCGGACAGTTTGTCGGCGTGCTTCATCTCGTCGATCGACTCGCCATATTCAAACTTCGCAAGACGCTCGATACCCCAATGGTCGAGCAAGCGATAATGCAGGAAATACTGGTTGATCGCCGTGAGCTCGTTCTTGAGCGCGACGTTCAGATACTCGATGGTTTGGGCGTCGCCCTTCATGATGACCTCCTTGGCTATGTCTCTCCTATAACGCGGAGACGACCTGAAAGGCACCTGAAAACGGCGGAAAACCGCGGAAAAGTCTAGTTGAAAGCGTCAGGCAGTAGCGTGCTCCGCCGCGATGATCTGACGTGCGAACGGGACGCATTGACCGCACCTCGGGCGCATGCCCATCGATGCATAGGCGCTGCAGGGGCTGGCGTGGCCCGCCCGTGCTGCCTGCCGGACATCCTTCTCGCGGATAGCATTGCAAACGCAAACGACCATCGACGACTCTCCTCTCGTAACGCCGATGCTATCTATGATGAGAGTAAGTCGCAATAGCCTACATGCTTCGAAAGCGGGGCCGGACGCCTCGGCTCGTCGCACGCCATACCCATTCCAGCGGCCCGTAAGCGAATCGGGTCAGCCATGCGGGGGACCACAGCAGCATCATCGCCCAGATCGCCGCCACCACGAGATAAAGCTCGGCGCGATCGAGCCGACCGTACAGACCGGCGCCATAGCCATAGAACAATGTCGTCGCGACCAGCGAGGTGGCGATGTAGTTTGACAGCGCCATCCGTCCGGCCGCCGCCAGCCGCGCGATCGCGCCCCTCAGCCTGCCGGCACGCACGACCAGCACGATCGCGGCAACGTAGCCGAGCGCCAGCCACGGCCGCAGCACGAAAGATAGCGCGTCGGCCAGCGGGATCGTCGCCGGATCGAAGCGCGCCGCCACAAGCATCTGTGATACCGGCACCTCCAGCGCCGCCGCCGCCACGCCTGCGCCGACAAGCAGGCGATACACGCCGAGCCGCCACGCCCCGCCAAAGCAGCCGAGCCGGTACAGCGCCATACCGAGCGCGACATAACCCAGCGTTTCGGGAAACGAGAGCGCCAGCAGCCGTGTCTGGAACATCAGGGTGGTGGGTGCGCGCGCCGCCATCACATGGGCGAAGCCGCCGCGATAGAGTGCGATCTCGCGGGCGATCATGCTCGGCTGCGGGGTGGCCGCGGCCAGCACCGACTGCCATGCCTCGACCACGCCGGGCATTGCGCCGGGGGCCAGCGCCGCCGCCCTCAGCGCGGCGAGTTGCTGCCACGCGAGCAGATCGTCGGCCAGCGCGAAGGCGAAGCACAGCGCCGCGACGGACAGCAGCGCCGCCGGCCGCCAGCGCCACCCGATGAAGGCGACTGCCCCGACCAGTGCATATTCGACGAGGATATCACCGAACCACAGCAGCCACGCGTGCGCCATGCCGAACAGGAGCAACACGCCCATGCGCCGGTAGTGCAGCCAGGCCGGGCGCTCGGCGCGATCTGCGATCAGCAGCAGCGAGGCGCCGAACAACATCGTGAACAGCGCGCGCATCTTGCCGTCCGCGAACACGTAGGCAAGCGCCCATGCGGCCAGGTCGGCGCCCGTCGCCCCGCCATAATAGAAGGGGTCGACATAGGCATAGACCGGCATCCCCATCGCCACGATGTTCATCACGAGGATGCCCAGCACGGCGAAGCCCCGGATCGCATCGATGGTGACGAGGCGCGGCGCGCCCTCGGGCGGGGGATCGGCGAAGGTCAGGGCGGTGCTTCCAGGCCAGGGGCCGACAGACTTAATCCGGCCCGCGCGCTTGTCACCGGCAAAAGCGCCGGCCTATTCCGGCGCGGGCGGCAAAGGCGGGCGAACCATGACGGACGGCTGGACGATCGGGATCATCGGGGGATCGGGGCTGTATGCCATCGACTCGCTGGAGGAGGCGACGTGGCGGACGATCGACACGCCGTGGGGTGCGCCCTCCGACGATATCCTGTTCGGGCGGATCGGCGGGGTCGAGGTTCGCTTCCTGCCGCGTCACGCGCGCGGCCACCGCATTCCGCCCTCCGAGGTGAACGCGCGCGCCAATATCGCCGCGCTCAAGCTGGCGGGCTGCACCGATGTGGTGGCGATCTCCTCGATCGGGTCGCTGCGCGAGGAACTGCCGCCCGGCCATTTCGTCGTGGTCGATCAGTTCATCGATCGCACGGTGGCGCGGCCGTCCAGCTTCTTCTCTACCGGGCTGGTGGCGCATGTCTCCATGGCGGAGCCGGTGTGCCCGCGCCTTTCGGCCCTTGCCGAGGCGGCGGTGGCAGTGGCCGGCGGGGCGGTGACGCGGGGGGCGACGTATCTGGCGATGGAGGGTCCGCAATTCTCCACCCGCGCCGAAAGCCTGATGTACCGCCAATGGGGGGCGGACGTGATCGGCATGACGGCGATGCCCGAGGCCAAGCTCGCCCGCGAGGCGGAGCTGCCCTACGCGCTGGTCGGCATGGTGACCGATTACGATTGCTGGCGGCAGGAAGCGGCGTTCGTGGAGGTGGCGGAGGTGATCGCGCAGATGGGGGCGAACGGCGCCGTCGCCCGCCGCTTCGTCGAGTCGTTCGTGAACGCGCTGCCCGGAGCACGCACGTCGTCACCGCTCGACAGGGTGCTGGAACATGCGCTCATCACTGCGCCGACTATGCGCGATCCGGCGATGATAGCCCGGATCGAGATATTGAGCGGGCGGCTGGTAGAGTAGATCGGGTAGTGGCCGTTCGCCGCCTTGTTGTGGCTTATCGGGTGGGCGTTACGCAAAAATGCGGATGCCGGCTGATAGAAAGCTGAACTGCGGTTTTTCCCACGCCGATACGCACTGTCCAGCGGAAGCATTATCCGAACAGGCTAGCGCCAATGCCAATGTACAGCGGTGATCTGCCGGTGTGACGGCTTGCGCCGGTACAGCAATCGCGCAGGCGCCGCACACTATGTCCGCCCAATCTCACCTACACTTACTCAAGCCCGCGTTCCCAACTCGGGGGGGCGGCGGAGCAACCGCCGCCCCTCCGGGTCATTTTCCCCGGCCGGTCTTTTCCTGCAGGGCGTCGATCTGCTTGGAGGCATCGGCCTTCGTCAGCGACGGGTCGAACTCGACGCCCGCCTCCTCGCTCAGGGTCTTGAGGTAGGAAGCCTGCGCGCCAGTCATTTCCTCGTCGCCCGTCGTCCAGTCGTCCGGGTCCTTCTGGGCATTCGACGTGGGATGGGTCTTCGGGTTTTCCGCGTCGTGATCCTCGGCGGCCTGATCCTTGGTGGTCATCGCATTCTCCTTCCCGCGCCGAACGCTTCGTGTTCATGCCTTGTTCCAGCCCGGCGACAGGGTTATATCGCGCCTGCCAGCCCCCGGCGTGCGGGGCGGGACCGGCCCTGTTTTCAGCCCGTTGCAGGTGGCTGGGGGGCATGCTAGGCGCCGCCACAGTCGGCCCGGCTCTCCGGGCGAGGCAGGATCGGCGGGCAAACGATGCGTAGTGCAAGGTCCATCCGTCGATGAACGCCGTTCGTCGATGAGTGATGGTGGAGCAGTCACCGCCGACATGCCGCTCGCACAGGGCGGCCATGACGGCCAGGGGCATGATGGCCACGGCCACGGCAAATCCAGGCTGACGACGCTCGCGCTCGGCGCGGTCGGCGTGGTCTATGGCGATATCGGCACCAGCCCGCTGTATTCGATGAAGGAGATCTTCGTCGGCCATCACCCGCTGGCGGTCGATCCGCTGCATATCTACGGCGTGCTCAGCCTGATCTTCTGGTCGCTGATCGTCATCGTGACGCTGAAGTACGTGCTGCTCATCCTGCGCGCGGACAACAAGGGCGAGGGTGGCAGCCTCGCGCTGCTCGCGCTGATCCAGCGGCGCACCGGCGGCGGGCGCTGGTCCGCCGGGCTGGTCATGCTGGGGGTGCTGGCGACGGCGCTGTTCTTCGGCGACTGCATGATCACGCCGGCCATCTCGGTGCTGTCGGCGATCGAGGGTCTCACGATCGTCGAGCCGAGCTTCACGCCGTTCGTCCTGCCGATCTCGGTGGCGATCCTGATCGGCCTGTTCATCCTGCAATCGCGCGGCACCGCGCTGATCGGGCAGTTCTTCGGCCCGATCATGCTGACCTATTTCATCGCCATCGGCGTGCTGGGGGTGATGAGCATCATCGCCAACCCCGAAGTGCTGATCGCGCTGAATCCGATCTGGGCGGTGCGTTTCTTCGCGCACGATCATGTCCTCGCCTTCCTCGCGCTCGGCTCGGTGGTGCTGGCGGTGACGGGGGCGGAGGCGCTGTACGCCGACATGGGCCATTTCGGCCGGCGGCCGATCCAGGCGGCGTGGCTGTACCTCGTCTTCCCGATGCTGATGCTGAACTACCTCGGGCAGGGCGCGCTGCTGCTGCGCCAGCCGGGTGCGGCGGAAAACCCGTTCTTCCTGATGGCGCCGGATGCGTGGCGGCTGCCGCTGGTGATCCTGGCGACGCTGGCGACGGTGATCGCTAGTCAGGCCGTCATCACCGGCGCCTTCTCGGTGGTGCAGCAGGCGGTGCAGCTGGGGCTGATGCCGCGCGTGCGGATCGAGCATACCAGCGCGTCCGCCGCCGGGCAGATCTACGTACCGAGCGTCAACTGGGCGCTGATGGTGATGGTGATCCTGCTGGTGCTGATGTTCGGCCAGTCGTCCAATCTGGCGGCGGCGTACGGCATCGCGGTGACGGGCACGATGTTCATCAGCACGTGCATGCTGGCGGTACTCGTGTTCCGCGTGTGGAACTGGCCCAAGCTGCTGGGCGGGCTGTTCATCCTGCTGTTCCTGGCCGTGGACGGGGTGTATTTCGCCTCCAACCTCACCAAGGTGCCCGATGGCGGCTGGTTCCCGCTGCTCGTCGGCCTGTTCGCCTTCACCATGCTGACGACGTGGGCACGCGGCCGCCAGCTGATGATCGCGCGGATGAAGGAGGCGGCGATGCCGGTGAAGGTCTTCGTCAAGTCGGCGGTCAATTCGGCCGTGCGCGTCTCCGGCACCGCCGTGTTCATGACGTCCGCGTCTGACGGCGTGCCGCACGCGCTGCTGCACAACCTGAAGCACAACAAGGTGCTGCACGAGCGGGTGCTGCTGCTGACCGTGAAGATCGAGGACGTGCCCTATGTCGACCAGAAGGTGCGGACGTCCTCGCTGGAGGATCTCGGGCAGGGCTTCTACCGGCTGATCCTGCGCTACGGCTTCATGCAGGATCCCGACGTGCCGGCGGCGCTGGCGGCGACGACCGAGTGCGGCCCGCAGTTCAAGATGATGGACACCAGCTTCTTCCTGTCGCGGCAGACGCTGCTGTCGTCGGAGCGGCCGGGCATGGCGATCTGGCGCGAGAAGCTGTTCTCGTGGATGCTGCGCAACGCGGAAAGCGCGATGGAGTTCTTCCGCTTGCCCACCAATCGCGTGGTGGAGCTGGGCAGCCAGGTGGAGATCTAGCGCAGGCTGACGTCGGGCGGATGCACGGCCGCCGATGCCGATGTCGTCAGGCCTGTGGAATTGCCTCCGGGTGGAAGGTGCGGCACCTGCCCTTCGAGACGAGTCCCCGCCGGCTCTTATTTTTCAGAGGGTGCGAATGGATCGGCCCCTGCACCGGCGACGGATCAGCCGCGCGTCTTGCCCTCGGCGAAGGTGACGAGCGCGCCGAAGCTTTCCAGCATCTCGCCATCCACCTCGTCATCCTCGATCACGATGTCGAGGCGGTCTTCCAGTTCGGTCAGCAGACCGGCGACAGCCATTGAATCGAGTTCCGGCAGCGACCCGAACAGCAAGGTATCGGCGGTGATCGCATCGGCGCGCGCCCCCAGGCCCAGCACGTCGCGCAGGACGGATCGTACCGTGGCTTCCACCGTCTTGCCCTCGTCCAGCGTCGCCATGCCGTTTCCCCCTCACTGCGTGGTTTCAGCAATTAGCCGCCGTGCGGGCGATCGACAAGCCGCGGCCCGCTGCGGGCACGGCGTTTACCTTGTGGTTTCACCGCGCGTGGCAAGGGGCTATCGCCGATCGGGCAGGAGCAACCGCGTGAAGACCACCAGACCCCCCAGTGTAGCGGCGGACCCGACGCCCCGGCCGCTCGACCATCTCGCGCTGATGGGCGCGCGCGATGCGCCGGCGCTGGTCGACAAGCTCGGCACGCTGGATCACGCCGGGCTGGACGAGGCGGTCGGCCGGCTGGCGGCGACCCTGCGGGGGCAGGGCGCGCAGCCGGGCGATCGTGTCGCCTCGTGGCTGGCCAAGACGCGGCTGGCGTGCCTTCTGCCGCTCGCCTGCGCGCGGGCGGGGCTGGTGCATGTGCCGGTCAACCCGCTGCTCAGGCGCGCACAGGTGGCGCATATCCTGGCCGACAGCGGCGCGGTGTTGCTGATCGCCGGGGCGGGGCGCGCCGCCACGCTGGAGCCGGGGGACCGGCCGGTGGCGACGCGGCTGCTGATCGAGGAGGAGGCCGGGCTGCTGGAAGGCGGCGCCGCGCCGCTGCCCCCGTCCGCCGCCGCGCCCGACGATCTGGCGGCGATCCTCTACACCTCCGGCTCCACCGGCCGGCCCAAGGGGGTGATGCTGAGCCACGCAAACCTGTGGCTCGGTGCAATCTCGGTGGCGCATTACCTGCGGCTGGAAGCCGACGACCGGACATTGTGCGTGCTGCCGCTGAGTTTCGATTACGGCCAGAACCAGCTGTTCTCCATATGGGCGGCGGGTGGCTGCGCGGTGCCGCTCGACTATCTTACCCCGCGCGACGTGATACGCGCGGTGGAACGGCACGGCATCACCACGCTGGCGGGCGTGCCGCCGCTGTGGCTGCAACTGGCCGAGGCGGCGTGGCCGGGGGAGACGGCGGCAGGCCTGCGGCGGCTGACCAATTCGGGTGGGCGGCTGCCGGTGCCGCTGGTGCGGACCTTGCGGGCGCTGTTCCCGGCGGCGGACCTCTATTCGATGTACGGGCTGACCGAGGCGTTCCGATCGACCTACCTGCCGCCCGACCTGATCGACGCGCACCCCGAATCGATCGGCGACGCGATCCCGTTTGCCGAGATCATGGTGCTTCGGCCCGATGGCAGCGCGGCGGCGGCGGGCGAGCCGGGGGAGCTGGTCCACGCCGGGCCGCTGGTGGCGCGGGGCTACTGGAATGATCCGGAACGGACCACGTATCGCTTCCGCCCCGCGCCTGCGTCTGCGCGATCGGGCGGGCAGGCGGTATGGTCGGGCGATACGGTGGTGCGCGGGAACGACGGATTGTTGCGGTTCGTGGGGCGGGACGACGAGATGATAAAGACTGCCGGCAACCGCGTTTCCCCCAGCGACGTCGAGGAAGCGGCGGTGGCGAGCGGCGCGACCGGCGAGGCGGTGGCGCTGGGCGTGGCCGACGCGCGGCTCGGCCAGGCGATCCTGCTGGTGGCGCGCGGCGACGGGTCTGCCGAGGCGGCGCTGGCGGCGCATCTCAAGGCCGATCTGCCCGGCTTCATGCAGCCGCGCCGGATCGTGTGGCGGGTTGATCTGCCGCGCAACGCCAACGGCAAGCTGGATCGCGCCGCGCTGCGCGACGCCTTCGCGCAAGGAGAGACGGCATGAAGCCGATGGGTTCGATCCCGCCCGCCTACGCCGATGGGCAGGCGTTGACGATCGGCGGTCGCACGGTGGCCTCGCTGATCGGCGAGGCGGGCGATACGCCGATGTTCGCCTATGACCTGGCCGCGATCGAGCGCCGCATCGCCACCTTCCGCGCCGCCTTTCCGGGCGTGGGGCTGCATTATGCCATCAAGGCCAACCCTTTCGCGCCGCTTGCCGCTGCGATGGCGTCGCGGGTGGACGGGATCGACGTGGCCTCGGCGGGCGAGATGGTCCGTGCGATCGGGGCGGGCATGGCGGCGGCGGACATCTCGTTCGCCGGGCCGGGCAAGCGCGACCGCGAGATCGAGGAAGCGATCCTGCTCGGCGTGACGCTGAATCTCGAGTCGGAGGCGGAGGGCGACCGTGCCATTGCCATCGGCGACCGCATCGGCGTCCGCCCGCGGCTGGCGGTGCGGGTAAACCCCGATTTCGAGATCCGCGGATCAGGAATGCGGATGGGCGGCGGGGCCAAGCCGTTCGGCGTGGACGCGGCGCGCGCGGCGGCGCTGGTGCGGACGATCCGGCAGGCGGGGGCGGAGTGGCGCGGCTTCCACATCTTCGCCGGATCGCAGGCGCTGGATGCCGCCGCGATCGCCGAGACGCAGGCCGCCACGGTGGCGCTGGCCGCCGAACTGGCGGGGGGGGCGGCCGGTGCGCCGCCGCCGCTGGTGAACCTGGGTGGCGGCTTCGGCATTCCTTATTTTCCCGGCGATAGCGCGCTGGACGTGGGCGCGGTGGGCGCGGCGCTGGTCGCCACGCTGGCCGCGCGGCCCCGTGTACTGGGCGACACGAACTTCGCGATCGAGCTGGGGCGCTGGCTGGTGGGGGAGGCGGGCGTCTATCTCACCCGCGTGGTGGACCGGAAGGTGAGCCACGGCGAGGTCTTCCTCGTGACGGACGGGGGAATGCACCATCAGCTTGCCGCCAGCGGCAATTTCGGCACGGTGGTGAAGCGCAACTATCCGGTCGCCGTCGCGCATCGGCTGAACGACCCGGCGGAGGAGACCGCCAGCGTCGTCGGCTGCCTGTGCACCCCGCTCGACCGGCTGGCCGACCGGGTGTCGCTGCCGCGCGCGGGGGTGGGGGATGTGATCGCGGTGTTCATGGCCGGGGCCTATGGCGCCACCGCCAGCCCGCAGGCCTTTCTCGGCCATCCGCCGCCGCGCGAACTGCTTGTCGGCGGGCCACTCGTCGGCGAACGCTGATTGGGGTATTCTAACTTGATTTTTACCTCTCCTGTCCACTGCGGAGCCTGAACGGCGCCGTCGGCACGACAGGGGCGGGCAGGCACGTTCAGGGGGTTTTGCGATGACGAAGACGGGGAACAGGGCAAGGCTGATGCTGGTGTTGGCGGGCGTCGCCCCGCTGGCCGGATGCGCCACGGGCAACGCCACGCAACTGCCGCCGGCGCCGTTCGTGGAAAGCGCGGAGGCGCCGGGCGAGGATTACCTGATCGGCCCGCTCGATCAATTGACCGTGTTCGTGTGGCGCAATCCGGAGTTGGGCGCCAAGGTGCAGGTGCGCCCGGACGGTCGCATCACCACGCCGCTGATCTCCGAGATGCCGGCGGTGGGCAAGACGCCGGCGCAGCTTTCCAACGACATCAAGGCGGCGCTTTCCACCTACATCAAGGATCCGCTCGTCTCGGTGATCGTCGAGAATTTTTCCGGCACGTACTCGCAGCAGGTCCGCATCGTGGGGGCGACGGAGAAGCCGGCCTCGGTGCCGTACCGCGCGAACATGACGCTGCTCGACGCGATGATCGCGGTGGGCGGGCTGAACGACTATGCCGCCGGCAATCGCGCGCGGCTGGTGCGGTTCGACAAGGCGAGCGGCAAGCAGCAGGAATACGGCCTGCGGATCGACAGGCTGCTCAAGCGCGGCGACGCCTCGGCCAACGTGAAGTTGCAGCCGGGCGACGTCATCATCATCCCCGAGAGCCTGTTCTAGGGGTCGGACGGGCAAGCGGCGGGAACCGGGATGAACGGCATCTACGACGAGATCAGGATCGCGGTCCACCAGGTGTGGCATCGCCGCTGGCTGGCGCTGGCGGTGATGTGGGGCATCTGCCTGGCCGGCTGGCTGGTGATCGCGCTCATCCCGAACAGCTACGAGAGCGGGGCGCGGCTGTTCGTCCAGATGCAGTCGATCCTGCCGGAGAAGATGGGGATCAGCACCGGCGAGCGGATGGCCGACATCGACCGCGTCCGCCAGACGCTGACCTCGGCCGAAAATCTCGAGCGGGTGGTGCGGTCGACCGATCTGGTGGTGCAGGCGGGCAACGCTGGCGATGTCGACGAGATGGTCGCCCGGCTCCAGCGCAACATCACGGTGAAGTCCCCGCAGGACAACATGTTCGAGATCGGCGTGCGGACCAGCGGCGGCGGGCTGACCGATGCGCAGAACGCCCGGCTGGCCAAGACCGTGACGGAGAAGCTGCTCGACCTGTTCGTCGCCGAGAACCTGGCCGGCGACCGGGCCGAGACCGGCGACACGATCCGCTTCCTCGACGGCGAGCTGGCGCGGCGCGAGAAGGCGTTGCAGGTGGCCGAACAGGCGCGCGCCGCGTTCGAGCAGAAATATGTCGGGCTGTTGCCGGGCGTCGGCTCGATCGCGCAACGTATGGAGGCGGCGCGGTCCGAATCGCAGGATGTCGAGGCGAACCTGATGGCGGCGCAGAGCGCGCTGTCGGCGTTGAACGGTCAGCTCGGCAGTACCCCGGCGACGGTGGCGGCGCCCAGCTTCGGCGGCGGCAGCGTGGGCGGCGCGCGCGGGCGGATCGCCGCGCTGGAGGCGCAGATCTCCGACGATCAGGCCAAGGGCTGGACCGAGGCGCATCCGGACGTGATCGCCGCGCGCCAGCAGATCAACCGCCTGCGCGGGGCCGCCGCCAGCGAGGGGCGCGGCGGCAGCACCGTGGGCACCACGCCCAACCCGATGTACATGACGCTGCGATCGATGCAGGCCGAGAAGCAGGCGACGGTGGCGGCACTGACCGCGCGCCGCGCGCAGATCGGTTCGGACATGTCGCAGTTCGCCGCCAAGCAGGCAGCCGAGCCGGGCGTCGTCGCCGAACAGTCACGCCTCAACCGCGACTATGACGTGCTGAAGGCGCAATATGACAAGCTGCTGAGCGATCGCGAGGACGTGCGCCTGCGCAGCGACGTGGCGACGAAGACCGATTCGATCAGTTTCCGCGTGATCGACCCGCCCTATCTGCCGCGCGTGCCCGTCTCCCCCAACCGCCCGCTGCTGCTGGCGCTCGTGCTGGTGCTGGGGATCGCGGGCGGGGTCGGCGCCGCCTTCGCCAAGGCGCAGCTGCAGACGACCTACGCCACCGCCGAGCGGCTGGCGCGGGCGAGCGGGCTGCCGGTGCTGGGTGCGGTCGGCGAGGTGCTGACGCCGGCCAACATCGTCGATCGCCGCAAGCGGCTGGTGTGGTTCGCCGGCGGGGCGGGGGCGCTGGGTGCCTGTTTCGCGCTGCTGCTGCTGGTCGAGTTCGTCCAGCGCGGGATGATGGCCTGAGGATGACCCGATGAACAATCCGAAACGCGCATCGCTGCTGGAACGCGCCGCCAGGGTCTACGACTTCAACGCGGCGCTGCGGGCGCGGCCGGGGGGCGAGCCGGGGCCGTCGCCGGACGACGCGCCCATCGCCGAGCCGCTGCGTGCCGAACTCGCGCGGTTCGAGATGCCGCCGGCCATGCCGGGCCGCTTCGGCACGATCGACCGTGAGGAGCTGCGCGAGGCCGGTTTCATCCTGCCCGACGCGCCGGTGAGCGCGCTCGCCGAGGAGTTCCGGATCGTCAAGCGGCAGCTGCTGCTGGCGGCGATGGAGGGCGGCGATCCGCGCAGCCGGCGCATCCTCGTCGCCTCTGCGCTGCCGGGCGAGGGCAAGAGCTTCTGCGCGGTCAATCTGGCGCTCTCGATCGCCAACGAGCGCGATCTGGAGGTGCTGCTGGTCGATGCCGACGTCGCCAAGCCGTCGATCCTCTCGATGCTGGGGCTGGAGGCCGGGCCGGGGCTGATGGACGCGATCGCCGACCCCGCGGTCGACCCCGAGGCATGCGTGATCCGCACCGATCTGGGCCATTTGTCGGTGCTGCCCGCGGGCCGGCAGAGCAACGAGGCGACCGAACTGATCGCTTCGGATCGGACGCGCGTGGTGGTGGAGGCGCTGGGCCGGGTGCCGAACCGCATCACCATCTTCGATTCGCCCCCGGCACTGGCCGCCTCGCCCGCCTCCGTCCTGGCGCTGCATGTGGGCCAGACAATGATGGTGGTGCGGGCCGACCGCACCGGCGAGGGCGACCTGAAGGATGCGCTGAAACTGCTGGCGGGGTGCGACGACATCCGCCTGCTGCTCAACGCCACCTCGGCGGGCCTCGGCCGGCGGCGGTTCGGCACCTATTACGGCTACGGCGCGTGAGGGGGATGCGCCCGCTTATGGTGAACACGGCGTTCACCGCGATTGTTCTGGCCATGCCGGCGTCACCTGCGGCGGCACAGGCGGTGCCGGTCTCGTCCGGCTCGTCCACGTCGTCCGACACCGCACGGTCCGATTCGACGGCGGCCGACGACAGGCCGGCCAAAAGCGGGACGACCAGACCGCGACGCTCGATCACGCCGTATCTCGAAGTGCAGCAGGTGATCGATTTCGATCTGGCGGGCAACGATCCGCGCGGCACCAACACCTATACCGCGGTGGCGGCAGGCGTGCAGGCGTCGGTGGATACGCGCAACCTCTCCGGCACGATCGACTATCGTTACGAGCACCGCTTCGGCTGGGGCGACGGGCTGGCCGATCAGGATATCCACACCGGGCTGGCGCGCGGCCGGGTCGGGCTGGTGCCCGATCTCGTCTCGCTGGAGGGTGGGCTGCTCGCCACCCGCGCGCGCACCGACATCCGGGGGGATGCGCCGACGCTGCTGATCGGCGACCAGTCCAACCTGTCGCAGGTGTACGGCCTGTACGCCGGCCCCGCGCTCGCCACGCGGGTGGGCGATCTGGATGTCGCCGCCAGCTACCGCTTCGGCTATGTGAAGGTGAAGACGAGCACCGATTTCGCGCTCGCCGCCGGGCAGCCCCGGCTCGATGGTTATGACAGCTCGACCAATCATGCCGCCGCCGCCAGCGTAGGCATGCGGCCGGGGGTGCTCGGGGTCGGCTGGAAGCTTTCGGCCGGCTACGAGCGGGAGGATACCGCGCAGCTCGACCAGCGGTACGACGGCAAGTTCGTCCGCGCCGAGGTGACGGTGCCGGTGTCCCGCACGCTCGCGCTGGTGGGCAGCGTGGGGTACGAGAAGATCGAGGCGAGCCAGCGCGCGCCGCTGATCGATGCCGCCGGCCAGCCGGTGGTGAACAGCAACGGCCGCTACGTCACCGATCCGGCCAGCCCGCGCTTGCTGGCCTACGATACCGACGGGCTCATCTACGACGGCGGCGTGATCTGGCGACCGAACCGGCGGACCACGCTGGAGGCGCGGCTGGGGCACCGCTATGGCGGCACCATCTTCAATGGCTCGTTTGACTGGCAGATCGACAGCCGTTCCGGCCTGCGGATCGGCGTGTACGACCAGATCGACAGCTTCGGGCGCGGGCTGACGCGGGGCATCTCCTCGCTGCCCACGCAGTTCACGCTGGCGCGCAATCCGTTCGGCAACGCCTTCACCGGCTGCGTGTTCGGCGCCACGCCCGGCACCGGCGGCTGCCTGAACAACGTGTTCCAGTCGATCAGCACCGCCAACTTCCGCAGCCGTGGCGTGTATGCGCTGTATTCCGGGCGCAACGGGCGGTGGACCTACGGGCTGGGCGGCGGCTATTCGCAGCGCCGCTTCCTCGCGCCGGAAATCCCCGGCCTGTTCACGCTGAACGGGGTGGAGGACGAAAGCTGGTCGGTGCAGGGCAACCTGGGGCGCCGCATCACCACGGACTCGGGCGTCGATTTCGCGGTGTACGGCGATCTCTACCGCAGCGGCATCGCCGGCGCGGGCGACGTGAAGAGCGGCGCTGCGACGGCGAATTATTACCGCACGCTGGGCGATCACCTCACTGCCAATGCGGCGGTGGGGCTGTTCGCCTTCGATACGGAAGGGTTTGAAACGGACGTTTCAGGAACGCTACTTCTCGGCATGCGCTACGCTTTCTAAACGGATGTCGCGCATTACCGGCGGCGGAGACGCTTGATGTACACAGATCATTACGGGCTGACCGGCCGCCCCTTCCAGCTGACGCCGGACCCGGTGTTCTACTTCGACAGCGGCACGCACAAGAAGGCGATGGCGTATCTCGGCTACGGGCTGGCGCAGGGCGAGGGCTTCATCGTCATCACCGGCGATATCGGCGCGGGCAAGACGACGCTGGTCGGCCACCTGATGGCGACGATCGACCGCGCGCGCCTCACCGTGGTGCGCCTCGTCTCCACGCAGGTGGACGGGGACGATATCCTGCGGCTGACGGCGCAGGGGCTGGGCGTGGCGACCGAGGGTATGGCCAAGGCGCAACTGCTCGATCGGGTGGAGCGCACCCTGCACGCACAGACGCGCGAGGGGCGGCGGACACTGCTGATCGTCGACGAGGCGCAGAACCTGCCCGTCGCCGCGCTGGAGGAGCTGCGGATGCTCTCCAATTTCCAGGCGGGCGGGCAATCGCTGTTGCAGATCGTGCTGCTCGGCCAGCCCGAGTTCCGCGACAAGCTGCAGAAGGACGACAATCTCGAACAGCTGCGCCAGCGGGTGATCGCCACGCATCACCTCGACCCGATGGAGCCGGAGGAAGTCGGCCCGTATCTGGTGCATCGCCTGACGATGGTCGGCTGGAGCGGAACGCCGACCTTTACCGAGGATGCCTGCATCGCGCTGCACACGCTGTCGCGCGGGGTGCCGCGCACGCTCAACACGCTGGCGACGCGGCTGCTGCTGCACGGCGCGATCGAGAACCTGTCGGTTATCGACGCCGATGCGGTGGCGGTGGTGGCCGAGGACATGGGGCAGGACAGCGAGAGAGCGGACGCGCCCGCCGACCTGTCGGGGCATCCTTTGCTCGATCGGGTCGCGGCGCTCGAGGCGCAGGTGGAGGAACAGGATATCGTGCTGCGGCAGGTGCTGACGCTGCTGATCGACTGGGCCAAGGATGACGGCAAGCCGCAGCGGCCCGGCTCGCCTCGCCGCGCCGCCAGACGCTGAAACGTCGCCCGCCGATGCGCAACGCGCTTTCCGTCGATGTCGAGGACTGGTTTCAGGTCGGCGCGTTCGAGACGGTGATCGACCGGGCCGACTGGGACGGGCTGACCGGCCGGGTGGAACGCAACAGTGACGTGGTGCTGCGGCTGTTCGCCGAGGAGGGGGTGAAGGCGACCTTCTTCACGCTCGGCTGGGTGGCGCATCGACATCCCGCGCTGATCCGCCGGATCGTGGACGCCGGGCACGAGATCGCCAGCCACGGCTGGGATCATGCGCGCGTATTCAGCCTGACGCCCGACCAGTTCCGCGCCGACCTTGCCCGCGCGAAGGCCGCGATCGAGGATGCGGGCGGCGTGGGCGTGACGGGCTATCGCGCGCCGAGCTTCTCGATCGACACGCGCACGCCCTGGGCACACGAAATACTGGCGGACGAGGGCTATGCCTATTCGTCCAGCGTGGCGCCGGTGAAGCACGATCATTACGGCTGGCCGGAGGCGCCGCGTTTCGCCTTTCGCCCGGTGGCGGGGTCCGCACTGGTGGAGCTGCCGGTGACGACGGTGCGCGTGGCCGGACGTACGCTGGCGGCGGGCGGCGGCGGCTTCTTCCGGATGCTGCCCTATGGCTTTTCGCGCTGGGCGATCGACCGGGTGAACCGTGCCGAGCAGCGCCCGGCGATCTTCTACTTCCATCCGTGGGAAATCGACCCGGGCCAGCCGCGCGTGGCGAACGCGCCGCTCCGTTCGCGGGTGCGGCACTACAGCCGGCTGGCGGCGATGGAGGGCAAGCTACGCCGGCTGATCCGCCGCTTCGAATGGGGGCGGGTGGATCATGTGGTCGCGGGGCAGGCATCCCGGCTGTGACCGCTATGGCGCCGATGCGGGCGGGGGTGCGGGCCGATGGCGTGACGATCGCGGCGGTCGACCCGGTGCGGGACGGCGGTGCGGTCGAGGCGTGGGTACGCGCACGGGCGGATGCCACGCCGTTCCACCTGCCGGCGTGGAGCGCGGCGGTGGCGCGCGGGTGCGGCCAGCCGGCGCATTATCTGGTGGCGCGATCGGGCGGAGCGATCGCCGGCGTGCTGCCGCTGAGTGCGATCCACTCGCCGTTGTTCGGCCGCGCGCTGGTCTCGAGCGGGTTCGCGGTGGGCGGCGGCATCCTCGCCGGGGACGACGGCGTGGCGGCGGCGCTGGCGGAGGCGGCGTGGGCGCTGGCGGGGCGGCTGAGCACGCCCTCGCTGGAACTGCGCGGCGGCTGGCTGCCCGAGGGCGACGGCTGGCACATCTCGCGCGAGTCCTATGCCGGCTTCACCCGCCCGCTGGCGGCGGACGACGACGCCGAACTGCTGGCCATCCCGCGCAAGCAGCGTGCCGAGGTGCGCCGCGCGCTGGGTTTTCCGCTGACGGTGGAGATCGGCCGGGGCGAGCGCGACCGGGCGGCGCATTACGCGGTCTATGCCGCCAGCGTGCGAAACCTCGGCACGCCGGTGTTTCCGCGCGCGCTGTTCGAGGCGATGCTCGATGCACTGGGCGACGAGGCGGATATCCTCACGATCCGGCACGAGGGGCGGCCGGTCGCGAGCGTGCTGAGCCTGTATTTCGGCGGGTGCGTGATGCCTTACTGGGGCGGCGGCACGACGGAGGCCCGGACGTGGCGGGCCAACGACCTGATGTATTTCGCGCTGATGCGCCATGCCCGTGCGCGCGGCTGCACGACGTTCGATTTCGGCCGGTCGAAACCCGGCACCGGCGCGTTCGCGTTCAAGCGAAACTGGGGCTTCGTGCCCGCACCGCTGGCCTACGCCACACGTACTGCCGATGGCGTGGCGCCGCGCGTGGTGAACCCGCTCGACCCGAAGTACAGCTTGCAGGTGGCGGCGTGGCGCAGGCTGCCGCTGTGGCTGGCGAACCGTCTGGGGCCGATGATCGCGCGTGGTCTGGGGTGATGGGTGACATCCTGTTCCTCGCCCACCGCGTGCCCTATCCGCCCGACCGCGGCGACAAGATCCGGTCGTTCCATCTGCTCAAGGCGCTGGCAAAGCTGGGCCGCGTCCATCTCGCCGCCTTCGCCGACGATGCAGCGGACGAGGGACATGCCGCCGCGCTCGATCCGTATGTCGCCACGCGCCATGTCGAGCGGCGGACGCGATCGCAGGTCGCGGCGGGGCTGGCGGCGTTGCGGACCGGGCGGCCGGTGTCGCTGGCGTTGTTCGAGAGCGCGGGGATCGCCGGTTTCGTGGCGCAGACGCTGCGGGAGCGGCCGATCGAGACGATCTTCGTCTTTTCCGGCCAGATGGCGCAGTTCGTCCCCGCCGATCGCGGCGCCGCGCGCTTCGTCATGGATTTCGTCGACGTGGACTCGGCCAAGTTCGCCGCCTATGCCGACACTGCGAGGCAGCCCATGCGCCGGATCCACGCGCGCGAGGCGCGGTTGTTGGGGGCGTATGAGATCGCCACCGCCGCCCGCGCCGATGCCAGCCTGTTCGTCAGCGAGGCGGAGGTGGCGCTGTTCCGAAGGCATAGCGGGCTGGGGGCGGAAAAGGTGCAGGCGCTGGGCAACGGCGTCGATCTGGCATTCTTCGATCCGGCGGTTGCGGTGGAGCGCCCGAATGTGCCGACGCCGCTGATCGTGTTCACCGGCCAGATGGACTATCCGCCGAACATGGCCGCCGTGATCCGCTTCGCCCGAGAGAGCCTGCCCGCGATCCGCGCGACCGTGCCCGGTGCCACCTTCGCCATCGTCGGCCGCAATCCCGCCCCGGCCGTGCGCGCGCTGGCCGCGCTGCCGGGGGTGATCGTGACGGGGGCGGTGGCGGACGTGCGCGGCTGGCTGGCGGCGGCGGCCGTGGTGGTCGCGCCGCTCGATCTGGCGCGCGGCATCCAGAACAAGGTGCTGGAAGCGATGGCGATGGGCCGCCCGGTCGTCGCCTCGCCGGCCGCGTTCGAGGGGATCGAGGCGGTGGCGGGCGCCGAATTGATCGTGGCCGATGCAGCGGGCGAAGCGGTGGCGGTGATCGGCCTGCTCACCCGGCCCGATGCCGCCGCGCGGCTGGGCCTGGCGGCGCGCGCGCGGCTGGTGGCGGATTATTCGTGGGAGAGCCGGCTCGCGCCGCTGGCCGGGCTGGTCACCGCACCCCGCGCCGTGGCGGTGTGAGCGTGGCGACGATCGGTGCACGCGTGGCCCGTGTGCAGGCGACGCCGTGGCGGCTGGCGCTCGGCTGGCTGGGCGGCGTGACGGCGGCGGTCGTGGCGCTGTTCCACCGCGACGCGCTGGCGATGGCCGACATCTGGTGGAACAGCTCCACCTACGGGCATTGCCTGTTCATTCTCCCGATCGTCGGCTGGCTGGTGTGGCAGCGCGCGCCCGAACTGGCCCGGCTGGTGCCGCAGGCGTGGTGGCCGGGGCTGGTGATCGTGGCGGCGGGCGCGGGCGGATGGTTGCTCGGCCAGGCTGCCGGCGTGGGGTTCGCGCGGCATCTGGGGCTGGTGCTGATGCTGCAGGGGGCGGTCGTCGCCTGCCTCGGCCCGGCGGTGGCGCGCGGGCTGCTGTTTCCGCTGGCCTACCTGCTGCTCCTGGTGCCGGTGGGCGATATGCTGGTGCCGCCGTTGCAGACGATCACGGCGAAGATGTGCATGGTGCTGCTCGGCGTTGTCGGCGTGCCGGCGCGGATCGAGGGCGTGTTCATCACCATCCCCAACGGCTATTATGAAGTGGCCGAGGCGTGTTCCGGCGTGAAGTTCCTCGTCGCGATGATCGCCTATGGCGCGTTGGTCGCCAACGTATGCTTTCGCAGCCGGGCCAAGCGCGCGGGGTTCATGGCGGTGGCGATCGCGGTGCCGGTGCTGGCCAACGGGCTGCGTGCGTTCGGCACGATCTATGTGGGCCACCTGACCGACGGCACGGTGGCGGGCGAGTTCGATCATGTCGTCTATGGCTGGGTCTTCTTCGCCGCCGTGATGGTGGCGGTGATGGCGGTGAGCTGGCGCTTCTTCGATCGCGGGCCGAACGACCGCTGGCTCGATGCCGCGGCACTCCAGCCGGTGAGGCCGGTGGCGGACCGGCCGGGGCGGATCGCCGGTTTGGCGGGGGCGGTGCTGCTGCTGGCGATGGCGCCGCTCGCGTGGGGCAGTGCCATCGCGGCGGGGGGCGGGGCGCAACTGCCGGCCCATATCGCCCCGCCCGATGTGCCGGGGTGGACGCGCGCGGCGGAGGTGTCGCACTATCCGTGGCGGCCGCGCTTCGACGGGGCGGATCATCGCGTGATCGGCCATTATCGCGATGCCGCCGGGCGCGCGGTGGATCTTGCGATCGTCGTCTATGGCCATCAGGCGGAGGGCCGCGAGATCGTCGGTTACGGGCAGGGCGCGGTCGATCCGACGAGCGACTGGGCGTGGACCGACGATACGCGCGCCCCGCCGCAGGGCCGCGCGTTCCGCATCTCCGCGCCGGGGCCGGTGGTGCGCGAGGTGGTGACATTCTACCGCGTCGGCCGCACGACCACCGGCAGCGACACGCGGGTGAAGCTGGAGACGCTGCGTGCGCGCCTGCTCGGCGGGCCGCAGCGGGCGGTGGCGATCCTCGTGTCGGCCGAGCAACCGGGAGCAGCGGGCAGCGCACGGCCGGCGATCGACGCCTTCCTGACTGCGCTGGGCGATCCCGGCGCGCTGGCCGACCGCATGGCGGGGCTGTAGGCCATGTGCGGCATCGCCGGTATCTTCCACCTGAGCATGGCCAAGCCGGTCGATCCGCAGCGCGTGCGCGCGATGACGCAGGTGCAGGCGCATCGCGGGCCGGACGGCGAGGGGGTGTGGACCGCACCGGGCGTCGGCCTGGGCCATCGCCGGCTCGCGATCATCGACGTGGCCGGCAGCCCGCAGCCGATGGTGACGGAGGATGGGCGCTACGCCCTCACCTTCAACGGCGAGGTGTATAATTTCACCGAGGTGCGGGCCGAGCTTGAGGCGCTGGGCCACGTCTTCACCACGCATGGCGATACCGAGGTGATCCTGCGTGGCTGGCGGCAGTGGGGGCCGGACGTGCTGCCCCGGCTGAACGGCATGTTCGCCTTCGCCATCCACGACGCGGTGGACGGCACGCTGTTCTTGGCGCGCGACCGGCTGGGGGTGAAGCCGCTGCATTATGCCGAACTGGCGGACGGCGCGCTGATCTTCGCGTCCGAACTCAAGGGGCTGCTCGCCCACCCGATGCTGCGCCGCACGCCTGATTTCACCGCCGTCGATGATTACCTCGGGCTGGGCTACGTGCCGGACGATGCGTGCATCGTGGCGGGCGTGAAGAAGCTCGCGGCCGGGCACTGGCTGGCGGCGCGCCGGGGGATGCCGCTGGGGCGGCCGGTGCAGTGGTGGGACGTGAGCTTCGCCGATCGCGCACGCGGATCAGTGGCGGCGCGCGAGGCGAAACTGCTCCACCACCTGCGCGAGGGCGTGCGATCGCGCATGGTGGCAGACGTGCCGCTGGGGGCGTTCCTGTCCGGCGGGGTCGATTCCTCGGCGGTGGTGGCGATGATGGCCGAGGTTTCGGATCACGCGGTCGAGACCTGCTCGATCGGCTTCGACGAGGCGAGCCACGACGAGACGCGGTTCGCCAGGATCGTGGCGGATCGCTTCGCCACGCGCCATCGCACCCGGATGGTGGCGGCGGGCGATTTCGGGCTGATCGACACGCTGGCCGCCGCCTTCGACGAGCCGTTCGCCGATGCCTCCGCGCTGCCCACCTACCGGGTGTGCGAACTGGCGCGCGAGCGGGTGACGGTGGCGCTTTCGGGTGACGGCGCGGACGAGGCGTTCGCCGGCTACCGCCGCCACGCCTTTCACTTGGCCGAGGAGCGCGCGCGGGCGCTGCTGCCGGGGCGTGCGCGATCGGCGATCGGGGCGCTTGGCGATCGCTTCCCCAAGCTGGACTGGGCGCCGCAGCGGCTGCGCGCCAAGACGACGCTGCAGGCGCTGGGGCGATCGGGCGAGGAGGCCTATGCGCGTTCGGTGGGCGTCACCCCGCCCGAACTGCGCGCGCGCCTGTATGCGCCGGAGGCCGCACGCCTGCTGGGCGGGCACCGCGCCGAGGATCGCTACGTCGCGGCGATGCGTGCCGCCCCCGCGCGTGATGCGCTGGATCGCGCGCAATATGCCGACATCAAGATCTGGCTGCCCGGCGACATCCTGACCAAGGTGGACCGCACGAGCATGGCGGTGGGGCTGGAGGCGCGCGAGCCGTTGCTCGACCACCGGCTGGTGGAATACGCTGCAACGCTGCCCGTCTCGATGCGGGTGCGCGGCGGATCGGGCAAGTGGCTGATGAAGCGCGCGCTGGCCGGCCATCTGCCCGACGAGATCCTGCATCGGCGCAAGATGGGCTTCGTCACCCCGATCGGCGCATGGTTCCGCGGGCCGCTGGCGGGGGCGGCGGAGGCGATCGCGCACGGATCGGCGCTGGCCGAAACCGGCTGGTTCGATGCCGCCACGATCGCCTCGCTCACGGCCGACCACCGCGCCGGGCGCAGCGACCATGGCCGGCTGCTGTGGCAGTTGCTGATGCTCGACAAGTCGCTGGGCCGCCTGTTCGGGCTGGGGCGAGCCGCCGTCGCGGAATAGCCCGGCACCGATTTTTCTGGCATCGGCGGCGGCATCTGTCCAAGGCGGAAGGCCGCCTGATGAGCCGTCGAGAGAGAGACGATGTCCGAGTTCCAGATCAGCCCCAACGCCAAGCCGATCGCCGCCGATTTGCGCGCCGCGATGTTGCAGGATCCGGGCTTCGGACGGGTATTCACCGATCACATGGTGGTGATCGAGTGGAACGAGGCGAAGGGCTGGCACGATGCCCGCGTGGAGGCGCGCGGCCCGTTGTCGATCGACCCGGCCTGCGCGGTGCTGCATTATGCGCAGGAGATTTTCGAGGGGCTGAAGGCCTATCGCGTGCCGAGCGGTGACGTGGTGCTGTTTCGCCCCGATGCCAACGCCCGCCGCTTCAACGAATCCGCCGAGCGTATGGCGATGCCGTCGCTGCCGGAAGACACCTTTGTCGAAGCGCTGGAACAGTTGATCCGCATCGACCGCGACTGGATCCCGGAAGGGGAGGGCAGCCTTTACCTGCGGCCCTTCATGTTCGGCAGTGAGACGTTCCTCGGGGTGAAGCCCTCGGCGGAATACAAGTTCATCGTGATCGCCTCGTCGGTCGGCGCCTATTTCAAGGGCGGCAAGCCCGGCATCAGCGTGTGGTTGTCCGAGCATTACACCCGCGCCGCGCGGGGCGGCACCGGGGCGGCCAAGTGCGGCGGCAACTATGCCAGCAGCCTGATCGCGCAGAAGGAGGCGATCGGCCACGGCTGCGATCAGGTGGTGTTCCTCGACGCGGTGGAGCAGCGCTGGGTGGAGGAGCTCGGCGGCATGAACACCTTCTTCGTGATGGATGACGGTTCGCTCGTCACGCCGCCGCTGGGCGGCACCATCCTGCCCGGCATCACCCGCGATTCGCTGCTCACGCTGGCGCGCGCCGGGGGGATCACGGTGCGTGAGGAACGCTATGCGATCGACCAGTGGCTGGAGGATGCCCGCTCGGGTCGACTGCGCGAGGCGTTCGCCTGCGGCACGGCGGCGGTCATCACCCCGATCGTGGAGGTGCGTGGACAGACGCATAATTTCACCATCGGCAACGGCGGCCCGGGGATCGAGACGATGCGGCTGCGCGATGCGCTGACCGCGATCCAGCGCGGCACGGCGCCGGATCCGCACGGCTGGGTCCGCCCGGTCCGCTGATCGGGCGGCGACACGACGCGGCGCCTTGACGTGCCGCAGTGCAGCGGAGACAAAGACGCCATGAACAAAGTCCACGCCGATGCCGACGCCGCCCTCGATGGCCTGCTGTTCGATGGCATGACCATCGCCGCCGGTGGTTTCGGCATCTGCGGTATCCCCGAGAACCTCATCAACGCGATCCGCGACAGCGGGGTGCGCGACCTGACCATCGTATCGAACAATTGCGGGATCGACGGCTTCGGGCTGGGCGTGCTGCTGGACACGCGCCAGATCCGCAAGATGATCTCCTCCTACGTGGGCGAGAACAAGGAGTTCGCCCGGCAATATCTGGCCGGCGAGTTGGAGATCGAGTTCAACCCGCAGGGCACGCTGGCCGAACGGCTGCGCGCGGGCGGCGCGGGGATCGCCGGTTTCTACACTCGCACCGGCGTGGGCACGCTGGTGGCCGAGGGCAAGCCACATGCCGAGTTCGACGGCGAAACCTATATCCTGGAGCGCGGGATCGTGGCCGATCTGGCGATCGTGAAGGCGTGGAAGGGTGATCGCAGCGGCAACCTGATCTACCGAAAGACGAGCCGCAACTTCAATCCGAACGTCGCCACCGCCGGCCGCGTGACCGTGGCCGAGGTGGAGGAGATCGTTGAGGAAGGCGCATTCGACGGCGATGCGGTGCACACCCCCGGCGTCTACGTGCAGCGGCTGGTGACCGGCACGTTCGAGAGGCGGATCGAGCAACGCACCGTCCGTGCCGAGGGAGCGAACTGATGCCGATGGACCGCAACCAGATGGCCGCCCGCGCCGCACGCGAGCTGGGCGACGGCTATTATGTGAACCTCGGCATCGGCATCCCGACCTTGGTGGCCAACCACATCGCGCCGGGCATCGACGTGACGTTGCAGAGCGAGAACGGGATGCTGGGCGTCGGCCCGTTCCCGACCGAGGCGGAGGTGGACGCCGACCTCATCAACGCCGGCAAGCAGACCGTGACGGAAGTGGCGCGCACCGCTTATTTTTCCTCCGCGGACAGCTTCGCGATGATCCGTGGCGGGCACATGGACCTTTCCGTGCTGGGCGCGATGGAAGTGGCCGAGAATGGCGACATCGCCAACTGGATGATCCCGGGCAAGATGGTGAAGGGCATGGGCGGGGCGATGGACCTCGTCGCCGGGTGCCGCCGCATCATCGTCATCATGGATCACGTCTCCAAGGACGGCTCGGCCAAGTTCCGCAAGGCCTGCACGCTGCCGCTGACCGGCGCGGGGGTGGTGGACCTCATCATCACCGACCTCGCCGTGTTCGAGCGGACCGACCGCACCGGCCCGTTCCGCCTGATCGAACTGGCCGACGGCGTGACGGCGGACGAGGTGCGCGCCAAGACCGAGGCGGACTACGTCGAGGCGCTGCCCGCCGCCTGACCGCCCTATCGAACGGGGGCGGTGTTCGCCCGGAGAAAGGCGGCGCTGTCGTCCAGCACGGGGGCCAGCCGGCGGAACGGGCGGGACAGCGCCATCACGATGCCGGGATGGCCGAGACCCGGATAGACGCGCAGCACCGTCGTGCGACTGCCCAGCGCCTGCTGGCGGGCGGCGAGCGCACGGCTGTTGCGCGGCCTCACCTCATCGTCCGCATCCCCGGTGGCGAGCCACAACGGCGGCGCATCGCGGCGGGCGAAACGGATCGGCTGGGTGTCGCGCGGGTTGGCTGCGTTGCCGAGTGCGTCGCGCGCCGCCTGCCAGCGGAACGGGGAGAAATCATATGGCCCCGCCAGCCCGACGACCGCGCGGACAACGTCGGGGCGCACCCCGGCGGCGGCGAGCCAGCGGCGATCGAGCGCCAGCATCGTGGCGATCCACGCGCCCGCCGAATGACCGGCGAGCGCGAGACGCCGGGGATCGCCGCCGAAGCGGGCGGCGTTGCGTTCCGCCCAGCCGACCGCCGCCGCACCGTCCCGAAGAAAGGCGGGGAAGCGCGCGGCCGGCACCTTGCGATAATCGGGCACCACCACGACGAAGCCGCGTTCGGCATAGGCCCGGGCGGCGAAGCCGTAATCCTGCCGCCGACCGTTCACCCACGAGCCGCCGTAGAAGAACACCAGCACTGGATGCGGCCCGGCCACTTCGCGCGGCGGCACCCACACATCGAGTGCGAGACCGGGCGCGAACGGCACGCCCTCGGCCACGCGGATGGCCGGTGCGTCGCCGCCCAGCAGCCTATCGGCGGTGTCGAGCGCCTGCACCGGCGAATGAAGATAGAGGCCGCCCAGCACGACGCCCAGCCCCGCGACCGGCACGAGAATGGCCACCGCCAGACCCCACGCCAGCCGCCTGAGCATCGTCGGCCGGGCGCGCGGGGTTATTTGGCGGCGGCGTGCCATACGCCGTTCCAGTCGGCCGCCGGCGGATCGGTGGCGAGCGCCTCGGCGCGGGCGAGCATCAGTTGTGCGGGGCGATCGGCGGGATCGCGCACCAGCGCGGCGCGGAAGGCGGTGGCGGCCCCCGTCCAGTCGCGCGCGGCCAGCCGGTCGCGGCCACGCTGGTAGTGATCGAGCAACGCCTCGTCCGCCGGCTCGATCAGCACCTGGAAGATCTTGGCCGGGCGCTGGCGGCCGCGCACGAGGATGAGATCGAGTTCGCGTAAAGGGTGGCGGCCGGCGACGGCGGCTGCGGTCGTCTCGCATACCAGCACCTCCACGCCGTAGCCCTTGGTCAGATCCTGGAGGCGGGAGGACAGGTTCACGCTGTCGCCGATCACGGTGTAATCCATGCGCTTGGGGCTGCCGATCGTGCCCGCCACCACCTCGCCGGTAGCGATGCCCACGCCCAGCCGCAGCGGTGGCAGCGCCCGGCCGCCGCGCCGTTCGTTCAGCAGATGGAGCGCGCGCAGCATCTGCACCGCGCTCTCCACCGCATTCTCGGGATCGCGGCCGGTGGGCAGCGGCGCGCCGTACACCGCCATGATCGCATCGCCGATGAACTTGTCGAGCACGCCGTCGTTGGCCGCCACCGCCTCGAAGAATTCGGTGAACGCCTCGTTGAGCATGTCCACCGTCTCGCGCGGGGTGAGCGCCTCGGCCATCGTCGTGAAGTTGCGGATATCGGCAAACAGGACGCTGGCGTTGCAGGCGGTGCCGAACAGCAGTTCGTCGCCGCGCTGGAGCACCTGATCGACCACCTTCTGCGTCATGAAGCGGCGCATCGCGCTCTGCATCCGCTTGCCCTCGCTGATGTCCTCGATCAGCAGCAGCAGGCCGGCGGGGCCGTTCTCCCCGATCAGCGGCACGATGGTGATGTTGGTGGCGATCACCCGCTCGCCCACCGTGACGAGATCGACGTCGATCAGCAGCTTGCGCTCGCCGGTGGCGGCGACGGCTTCGATCTCGGTGAGCAGCCACGGGTTCGTGCTGGCGAGCAGGGCGCGTGCATCGACGCCTTCGAGCTGGTCTGCGGGCACGCCCAGGATGGCGCTGGCGGCGGCGTTCAGCTTGGCGATGCCGGCATCGCGATCGAGCGTGACGACGCCCGACGACATCGAGCGCAGGATGCTCTCGTTATAATTGCGCGAGGTGACGACCTCGGCGAACAGCGTGGCGTTGTCGATCGCGATCGCGGCCTGTGCTGCGAAGGCGACCATGCGGGTCACGTCGTCCTCGCCGAACGGACGCCCGTCGCGGCGGTTGAGCGTCTGCATCACGCCCAGCCGGCGGCCGTCGCGCGCGGTGACGGGCATCGTGAGGATGCTGCCGGTGCGGTAATCGGTGGCGATGTCGATCGCGCGGTTGAAGCGCGGGTCGGCATAGGCGTCGGCGATGTTCAGCACCTCGCCGTGGGTGAAGGCGTGGCCGGCCAGCCCCTCGCTTGCGTCCATACGGATCTCGCGCGTGGTGAGGCCTTCCGCCACGAGTGACCAGAGTTCGCCGGTGCGCTCGTCGTGGAGCAGCAGCGTGCTGCGGTCGGCGTTGAGGATGCGGCTCGTCACCTCCACGATGCGCGCGAGCAACGTGTCGAGCTGCATTTCCGACGTGATGGCGGAGGTGACCTCGATCAGCTCGCGCAGATCGGCGTTGATCCGTTCGGCGGCGACGATGGCGAGCGTCCACCGTTCCGCCACGACGACGAAGTGCGAGAACAGCAGCATCAGCATGCCCAGCGGCAGCGAGGCGGTGCCGAGCAGATAGCGGTCCGGCACGATATCCGACCAGACAAGCGCCGCGTTGACCGAGAAGATCGTAAAGATCGCGATGCCGAGCAGGAACACCAGCGCGCCATCCCGCCCGCGCAGCACCGCGCGCAGCACGATGCCGATCACGCCGAGCAGGGTGAAGCCCAGCACCGCCGGCCACGCAACCGCGATGTGCGAGGCGAGCAATGTATCACCGCGCGAAAAGGCGAGGCACTGCGCGAGGAAGAAGGCGCCGACGAGCGCGAGCAGGACGCGGAACAACCACCGCGGCGTCTCGCGCGGGAACAGCGCGCGCGAGTATGCGAGGAAGAAGCCGATCGAGGCGGCCGTGGGGATATATTGCAGCGCCAGCACGGCGGTGAAATTGAGGAACGGCAGCGCCAGCAGCAGGATGTTGTCGTAGCTGAGGATCGCCGTGCCCGGGATCGCGCATAGCGCCGCCAGCGCCAGATACAGCGAGGCGCGATCCTGCCGCCGGAAAAGGTAGGCGACCAGCGCGTTGAGCGCGAGCAGCAGCAGCGCGCTGTGGAACAGCAGGTCCTTCATCCATTCCAGCGCGATCCAGCGACGCATCGGCTGCGCCTCGCCGAAGATCAGCGCGTCGACGAAGCCGTTGTCGCGGTGGAGGAAGGCGGCGAGATCGATCCGCAGCGCGACCGGTGCGCCGTTCGTCTCGAACGATATTTCGTGGCTGCGCAGGTCGTATCGCGTGCCGGCGGCGTTGGTGGCGATCCGTCCCGCGCCGGCGACGGGCCGCCCGTCGATATAGATGCGCTCGGCGGCGAAGGTGATCGGGATGTGGAGGGTGTAATGGCCGGCCGCCAGATCGCGCAGGATCAGGCGGTAGCTGACCAGCCCGGATGGTGGCAGGCGCTGCCCGTCGGGCATGGCGAGGCCACTCCACTGGCCCGGGACTAGCGCAGGCGTGGTGGCGCCAGGCGGGATGGCCGAACCGTCGTGGCCGAGCCACACCAGCCGCCATTGCCCGCTAAGTTCGACCGGGGCGGTGAGCCGTCCCCAGCCGCGATAGGAGATCACGCCCGCTTCGGCGCGCGGGGCATCGTGGCAGACGAGATCGACGAACATCGGCGCGCAGAGCAGCAGCATCAGCCCGAGCACGAGGATGCCGAACAGGCTGCGTCGCCGCGCTGATATTTCGCGGAGGCGCGTGGCGCGGGGCCGGGCGGCGGGCGGCGGGATCGCGGCGGCGTCGGTCAGCGCACGTCGCCGAAGCGGATGGTCGCGCTCAGGCCGTAGAAGCGGGGATCGCCCGCGACGAAGGTGGCGAGGCCGATCGCATCGCCGGTGTTGCCGGCGTCGCGGATGTAATGGCGATCGAACAGGTTCTCGACGTAGCCCTCGATCTTCCACCGCCCGCCGTCCGGTTCGTAGCCGAGGCGCGCGTTGGCGAGCGCGTAGCCGCCCTGCGTCTCATCGCGGAGCAGATCGGCGACGAGGCTGGCGGGCGGGCGCTGGAGATCGGCGCGGTCGTTGTCGTCGTCGAAATAGATCCGGCTCTGATAGGTCAGGTTCGGCGAGAAGGAGACGCGGCCTGCCGCAACCGGCGCGGAGAGGGTAGCGCCGACCGAGCCCATGTGATCGGGCGAGAGGCGAAAGCGGTTACCGTCGCGAAGGCCCGAGCGGAAGCGGCTGTGGTTGTACGCATAGCTGGCGAACAGCGAGACGGCGCGGCTCGGCACGAAGCGGGCCTGCCCCTCGAACCCGTAGCTGCGCGCACGCCCGGCGTTGGTGGTGACGAGCTGGATGCCCTGCTGCACGATCGTCTGGAAATTGGCGTAATCGTAGAGGAACACCGCGCCGTCGAGGAACAGGGTGCGGTTCGCCAGTGCCGTCTTGATGCCGGCCTCGTAGCTGTCCACCCGCTCGTTGGGCAACACGGCGAAGGTGGCGCGGCCGAACGGCTCTGCCGGGCTGGTGCCGGACAGCACCCGTGGCCGGCGCCCGCGCGCGTAGGTGAGGTACAGGCTGGCGGCGCGGCTTGCCTCATAGCGCGCGGTGAGCCTCCACGAGAAGCCGCCGTTGGTGAGCCGCGCCTCGTCCACGGTGCCGTTGCCGGCGGTGGGCTGGGTGCTGAGGCCGAACAGCGGCACGGGGTAGGCGGCGGACGGCGGGATGGTGGCGGCGCCCGGCACGGCCAGCGCCCCGAGCAGCGCATCGCGCACCGCCGGTGGCTGTGCGAATGCGGCGATCAGCCCGCCGGCGATCGACCGGCCGTTGAGCACGCTGGCGCTGTAGCGGGTACGCTTCGAGTCGTGGCTGTAGCGCAGGCCGCCGCCCAGCTCGATGCGGTCGGTCAGCGCGTAGGTGACGTCGCCGAACACGTCGTACGCATTGGTACGGGCGAAGTTGGTGCTTTGCTCCGAATGATCCGCCTTCAGGTTCGCGCCGATCGCCATGGCCTGTGCCGGCGACAGCGCGACGCCCGAGGCGGCGGCGATGCCCTGCACCAGCGCGCCGGTGAAGGCCGGGTTGGCGAACAGGCCGAGCGGCGCGGGATCGGTGGCGGGGCGGCCGGGCAGCCCGCCGTTCAGCGCGCCCGCCAGCCGGGCGACCAGCGCGCGCTCGTCGAAGGTGGCGGGCGTTCGCTGCGATCCGTTTTCGTGGAAGTAGCTGGCGCCGACGAAGGCGGTGAGGCGATCGGCGGTGTAGGTGAGGCGCAGGTCCTGGCTGGCCTGTTTGCCCGTCACATCGTCGGCGGCGGTGAGGATCGGCAGCGAGAGGCCGTCCGCATCGAAAATGCCGAACGCGTCGAACCGGCGATAGGCCGTGACCGAATCGAGTTTCAGCGAATCGGAGAGTTCATAGCTGGCCAGCGCGCTGACGCCCCACACCTCGCGCCGGGTGCCGAGCGGGCGGCCCCCCTCGAACCCGGCGGCGGGCGCGAGCGCGGCGCCGCTGTTGCGCCCCGCATCACCGATCACCGCGCCGGTGGCGGGGTCTGTCGGGCGGAAGGTGGTGGACTTGAACGGTGTGCCGGCCTGCCGGTCCAGTTCGTAATTGCCGATCAGGTCTACCGTCAGTCCGCCGGTTTGCGCGTGGAGCGAGCCACGCCCGGCGCGGGTATCGACCGAGTTGAAGTCACGCCCACCGAGCAGCGACGGGATATAGCCGTCGCGCTTGCGGATGCGGCCAGCGAAGCGGACGGCGACATCGGCGGCGAGCGGCAGGTTGACCATGGCCTCGGCCAGCTTGCTGTCTTGATTGCCGTAATCGGCCCGCGCCAGCGCGCCGAACCCGCGTGGATCGGCCTTCTTCTGAATCAGGTTGACCGCGCCGATCAGCGCGCCGCGCCCGTAGAGTGTCGATTGCGGCCCCTTGGCGACTTCGACCCGGTCGATGTCGAACAACTCGACATAGGAGCCGCGCGACTTGGAGATAGAGACGCCATCCTGAAAGATCGAGACGCGCGGCTCGTTGAACGACGCGCCGCTGTCCGAGGTGATACCGCGCAGGACGAAGCCGGGGTTGTTGGGCGATTCGTTCTGGACGAGGAAGCCCGGCACGAAGCGCGAGAACGCCTCCAGATCCTCGATCCCCAGCCGCGCCAGATCCGCACCGGTGACGACGCTGAGCGCGATCGGCACGTCGATGGGGTTCTGCGCGCGCAACTGCGCGGTGACGACGATCTCGGGCTCGTCGCCGGTCGTTTGCGCCGATAGCGGCGCGGCGGCCAGCGCGGCGAACGCGAAACCGGCGAAAGTAAAACGGACGATCGGCATGAGGCCCCCCTCGAACGCCGCACTATGCTTGCGGCGCCGGGGGGAAGTCGAGCGTAATCGAGTCTTCAGCCGTCGGCAGCGAGATCCAGCAGATAACGGCCATAGGCGGTCTTGGCGAACATCTCGCCACGCCGGCGCAACTGATCGCGGTCGATGAAGCCGTTGAGATAGGCGATCTCTTCGAGGCAGGCGACCTGCGTATTCTGCCGTTTCTGGATCACCCGGACGAATTCGGACGCCTCGACCAGACTGTCGTGCGTGCCGGTATCGAGCCAGGCATAGCCGCGCCCCATCTTCTCGACGTAGAGTGCGTCGCGTTCCATGTAGAGGCGGTTGAGATCGGTGATCTCATATTACCCGCGCGCCGACGGGCGGACCTGGGCTGCGAGTTCGGTGACGTGGCGGTCGTAGAAATAAAGGCCGGTGACGGCGTAGTTCGATTTGGGCTGCGCGGGCTTCTCCTCAATGCTGATCGCGCGGCCTTCGCCGTTCAGCTCCACCACGCCGTAGGCCTCCGGGTGATCGACGTGATAGGCGAACACGGTCGCGCCCTCGGTGCGGTCGCGCGCGCTTTGCAGCAGTTCGCGCATCCCGGCGCCGAAGAAGATGTTGTCGCCCAGCACCAGCGATGCCGCCTCGCCGGCAAGAAACTCCGCACCGATGACGAAGGCCTGCGCCAGCCCGTCGGGCTTGGGCTGTTCGGCATAGGAGATGGCGAGGCCGAACTCCTCGCCGGTGCCGAACAGGCGACGGTAGTTGTCGATATACTCGGGCGACGAGATGATGAGGATCTCGCGGATGCCGGCCAGCATCAGGATCGAGATCGGGTAATAGATCATCGGCTTGTCGTAGATCGGCAGCAGCTGCTTGTTGATCGCCAGCGTCGCCGGATGCAGCCGCGTGCCGGAGCCGCCGGCCAGAACGATGCCCTTCATGCCGATACCCCCAGTCGCTCGCCGGCATAGGCGCCGGAAAGGATGTCCTGCCACCAGCCCTCGTTGTCGAGATACCAGCGGATCGTCTTCTCGATGCCGCTCTCGAACGTCTCGCGCGGGGTCCAGCCGAGTTCGTTCTTCAGCTTGGAGGCATCGATCGCATAGCGGAAATCATGCCCCGGCCGATCGGTGACGTAGCTGATCTGGCTGGCGTAGGAGGCGCCGTCCGCGCGGGGGCGGATGCGGTCCAGCGTCTCGCAGATGGTGTTGACGACGGTGAGGTTGGTCCGTTCCGAATTGCCGCCGACCATGTAGCTTTCGCCCGGCCGCCCGCCCTCGAAAACCGCGCGCAGGGCACGCACGTGATCGTCCACATACAGCCAGTCGCGCACGTTGGCGCCGGCGCCGTATACCGGCAGCGGCTCGCCTGCGAGGCACTTGATGATCATCAGCGGGATCAGCTTCTCGGGGAAGTGATACGGCCCGTAGTTGTTCGAGCAGTTGGTGGTGACGACCGGCAGCCCGTAGGTGTGGTGCCACGCACTGACCAGATGATCGGATCCGGCCTTCGACGCCGAATAGGGCGAGCGCGGATCGTAGGCCGTCTGCTCGGTGAAGAAGCCTTCGTCGCCCAGCGCGCCGAACACCTCGTCGGTGGAGATGTGGTGGAAGCGGAAGGCGGCCTGTTCGTCCGGCGCCAGCCCGCGCCAGTAGTCGAGCGTGGCGGCGAGCAGGGTGAAGGTGCCGACGACGTTCGTCTCGATGAAGGCGGCGGGGCCGTCGATCGAGCGGTCGACGTGGCTTTCGGCTGCCAGATGGGTGACGACGTGCGGGCGGAAATCGGCCAGCAGCCGGGCCATCGCGACGGCATCGCGGATATCGGCCCGCTCGAAGCGGTAGCGCGGATCGGCGGCGACGGGGGCGAGCGAACTTTCGTTGCCGGCGTAGGTCAGCGCATCGACGTTGAGCACCTCGTAATCGGTCTCCGCGATCAGGAGACGGACGAGCGCCGAGCCGATGAAGCCGGCGCCGCCGGTGACGAGGATGCGTTTAGGTTCGGTCATGGTCGCTCCGGGGAAGGCGGGGGCGGCGGCGGTCAGGCCGGGAGCGGCGCGAGCGGCACGCCGTCGTAGGCGAACGGGCTGGTCCACTCGGCGAGGCGGGGCAGCTTGCGATCCTTGTCGGACAGCACCGGGCCACCGGCCGACAGCGGCCACGGGAGCGCGATATCGGGATCGTCCCACGCGATACCGCCGTCGCAATCCGGCGCGTAATAGTCGTCCACCTTGTAGATGACCTCGCTATCGGGTTCGAGCGTGACGAAGCCGTGGGCGAAGCCGGCGGGGATGAACAGCTGATCGCCATTTTCCGCCGACAGCGTGGCGCCGACCCACTGGCCGTAGGTGGGCGACCCTGCGCGGACATCGACCGCGACATCCCAGATGCTGCCGCGCACGCAGCGCACCAGCTTGGACTGGGCGTGCGGGGGCGCCTGGAAATGCAGGCCACGGAGCGTGCCGACCGGGCGCGACAGCGAGTGGTTGTCCTGACAGAAAGGAACGGTGATGCCCTGATCGACAAGGCGCTGCTGGTGCCAGGTTTCGGAGAACCAGCCGCGATCATCCGAGAAGCGCTTGGGACGTATCAGTTGGACGGGCAAGGCATCGATCCGTTCTGGTTACGTGGTCTGCACGCCAGCCCGAACACCACAGCCGGCAGAAACCGTAAAAGACGCCACGACGACGTCCGGCGACGGGGCCGGGCGACGATCATGGTAGTGGCTGACGGGCTCGAACCGCCGACCCTCTCGGTGTAAACGAGATGCTCTACCAACTGAGCTAAGCCACCATGCCCCGCCCGTAGCAGCGGGGCGGGGCATGGATCAACCATGATCGCGCCGGGGCCGGCCGCGCGCATGTCAGGGGGTGATCGTGGCGAGCCGCTGGGCGGCGGCGAGATAGCTCATCATGCCCTCGGCCGCCGCATCCGACAGTTCGATGAAGACGCGGCGGCCGTCCGTCGGATCGGCGATGCGGATCAGGATGCCCTGTTCGGTGAGCAGCTTGATCCAGCGCAGCGCGGTGGTCGGCGGCACGGCGGCGGCGATGCACAGGCTGGAGACGGCGACCTGCCGCCGTTCCAGCCGGGCGGCCATCAGGTCGAGCAGCATGTCCCATGCCGGATCGGCGAACAGATCGGAGGCGAAGAACAGCTCGCGCAGCCGGCGGGCGCGGATCATCGCGCGGACCTGGATCGCATCGACGATGGTTTCCCCGCGCCGGGATGCCGGCACCGGATCGGGCCGGGGCGGGACGACGACGCCGGCATGCTCCTCTCCGCTCATCGTGGCGAGTACGCGGGCGATCCGCCCGATCTCCTCGCTGAGCTGGCGCAGGCGGGGGGTGGCGTTATCGGAATTCACGTCGTGCAGGCGGATGCGGGGTTCGGCGATCGCCTCCGCCACGGCGGCGGTGCGCTCGAACTCGCTGGGCGCGCACAGGAGGGCGACCCCCGGGTGCGGGGCGAAAGCGGCGGCGTGATCGATCAGATCGGGGGGAATGACGATGACGCTGCGATAGCTGCCGGCTGCGGCGGCATGATCCAGCCGGGCGGCCAGCGCTTCGAAATCGGCGGATGTCTCGTCGGCATCGACGATCACCGCATCGAGCGAGATACGCGCATCGAGCCGGGCCAGCGACCCCGCGATGGGCGCCACCTCGACCACGCGGCCGCCGAGCGATTCGATGACGGTCCGCATCTCCAGGCGGCGCGAGGGCCGGTCGGCGAACAGCAGCACACTCCGCGAGTCGTCATAAAGTGCCGGATTCGGCCGGACAGTCGACTCCATATTCGTCTCCATCATCGTCCGCCAAAACGGACCGAGTCGCTGCAATGCCGACGAAACGCGTTCAGGTCAGCCAATCATTGCTCCGATCCGGGGGCAATCGTTCGCATCGACCATGCCGGCATCGGTGGAAAGGTTGCGCAGGAACGCGATCACGGCGGTGACGGGCGGCAGGATATGCGGCGCGCGGGGGTGGGCAGCATTGATGCCGACATCGGTCGAACCCTCGAAATCGGACGGGATGCGGACGAGCCGGCCCACGGCGAGATCCCGGCCGACATCCCGCGGCGAACGCGGCGCGACGCTCTCCCCGATCGATGCCAGTTCCCGCACCGCCTTGCGGGGGGGGGGGGTGCGGATCGAGCTTATCTCCCGTGTGCTTCCGCCCCGGTCGCGGCGGGCAGGGCAACGACATCGGCGTAACGGCGCGCGCCCGATGCGGTGGGATCGAGCCGGCAGGTGGCGCCATGGACAAGGCCGCGCCGAGCCGCTGCGTCATCCGGGAGAGCCGCTTGGACGTCATCGGGCTTGAGGATAGCGCCGCGCGCCCGGCGGCGGCCGATAGCGCATGGCTGCCGCCACCGATCGTTCGCTCGCGTGGCGAAACCGTCGCAGCTGCCGATTCGCTACCGTGTCCCAGCCGGGCTGGTCTATGATCGCCGGCGACGACGGGCAGAACAGGCGAACGGCATGACGATGATCGCGAAGAACGGGCTGGAGGTCGCGGCATCGCTGGTGCGCTTCATCGAGGAGGAGGCGCTGCCCTGCAGCGGCATCGCCGCCGACGCCTTCTGGGCCGGGCTGGCCGACATCTACGCCCGATTCGCGCCGGACAATGCCGCGCTGCTGGAAACCCGCGACGTGATGCAGGCGAAGATCGACGGCTGGCACACGGCGCATGTTGGCGGCCCGATCGACGGGGCGGCGTATCAGGCGTTCCTGCACGAGATCGGCTACCTGGTGGCGGAGCCGGCGCCGTTCATGATCGGCTCGGAAAACGTGGATGCCGAGGTGGCGACGATGGCCGGGCCGCAGCTGGTGGTGCCGATCCTGAACGCGCGCTTCGTGCTGAACGCCGCCAACGCCCGCTGGGGCAGCCTGTACGATGCGCTGTACGGCACCGATGCGCTGCCGGGGTCGCCCGCTGGCAAGGGCTATGATCCGGCACGGGGCGCGCAGGTGATCGCTTGGGCGAAGGGCTTTCTCGATCGGACGGTGCCGCTGTTGTCGGCTTCGTGGGCGGATTTTGCGGGCGGCCTGCCGGTGCTGGCGGACCCGACGCAACTGGTGGCGCGCAAGGGCGACAACCTGCTGTTCCGTCACAACGGCCTGCACATCGAAGTGGTGATCGATGCCGCGCATCCGATCGGGCGGGGCGACCCCGCAGGTATCGCCGACGTGCTGCTCGAATCTGCGCTGACGACGATCGTGGACCTCGAGGATTCGGTCGCGGCGGTGGATGCCGAGGACAAGGTGGCGGCCTATGCCAACTGGCTGGGGCTGATGAAGGGCGACCTGACCGCCCGCTTCGCCAAGGGCGACCAAACGCTGACGCGCGCGCTGGAGGAGGATCGCACCTATGACAGCGCCGATGGCGGCACGCTGACCCTGCCGGCGCGCAGCCTGCTGTTCGTGCGCAACGTGGGCCACCTGATGACGACGCCGGCGGTGTTGCTGGCCGATGGCAACAAGGCGCCGGAGGGCATCCTCGACGGCATCGTGACCACGCTGATCGCGCTGCACGACCTGAACGGCAGCGGGCGCTTCCGCAACAGCCGGGCCGGCTCCGTCTATATCGTGAAGCCCAAGATGCACGGGCCGGACGAGGCAGCCTTTACCGACCGATTGTTCGATGCGATCGAGGACGTACTGGGCCTGGCGCGACACACGATCAAGGTGGGCGTGATGGACGAGGAACGGCGGACCTCCGCCAACCTGGCCGCCTGCATCGCGGCGGTGAAGGACCGGATCGTGTTCATCAACACCGGCTTCCTCGACCGGACCGGCGACGAGATGCACACCTCGATGCGGGCAGGGCCGATGGTGCGCAAGGCCGAGATGAAGACGAGCGACTGGATCGCCGCCTATGAGGATCGCAACGTGCAGATCGGGCTGGCCTGCGGCTTCTCCGGTCGGGCACAGATCGGCAAGGGGATGTGGGCGGCGCCCGACCGGATGGCCGACATGCTGGCGCAGAAGATCGGCCATCCCATGACCGGCGCCAATACCGCCTGGGTGCCCTCGCCCACCGCCGCCACGCTGCACGCGACGCATTACCACGCGGTCGACGTGTTCGACCGTCAGGCGGAGCGCGCGGCCGAGCCGGTCGCCTCGCTCGACCGGCTGCTGACGCCGCCGCTGGCGGACGGCCGCAACTGGTCGCCGCAGGAGGTGACGGACGAATTGGAGAACAACGCGCAGGGCATCCTCGGCTATGTCGTGCGCTGGGTGGATCAGGGGGTCGGCTGTTCGAAGGTGCCCGATATCCACGACGTGGGGCTGATGGAGGATCGCGCGACGCTGCGCATCTCCTCGCAGCATATGGCCAACTGGCTGCTGCACGGCGTGGCGACGGCGGAGGAGGCGGAGGGCGCGCTGCGGCGGATGGCGGCCAAGGTGGATGCGCAAAACGCGGGCGACCCGCTGTACCGGCCGATGGCGGGGCGCGAGGACGAGAGCCTCGCCTTTCAGGCGGCGCGGGCGCTGGTGTTCGAGGGGGTAGCGCAGCCCAACGGCTATACCGAGCCGCTGCTCCACGCCTATCGCGAGCGCGCGAAGGCGGCCGTCTGATGCCGCTGTACGAGATCGAGGGCCGGCGGCCGACGCTGCCGGACGACGGATCGGCGTGGGTGGCGCCATCGGCCGACCTGATCGGCGACGTGCGGCTGGGGGCAGAGGCGAGCGTGTGGTTCGGCGCGGCGATCCGCGCGGACAATACGCCGATCACGGTGGGCGCGCGCAGCAACGTGCAGGAGGGGGCGGTGCTCCATTCCGATCCGGGCGTGCCGCTGGCGATCGGCGAGGATTGCACGATCGGCCACCGCGCGGTGCTGCACGGCTGCACGCTGGGCAACCGGGTGCTGGTGGGCATGGGCGCGACGGTGCTGAACGGCGCGGTGATCGGCGACGACTGCCTGATCGGCGCGGGCGCGCTGGTAACGGAGGGCAAGAGCTTTCCGCCCGGCAGCCTGATCGTGGGCGCGCCGGCGCGCGCGGTGCGGATGCTGGATGCGGACGCGGTCGCGCGGCTGAAGGAGTCCGCCGGGGGCTATGCCGCGCGGCGGGCCGTGTATGCCGCCGGGCTACGGCGGGTGGACTGAGGGTGCGGGGCGTGTCTCGACGTCGCGCGACCTAAGGGGCGAACGGCGCACTACAATCGGCGGATGAGCCGGATGGCGACGGCGGCCCACGGCGGGGCGTCGATCGTCTGCGTGCGTGTGCCGGGGCCGGGCGGGAGCAGGTGGAGGCGACCGGCCTCATGCGCGATCAGGCGGCCGAACAGCAGCCGGCCGGCGGGAAGCGGCACGAGCATGTCGCGATTGAGCGCGTCGGCGAACCCTTCGGGCGCGATGCGGTCGCACCAGATTTCATCGCCCGCGCGATAATCGCCGATGCTGCCGTTGATGCGGATCGCGACCTGCCCCGGCGCGGGCTGCGGGGCAACGAGAGTGGCGAGGCGGCGGGGCGGGGCGGCGCCATCGGGTGACAGGGTGGCGACCAGCGGCAGATCGGCGCGCGCCGGCAGGGTGACGAGATCGGCGGCGGTGGGGATGGTGCGTACTGTCGAGACAGATACCCCGGCCTTTACGTACACTCCGGCGATGATGACGGCGGACGGCGCCGGGGCAGCGTCATGGTTCGAACTGGCGGTCACCCAACTGGGCGCTGCGGGCGCATCGCCCACGCCCGCCACAGCGCGGTTTACCACGGAAGGAGAGAGGTTGTGACCGAGCTTAGTGCACGCTTCGCGTTGCCGCTGTTGCAGGCAGGGCAGGCACAGAAGGAACTCCATCATAATGAAGCGCTGACGCGCATTGATGCCGCGCTGCACCCGGCCGTCGCGGAGCATGCGACCGCTACGCCGCCCGCCGTGCCCGCAGCCGGCGATAGCTGGATCGTGGGAGACGGGGCCAGCGGCGCATGGGCGGGGCGAGCGGGTAATATCGCGACGTGGACCGGCGGTGGCTGGCGCTTCGTCGCGCCCGTCGATGGAATGCGGGCGTGGCTCAAGGACCGGCAACGCTGGGTCTGGCACGATGGCGCGGCATGGCAGGACGCCCCTTTGCCGGTAGCCGGACTGGCGGTGGACGGTCTCCGTGTGGTGGGTCCGCGCCGTCCTGCGATCACCGGCCCGGCAGGGGGCGCGACCTTGGATATGGAAGCTCGGAGTACGCTGAACGCGATCCTGGGGGCCCTGCGCGAGCATGGTCTGATCGACACATAGGCAGTTTTTTTTGCAGCGCGAGAAACCGAACGCCAAAGCGTGAGTTAAGTGCGCATCTGAGCAGGGGGTCGCTCCTTTTCTTCGTCTGAAGCTGCGACAAATCCGCAACAGATGTGGGACATGCACGCTTGCGTGGTTGTGCCGCTTTGGTTACGTAAACCGGGGTTCCGGAAGGACCTTGATTGAAAGGGGACTAATATGCGTAAGCTCGCCATTATGGCAGCGCTCGCCACTACGGCTCTGGCAGCGCCTGCCATGGCGCGTGACGGCGCCTGGTACGTCGGTGCAGAAGGCGGCGGCATGATCGTCGAAGATCTGAAGTATGATCTGACGAATGCTGCCGGTGCGACCGTCAACAACGCCTACAACGTTGATTCCAAGTATGGTTTCGATGTCGATGGCATCGTCGGCTACGACTTCGGCGCGTTCCGCCTCGAAGGTGAAGTCGGCTACAAGCGTGCAGAAGTCGACGAGATCAACGGCCGTCGTGCTGGTGGCAACACCACCGCGCTCAGCTTCATGGTCAACGGCCTGCTCGACTTCGGTAGCGACGACGGCATCAGCGGTTACGTCGGCGGCGGCGCCGGTGTGGCTCGTGTGAAGGGCGCGATCAATCGCTTCCGCACCGCGCCTCAGGCTGAGGTCATCCTGCTCGACGACAGCGACACCCGCTTTGCCTATCAGGCGATTGCCGGTGTGCGTGCACCGATCACCACCAACATCGACATCGGCCTGAAGTATCGCTTCTTCAACGTCGATAACGTGAAGACGGTGGCCGTGACCCCGGCGAACTCGCGCGCGGAAACGCGTTTCCGTTCGCACAGCTTGCTGGCGACGATCGCGTACAACTTCGGCGAGCCGGCAGCGCCCCCGCCCCCCCCGGCGGCCCCCGCCCCCCCCCCCCCCCCCCCCGCCGGGCCGCCTCCCGCCCCGGTGCCGACCGGCCCCGGGCCCGTCACCGTCTTTTTTCCCCGGCACCACGCGCACATCACGTACCGAGAAGCGTGGGTTCTT
>NZ_VNIM01000139.1 GCF_007785815.1 Alterirhizorhabdus solaris | reverse complement strand
CGCCACCGGCGGCAACGTGGCGCTCGTCGCCAGCGGCGGCACGCTCTCGTTCGACGGGCTGAACATCAGCACCGATGCGATCGGCGGCAACGGCGGCGCGGGCGGCAATGCCGGCACCGGCCAGACACCGACGAACGGCGTGGCGGGCATCGGCGGCGACGGCATCGCGGGCAACGTGACGCTGGCGACCGGCGACGTCGACGAGGCAGGCACGACCCGCTTCGGCCGGATCACCGGTGGCGTCCTGACGATCGACGCATCGGGCAACCCCGGTATCGCCGGCGATTTCGGCAGCGTGGGCGTGTTCCGCTCGGGCCGCGTCGCGCTGCTGGCGGAGGGCCGCTATCTTTCGCCGGGCGAAGGCCCGGTCGGCTCGGTCGCACTCACCAGCCTCGATATCACCGCGTTCGGCGATACGCCGGGCGGCTTCAGCCCGACGCGCGATCCGTCGCTCGCCTCGGTCGATGTGCTTGCCCGCGGGGGCCGCATCAGCATCGCCGACAGCGCCACGATCCGCACGGGCTACCACGCCAGCCTGCGAGTGGAGGACGACGGCCGGATCGACATCGGCAACACGCTCGACGTCTTTGGCGAAAGCTTCGTCACCGCCACGCAGGCGGGCGGCAACGTGGCGACGCCGGCCAACCTCATCACCGCCGGCACGGTAAGCTTCCGCTCCAACGGCGATGTCGTCAGCGACGCACCGATCGTGGCGACGCGGATGGGCGACACCGCCGGCACGATCCTGATGACGGGCAATACCGTGCAGGCCGACGGCCTGACCGCGACAGATGCGATCACGCTGCAGGCCACCTCGTTCGTCCGCGCGGGCAATCTTGCCACCACCGCCGCTGTCGATCCGGCCGCGACCAGCCTGGACGAGGCGGGCGGCGGCACGATCACGCTGATCGCGGGGCAGAGTTTCAACACCGATCTGCTGCCGGACGTGACGCTGGCCGATGCCGATCTGGAGATCACCGGCACCATCAGCGCCAGCAACGCCATACGTGCGACCGCCGGCGGCGATATCCGTGTGCTGGATGGCGCGCAGATCCTGTCCGGCAATTTCCTGGGGCTGGATGCCGGCGACGACGTGACGGTCGCCTCGGGTGCCGTGCTGCGCGCCGCGCTGGCGCCGCTAGCGGACCCGGCAGCGGGCACTGGCCCGCTCGACCTCGACTCGCCGGCCGGTCTCGTCATCACCGCCGGTCGCCAGCCGACGCTGCGTGCGGTGGACGGCGATTTCGCCACGGTGACGATCGCCGGTACGGTCTCGTCCGGCATCGTGGCGAACGACACGCTTTCGGCGAACCCGGCCGACCGGCGCGGCATCCTGCTGGCAGGGGATGCGGTGCAGACCGAGGGCGGCACGATCGCCGGCCGCAGCCTTGCCGTGCAGGTGGACGACGCTCCCCTCCCCTCCATCGACCGGACCGGCGGCGTGGAAAACCTCACCGCCGGCTGCCTGCTCGGCGACGTGTGCCTCGGCGCGGTCGATCTCACCGATCTGCTGACGGTCGGCCCGCTCGACGGCACGGTCGGCCTGCCCAGCAGCGTCCGCATCGCTGCCGGCAGCCAGACCCGCCGCACCTCGATCCGCGCGCAGGGCGATATCCTGCTCGGCGGCAGCGGCGGCGCCACGACGTTCGGCGGCAGCGAACTCCTGCGCGTGCAGTCCACCCTCGGCGCGGTGCGCCTCGCCAACGATACGGTGCTGAGCGGCACGACCACCGAGGGCGTCGTGCAGGTGCTGGGCGCGACCGGAATCGACGGCCCCGGCGGCTCGGTCCGCGGCGCCGGCACGGTCGGCCTGTCCACCGGCAGCGGCGGGCTGGAGCTGGCCGAGCTGGTCGCGGGCGATCATGTCGAGACGCTGAATCCCGATCTTTCGGTCAGCCGGACGGACGGGCTGACGGTGGCAGGGCCGGTGACGATCAACCGCCTGTTCTCGGTCGGCAACGGCGATGCGAACGTCGACGCGACGGGCGACGTCTCGATCGAGCGGATCACCGTGGGCGACGGCTTCGGCATCGCCATCGCTTCCTCGGGCGGCAGTGCGTTCGTGCGCGATGCGACGGCGAGCGACCTCGGCACGGCCGGCAGCGTGTCGGTCGCCTCCGACAACGGCACCGCCACCCTGCTGGCCGCCGACGCGCGGGGCACGATCGGCGTCTTCGGCGGTCTGGGGGCGACGGGCGGCCTGCTCGACGGCACCGACATCACCGTCGTCTCGACCGGCGGCGATGCGACGATCGATCAGGGCAATGCCCGCCGCGACATCCTGCTGAGTGCCGCCGGGCTGGCCTCCGCCAACTTCCTGAACGCAGGCGACGATATCGACGTGTCCGGCGCCTCGGTCGTCATCGATCGGGCGATCACCACCGGCACCTTCGTGGAATCGGGCTATGGCGGCGACGGCAGCAACATCCGCCTCGACGCCCTGGGCGCGCTGACCATCAATACCGAGGTCAGCGCGTTCGACACGGCACGGCTGACGAGCACGAACGGCAGCGTGACCGCCCCCAGCCTGATCGCCGGCGACGACGTGATCGTGCGCGGCAACAGCATCGTCCTTACCGCCGCCCGCACGCTGGGGACGGGCCTAGAAACGGGCTATGGCGCGACGCCGGACGGCAGCAACATCCGCCTTACCGCCACCGCCGGCACCGGCCTGCCGATCCCGTCGATCCAGCTCACCACCGCCGACGCGTTCGACGACGCGGTGCTGGTGGCCGAGGGCGCCGGCACGATCGCGGCGACCAGCCTGACCGCGGGGCGCGATGCGACCGCCACGGCGGGCGGCGCCATCGGAATCACCGCGGCGCAGGCAGGGCGGGACATTCTGCTCACCAGCACCGGCGACGCCATCCACGCCGATTCGCTGCTCGCCGGGCGCGATATCGCGATCGCGGCGCTGGGCGACGTGACGCTCGGCGATGCCCGCGCCGATGGTCCGGTACTCCTGTCCGATGACCCGACCGCCTCCACGCCGATCGGCGGTATCGTCTCGATCAGCGCCGGCCGCATGGGCGATACCGGCCCCTATGCCGCCGCCGACATCACCATCGACGGCATCGTCAGCGCCGAGGGCGCGGTGCTCGCCACCGCCGGGCGCGACATCGCGATCTCCGGCACCGGACGAGTGCTGTCGGCCAACCGCGTCACGCTGAACGCGGGTGACGACGTGCGGATCGCGGCGGGTGCGGAAGTACGCGCGGCGCTGAATCCGCTGCCCGTCACTCCTTTTCCGGGCGGCGGCGCTTTTTCTCCAGCCGCGCTCGAACTCTCCGCAGGAAATGTGTCGCTCGCTTATGCCCCCCCTGCCGGCAATGTCGCCGCCGTGGTGGTAGACGGGCTTATCTCGGTAACAGGCCGTCCGTTGACGTTGCGCGGCGGTGCCATTCAGGCGTCGGGCAGCGTGATCGAGGCCGGGTCTTTGACGGCGTTCGTATCGAATGCACCACAGGCCGGCGTCACTCAGTCGAACGATAACGGTGGGCTGACGACCTGCCTTCAGGGCGATGTGTGTCTCGGCGCGGTTTCGATGACCAGCTTCTTTCCGAACGACGGGGACTTCAGCGGATTGCTGGATATCGGCGGCAGCGCCGGTCTGAGGCCGACCAACGTGCGCATCACCGGGCCGGTAACGGCAGGCAAGATCAATATCGCAGCGCTGGACAGCATTTCGCTCGGCACCCGCGGCACTGCACCGATCAGCCAGACCGCTGCGGGACGCCTGCGGCTCGAAGCACAATCGGGTGCCGTAAACCTGTTGGGCAACCTCACCCTGACCGGAGGGGCGGCGACCGGGGAGGATTTCGACACCAACCTGAATATCATAGCTCGCTCCGATGTGGCCGGCGCTTCGGCCCGGATCGTGTCGCGTGGCACGATGAACGTGCTGGCCGGCCGTTCGATCGACCTGTCGTCCACCAGCAGCGCAGGTGGAACGACGTTGAACGCGCAGGACGGCAGTGTGCGGATCGGCTCGGCCACGACCACGGCGATTCTCGGCAGCGACGGGCGGCCGAACGGCGTGCAGATCTTTGGCGGTACGGATGTGACTGCCGGCACCATCGATGCGACCGGCGATTTTGTCGTGCTGGCTGACAGAGACATACGCGTCGACAGAATCGTGACGCGGACGGGCGGCACTGGTGCGGATCAGGACGGCAGCGATATCTTAGTCCAGGCGGACGGCGCGGTCGTCCTCGGCGACGTCACCGCATCGGACGACGCGCAGATCACTGCCGGCACCACCCTCACCCTCACCTCGCTCACGGCCCGGGGAGAAACGACGAACGACGGCGCCGATCTCGGCGGCAATGTCGTGCTGGGCGGCCAGACCGTGAACGCCGGATCCCTGACCGCGGCAACCAACATCACCGCCACGGCGGGTGATCTGTTACGGGTCGACTTCGCGCAGGCGGGAGGCACCGTGGAGTTGTCCGCTAACGGAGTCGACCGCGCCGCGACGGGCGCCGCGCCGGATGGCACCTTGGCCGTCACGCTCGGCACGATCGATGCCGGCACCGCGCTGCAAGTCAGCGCGCCCAACGGCGGCATCCGTTTCGACAGCCTCGCCGCGCCGGTGATCGCCCTCACCGCCGGTACCCGCATCGCTGGTGGCGATCTCACCGCGCGCTCGGGCGGCATCGACGTGCGAGCGCCGGGCGACGTGCGGCTGGGCACCGCGATCGCGGCCGACGACATCTTCGTGACGGCCGGCGGATCGGTGCTGGCGGACAGCCTCACCTCCGGCAGCGACGAGTCCGATGCACGCTACCGGGCGATCGAGATCGTCGCGGGTGGCACGATCGGGGTGACGGGGGCGTCCACCGCCTTCCGCGGCGATGTCGATTACACTGCCGCCGGGGCGATCACGATCGGTGCCGCCTCGGCCGGGGATTCGGTGCTGCTTCTGTCAAACGACGGCGGGATCACAGCCGGCGCGCTGGTGGCCGGCACCTACCCCGCCGGCGCTGTCACCGACGAGGAGTATCGCGGGGCGATCGGTGTCTCCGCCGCGCTCGATGCGGCGATCGGCTCGGCCACGGCGCCGGGCGATATCGGCATCCTGTCGCGCGGCGGCAGCATCACGGCCGGTGATATCAGGACGGACGCCAACGCCGTACTGCTGGCCGCGAACGCCGTCACCACCGGCGCGGTGAGCACGACGGATCGATTCTACGTCGCCAATGCGTCGATGGCCGCGTTGCTCGGCGAGGATGCCGATCCCGCCCGGCTCGACGGCGTCACCCCGGTCGCCACCGGCGGCGCGGTCACGCTGCGCGGGGCGGTCACCGCCGGTCCGGTCACGGTGGCGGCGGGCGATGCGCTCGGCTTCACCACGATCGCCTCCACCGATGCGATGCGGCTCTCCTCGGCGCGTGGCGCGATCGCGGGCGACATCGTCCGCGCGGCGGGTGATATCACGCTGGCGGCGGCGGGCACCGTGCGCGTCGCCACCGATATCGCCACGCCGGGCACGATCAGCGCGACCGGCACCGGCATCGCGCTCAATGCGCTGGGCGCGCTGCGCATCGCGACGGCGGATGCGACCGCGGGCGACGTCTCGCTTACCAGCAGCGGCGGCGCGGTCTCGGTCGATCGCGCGACCGCGACGGGCAACGTCCGGCTTGCCAGCGGCAGCGGGGTGAACGGCACGCCGGACGACGCCCGCACCGTGACCGCGCTGGACGTGCGCGCCGGCAACGACGTGACCGTCACCGCGCTCGGCCGGGTGGACGTGCGGGACGTCACCGCCGGACGGACGATCCTGCTCAGCAGCGCCAGCGACGTGCGGCTGGGCACCGCCACCGCCGGGCTGGACGTGCTCGCCTCCGGGCGCACGTCGGTTGACGCCGGCACGGTTGTCGCCGGACGCGATCTGGAGCTGGTGACGCGCTATGTCGTTGGCGACACCCGCCCCCTCTCGCGCAGCGTCACGCTGGGTTCGGGCCGCGCGGGCGACGATATCGTGCTGGCCGCGTTCGGCCGCGTGCAGGCGGACAGCCTCGTCACCACCGGTGCGGGCGCGGATGCGGGCGATGGCCAATATGGCAACCGCGAGGGCAGCGGCATCTACGTCGTGTCCCAGCGGGGCACGCTGGTAGGCACCGCCACCTCCGCCGGGGCGATCGACTACATCAACGTCGCCCAGACGATCGGCGATTTCCTGATCGGCGACGGCAGCGGCGATATTCGCGTGGGTGCGCAGGCGGCGGCAGGCGACATCACAGCGCTGAACGGCAACAGCGCGATCACGTTCACCTCCGCCGTCGCCGGCGGTGCGATCGACCTGACCGCCGGGGGCGACGCCGGCGCGATCACCGCCGACGACCTGCGCGCGGGCGGCGCGCTGAGCGCCTCGGCGAGCGGCGACCTCTCGATCGGCGTAGGCCGCGCGGCCAGCACGATCATGCTGGAGTCGACTCGCGGCGCCCTCGCCGCCGTCGACCTTCAGGCGACCGACGGCATCGAGGCGCGCGCCGCCGGCACGCTGTCGGTCCGCGATGCCGTGGCAACGGCGACGACCGGCAACGTGACGCTTGCGGCGGGCTTCCCGTTCGCCGCCGGCAGCGGGGCGGCGGCGCCGTATCTGCTCGCCGGCAACACCAGCGTGACGGGCACGGTCAGCGCCGGTCGCTCGGTCCGGATCGAGGCAGGCGGAGACCTGTCGCTGGGCGCTGCCAGCCGGGTGCGGTCGAACGGGGCGATCTTCCTGGCCTCGGGCGACGATATCGTCGTCGATGCAGGCGGGGTGATCGGCCTCGGCCATGTCACCGTCGCCACCCCCGGCACGGCCACGGGCGCACGGGTGGGCGGCCCGGCCGACAGCGTGACGCTGAACGCCGGCCTGCTGCGCGCGGGCACCGCGAACGCCGCCGAGAACGGTGCGTCGGGCATTGTGATGAACGGGACGGTGGACGGCTTGCGCCTCGCCCTGCTGTCCGAGGCGATCGGCGTCGGCACCAGCGGCCGCGTCGGCAGCGCGGTGACCGAACTGGCCAGCTACGCCAACAACGGCACCGGCCTCACGACAATTGGCGGCACCGGCGAGGCAGCCGGCTATGCGGTGTCGCAGCAGGTGCTTGGGCGCACGCGCGCGCAGGCGATCCGGGTCAGCGGCGCGGGCGACGTGGCGGTGCAGGCCCTCACGCTCGCCGGATCGGCGGCGGCCGACGGCAATCTGGTGGGCAACGCCGCCTCGTTCGAGATCCAGACGCCGGGTTCGGTGCGGGTCGAGGGGGCGGCGGTGATCAGTTCGGCGGCGCAGACCGACCTGTTCGCGATCACCGCCGGTGACCGGATCACGGTGGTGACGCCGGGCGGGTCGATCGCGCTGCGCGATACGGGCAATGCGCTGGCCGGGCGGCTGCGGCTGGCCGCGCGGCGGATCACCGTCGCCACGCCTGCCGCGATCGGTGCGATCGAGGGGCTGTCCGGCGTGGATGCGAAGGACGAACGACTGGGGGCGAACGACGGCACGACGAGCGAGGCCGGCTTCCTCCAGGCCAATGCGATCGAGTTCCGCGTGAGCAACGGGCTGTATATCCAGAACAGCGGGACAGGTACGCTTCCCACCGCACGGCGGGGCATCACCGCCGGCACCGGCGGCATCGCGATCGCCACCACCGGCACCACGCCGGCGGAAATCGTGCTGAACGGCCGCCAGCCGGGGGCGGACGGCACACTGGTGAGCGGTGCGGCGTTGATCCCGCTGCTCCGCCTGTCCGGCACCGCGCAGGGCAGCATGGCCAGTCTCGATCCGCGCTCGACGGCCAACGGTTGCCTGATCTCGGGCCTGAACTGCCGGTTCGATCCGGTCATCACGGATCCGGATCCAGATCCCGACCCCGATCCCGAGTCCCCCGTCCTCACTCCGCCGCGCCAGCCGGTGCAGGATGTCATCAACGCGATCATCGACGGGCAGGACAGCCTGACCGGGGCGATCAGCAGCGTGGTGCAGCAGCTCAACTCGCCGCTGATCGAGCTGATCGACTTCACCCCGTTCCGCCTGTCCGGCATCATCGACGAGCCGGTGACGGGCGCCGGCAACGACGATTTCTACACGACGTTCGACGGGGGCGACGCGCTGACCACCGGAATTTCGCTCAACGAGCAGGTGACGGGCAGCGGCAACGACGACCTGACCGCCAAGGCGGAAAAGGACGGCCGCTGCGACAGCGCGCAATCGGCGACGGACCCCGACTGCAACTGACCGGCAGACGGCTTCGGCATGAACGAAAGGGGCGGTCCGCATCGCGCGGGCCGCCCCTTTTCATCGTACCTGCCGCGCAGCCCTTGTCGGCGCGCGACGGCTTACGCTAATCGGCGGCACCGGGCATCGCGCCTGTCCCCGCCCGATCGCCCGAGGTTTCGCTTATGCCC
>NZ_VNIM01000138.1 GCF_007785815.1 Alterirhizorhabdus solaris | reverse complement strand
GCTCTCCGCCATGCGGGCCGCGACCAGCCGTCGGCGCGGCCACAGGCGGCTGCCGGTATGCGACGCGGCGCCGTCGCTCACCACCAGCACCCGCACCCGCGTGCCCCGGTTGACGAGCGCGCGGATCAGCCCGGCCGCGCCGATCACCTCGTCGTCGGGATGCGGCGCCACGATCAGCGCGGTGCATGGCCGACCCAGCCTCAATCTCATCGCCACGGCCGCCTCACAGCGCGGGTGTCAGCAGGCCATCGGCCACCGCCCGCCCCACCCGCAGCCGCTGCGCGTCGGGCGCGGGCTGGCGCAGGTAAACGGCAAGGTCGGTCAGCGTCGTGGCGAGCGGGTGCGAGAGGAAGTGCCCCTGCAGCCCCACCGCCGCCTGCGCCAGCGCGATCGCCCGTTCGCCCAGATCGGCTACCGCCAGCCGCGCCGAGGCGACCCGCGCCAACCGCACCTCGCCCTCCTCCTCATACCAGCGCCAGGCGACGTGTCGCACCGCCCCCGCCGCCGCATCCGCCAGCGCGAACAGATCGGCCAGCCGCGCCGCCTGGAAAGGATCGCCAGCGCGGCCCGTGGCAAGGAGGTGGTCGCGGGCATGATCGAACAGCGCCGCGATCCCCCCGGCATGGACCGCGACGAAACGAAGCGCGCCGCCACTGAACCATGGCTCGCGCGCATAATCACCGGGCGCGCCGATCAGGTCGTCGTCGTCGAAGGGCGCATCGTACCACCGCACCTGATGCGTTTCCGATCGCGCCATGCCGGTCGTGCGCCACCAGTCGCGGTCGATCGCCGGCGGAGTGCGCGTGAGATCGAGCAACAGCAGGCGCGATCCGTGCGGCGTATCGGCGGACACCAGCGCATGGGTGAGCACGCCCGCGCCCGAGGCATAGCTCTTGCCGCCGTTCAGTCGCCCCTCGTCCGCGACCAACGGCTCGTCCGACAGGGCAGCGTTCCACACGCCCAGCATCGCGCCCTGCGCCACCGCCGCCCGCAACCGCGCGGCCTGCGGCGGGGTGGAATAACGCAGCACGATCTGCACCGCATCGACATGGCCTTCCAGCAGCCGGCCGAGCGGCAGGGCGCGCCCCCCGGTCGCATGAAGCGTGCGGAGCAGCGTCAGGTACGCATCGGACGAGACCGGATCGGGGGCCGGCGCCGCCGCCCAACCGGCCTCCGCGATCGCCGCGCGCAGCAGTGCCTCCATCGCGATCATGCCGCCTGCTCGCATCGGGTGTCGCACAACGCCGCCAGCGCCGCCTCCGCCTCCGGCAGCGGCACCAGCCCCCGGCAATGCGGTGCCACCGGCACGATCCGCATCGCGAACGCCTCCGCATTGGGGCAGTCCCGGCCGACACCGAGGACATGGTCCGCCGTCAGCCCGAGCGCCTGCCCCAGCGCCTCGCACGCCGGCGGGCTGGCGAGCGCGGCGAAACTGGCGCGAGCCAGCGCGTGCGCACGATACTGCCACGCCGCGGACAGCGGGTGGAGCACATGCGGCACATCTCCCGCGTCGATTCCGCGCAGGGCCGCCGCCAGCCCGCCCGGCGCGCGCCCGTGCCGGCGCGACGAGGTTTCCACCACCATCGCCGCATCCCGCCGCACGCGCAGCCCGGCGCGCGCCGCATCGTCCAGCGCGGTCGCATCCTCGCCCGAGGGGATCGGGCGGAAGCCGTCGATCGCGCGATAGGCGGCCGCGCGGAACGCTAGGTTCGCGCCGCCCGAGAAATGGTGCCCGCCGCCATCCCACGGCACCGGATCGATCGTCCGACGGTAGCCGTGCAGCGCATCGTAATACGCCTCGATCCGCCCCTGCAGCGCATCGCCCGCCCCGCCCGCGCGCACGATCCGCCCGGCGGCGACATCGGCGTGGGCAAGGGCGCGCACGGTCGCCTGCAGCCAGTCACCGCGCGGGCGGCTGTCGGCATCGGTGGTGAGCAGCAGGCCGTCCTGGCCGGCATGGCCCAGCCCCGCCGCCATCGCCGCGCGCCGTGCCCGCCCGGCGTTGGCCTCGCCCCCGCCGGTGCCCGTGCCGATGACGAGACGGAATGGAAAGTCGTGCGCCGTCGCGTGCAGCAGGCGCTCGCTGCCATCGCTGCAATCGTCGAGGTAAATGACGGCGACGGGATCGGCGCCGGCCGTGTCGAGCGCCGCCAGCGCCGCCAGCAGCGCCGGCAGCGATGCCGCCTCGTTGCGGGCGGGAATGCAGATCGACACGGGGATCGGAGCTGGCATCGGCGACTTCCTGTCGGAGCATCCGACCCAATGGCTGATATTCGTTTGTTTCCAGCTGATTGCAACGCCCGATCGGCACGGCCGGGCCCGCCGCCGCATCACGCGGGTTGCACCCGCACCGCCCCCTCGCGCACAGGGGGCGACGGAAGGAATGCCATGACCCTGCCTCACGTCGACACCCCCACCATCGCCATCGCCGACAGCGACGACCGTTTTCCGGTCCGTCGCATCTTCTGCGTCGGCCAGAATTATGCCGATCACGCGCTGGAAATGGGCGGGGATCCGGCGCGCGCCGCTCCGTTTTTCTTTGCTAAACCGGCGGATGCGGTGGTGGCCGATGACGCGACCGTGCCCTTCCCCCCGCGCACGCACGACCTGCATCACGAGGTGGAACTGGTGGTGGCGCTGGCCGAGGGTGGCGCCAACATCGCGCCCGAGGCGGCGGCGGCGCTGATCTGGGGCTATGCGGTCGGCATCGATCTCACCCGTCGCGATCTTCAGGCGGAGGCCAAGACGGCGGGGCGACCCTGGGACATGGCCAAGGGCTTCGACAATTCCGCGCCGATCGGCCCGCTCGTCGCCGGCGCACCCCCCGCGACCGGCGCGATCGGGCTTACCGTGAACGGCGAGACCCGGCAGCGCGGCGACCTGTCGCAGATGATCTGGGACGTGAACGAGATCATCGCCACGCTCTCCACCTTCGTCACCCTGCGCGGCGGCGACCTGATCTTCACCGGCACCCCCGCCGGCGTCGGCCCGATCCGCCCGGGCGACGAGGTGTGCGCCACGATCGACGGCGTGGGCGCGGTGACGGTGCGTCTCGCAGGCTGAGGCACCCCGGAGTACTACCCGGCCTTGTACGGCGGGCTGTCGCGCCTTCCGTGGGTGGCCGCCGCTATGAGCGACGGCAATGTATCGGTCGCGGCAATGTCGTTGGTCGCGCGCCGCGCGGCCCGATAGCTCAGGGGCAACCGATCGGTGGCGCGCGCAATCCCGCCCGACGCGCCGGTCGATCCGCCTGGAGGATGAGCCGATGACCGACGCCGTGCCCGAAAGCCTGAACGCCCGCTTCGCCGCGCTGCATGCCGAGCGCTTCGAAAGCTGGGAGGCGGAAAAGCTGGCGAAGAACATCGCGCAACGCGCCGCGCTCGTTGCCGCCTTCGATCCGGCGGCGGTAGTGCAGGCGGGCGATACGCTGCCGCCGTTCACGCTGGCCGACGACGAGGGCCGCCCGCTGTCGCTCGACGATCTGGTGGCGGACGGGCCGGCGGTACTGGTCTTCTTCCGCTTCGCCGGCTGCCCGGCCTGCAACCTGGCGCTGCCTTATTACGACCGCCAGCTGCGGCCGGCGCTGGACGCGGCCGGCATCCGCCTCGTGGCGATCAGCCCGCACCTGCCCGAACAGGGCCTCGGCGAGATCCGCCGGCGCCACGCGCTCGGCTACACCGTAGCATCCGATCGCGACAACCGGCTGGGGCGTGCGCTTGGCATCACCTTCTCGCGCGGCGAGGTGCCGGAGGGTCAGCCGACGCCGGGCTGGATCGGCGCGCTGACCGGCACCGGCACCGCCGAGTTTCCGCAACCGGCCGTGATCCTGATCGATCGGGATCGCACGGTGCGCTTCGTCGCCGTCAGCCCCGACTGGCTGGACCGTACCGAGGCACCGGAGATCCTCGCCGCCGTGGCCGGATTGAAGGTACGCGAGGCAGCCTGAGCCATCGGGCCCGCCCGGCGCGGCGGCCTCATCCCCGCGCCAGCCGCGCCGCCGCCCGCGCGTCGACCGTCGCCATCCTCGCGGTATAGCCCGCCATTGCCGCGTGCAGGGCGGCCACGAGCGCCGGATCGGCGTCGTCCGGCCGGCCGGCGTAGGGCGGCTCCGGCGCATATTCGATCTGCAGCTGGATCGTCCGCGCGCGTTCCTCGCCTTCCAGCAGGGTGACGAGGCGCAGGGCGAAGTCGATCCCGGCGGTCACCCCGCCGCCGGTGATCCGATCGCGGTCCACCACCACGCGCGCATCCACCGGCGTCGCGCCGAAACCGGCGAGCCGGTCGCGCGACATCCAGTGGCTGGTGGCGCGATAACCCTCCAGCAGGCCCGCCGCCGCGAGGACGAGGCTGCCGGTACAGACCGCCGTGACCGCCCGCGCGCCCTCCGCCTGCCGCCGGAGGAAGGCAAGCAGCGCCGCATCCTCCATCGCCGCCAGATGCCCCGGCCCGCCCGGCACCACGATCACGTCGAGCGCGGGGCAATCGGCGAAGCCGATGGTCGGCACGGTGGCGAGGCCGCCGCTCGCGCTGGCGACCGGATCGAGGCTGTCGGCGACGAGGTGACAGCTGGCCCCGTTCAGGCGGGTCAGCACCTCCCACGGGCCGATCAGGTCGAGCAAGGTGATACCGGGAAACAGGATGAAGCCGATGTGCAGCGGCGGTGCATCCGGGGTCGTCATGGTTCGCGCTCCCCACGTGATAACGCCGGCCACGCATCGCGCGGCCGGCGTTTTATTTCAACCCGACGGAGTCAGAGGTCGGCGTAGAGTGGCTCGTCGGCGATCAGGATGCGTTCGAGCAGGCGGGGAAAATCTCCGTAGTTGCGCACCGCATAATGCACCGCCGCGCGATTGTCCCAGAAGGCGACCGAGTTCGGCCGCCAGGAGAAGCGGACCTGGAATTCGGGCCGCTTGTACTGGCGCAGCACCTCGTCGAGCAGTTCGCGGCTTTCGGCGAGATCGAGGCCGAGGATCTGCGGCTTCTGCGTCAGGTTCGCCCACAGGATCTTCTGGCCCGTCTCACGGTGGGTCCGCACGATCGGGTGGGCGACGACCGGATAGTCGTGCCCGCCGGCGGTGAGCGCGGCGCGGAAATCATGCGTGACGTGGCGCCCTTCCAGCCGCGTCTTCACCTCGGCCGGCAAGCCTTCGTAGGCGAGGTTCGCATCGACCCAGATGGTGTCGCCGCCCACCTCGGGCAGGGTCACCGCGCGCAGCACCGCACCCCATGTCGGCACCAGGCGCCAGCTCGTGTCGCTGTGATAGCCGTCGCCGTCCTTCACGTCGCGGCGGCGCTTTTCATATTCGGCCTGCTCCAGCGCGGAGATCCTGTGGATCTGCGCGATCTTGTCGTCCGCCCTGGTGCTGGGGTGGGTGTAGAGCGGGCCGAACTGGCGGGCGAAGGCGGCGTGCTGGTCGTTGTCGAGCGGCTGATCGCGGAAGAACACCACCTTGTGTTTCAGGATCGCCGCCTTGATCGCATCGCGCTGTGCCGGCGCGAGCGGACGGCGCAGATCGACGCCCTCGATCTCGGCCCCGATCGTGGGCTGGAGCGGACGAACGACGATCTCGCCGGCGGTATCGCGATCGAATATCTCTGCAGGAGCCGTGGACATGACAGTCACCTCATCTTGGCGCGAACGGCGCGTGAATGGTGATGACGGTGTAGGGCCGATCCAGCCTCCAGTTTAATGAGTAAGGCCGGATCGCATATTGTTTGTCCTCATGCAGGCGGCGCCCTTCCGCGCGCAGGAGCCGGCGGCGTCTCGCCGCGCTGCCAGATCCTGCCACGCGATACTTGCGCCGTTCAGCCGGCGCGGTTGTGGGTGGGGCTGTCGATCGCCTGGCCGTACAGGATGCGCCGTTCCTTGTCGCTCGGCCCGGCCCCTGCCGGGGCGGCGGGGTTGATCCGCTCCGCCAGCGCATAGGCGCGTTCCACCGCCGGGCGGGCGCGGATCGTCTCCAGCCACCGCTTCACGTTCGGAAACGCCTCGATATCCTGACCGAACCGCTCGTACGGCACCGCCCACGGGTAGCTGGCGATATCGGCGACGCTGTACGCCTCGCCCGCCAGCCACGGCCGGTCGGCCAGCCGCTTGTCCAGCACGCCGAAGAGCCGGCCGGTCTCCTTGCGGTAGCGGTCGATCGCATAGGGGATCTTCTCGGGCGCGGCGGTGGCGAAATGGCCGGCCTGCCCCGCCATCGGCCCCAGCCCGCCCACCTGCCAGAACAGCCATTGCAGCACCTCGGCCCGCCCGCGCGGATCGGCCGGGATCAGCTGCCCGGCTTTTTCGGCGAGGTAGAGCAGGATCGCGCCGGACTCGAACAGCGGGATCGCTGGCCCGCCGTCGGCCGGTGCCCGGTCGACGATGGCGGGAATGCGGTTGTTCGGCGCGATGGCAAGGAAATCGGGGGCGAACTGCTCACCCCTGCCGATGTTCACCGGCAGGATGCGATAGGGCAGCCCGGTCTCCTCGAGGAAGATCGAGATCTTGTGGCCGTTCGGCGTGGTCCAGTAATGCAGGTCGATCATGGCGTCTCTCCGGCGGGGGCGGGCCACCCATGTAGGGCGTGGCGAGCGAAACGACAGTCGAGGATTGCGCGGACGACCGATCTGCGTCGCTCATCGATCGCGCGGCATTGGTATTCGTCATCGGTCAGTTGAGGAATACCCGTTCGTCGCGGCACGGCGGCGGCCGTATTCGGGCGACATTCCCCGTCCGGAGATTTCAACATGGCCCGTTCGCCTCACCTCAAGCTCGGCTTCATCCTCCACGGCGTAGGCCGCACCTGGAACGACTGGCGCCACCCGGATCGCGACGTGAACGCCAGCACCAGCTTCGCCGAGTACAAACGGCAGGCGCAACTGGCCGAACGCGGCCGCTTCGACTTCCTGTTCGTGGCGGACAGCCTTTCGATCAACGAGAAGTCCAGCCCGCACTATCTCAACCGGTTCGAGCCGATCACGATCCTGTCCGCGCTGGCCGGCGCCACGTCCCGCATCGGCCTCGTCGCCACGCTGACGGTGAGCTATTCTGAGCCGTTCAACGTCGCCCGCCAGTTCGCCTCGCTCGATCACATCAGCGATGGCCGCGCCGGGTGGAACGTGGTGACATCGTGGCTCGGCGATACCGCCGCCAACTTCAGCAAGGCCGAGCATCCCGCCCACGACGTGCGCTACCGCATCGCCGCCGAATATCTCGATGTCGTGCAGGGCCTGTGGGACAGCTGGGAGGATGGCGCGCACGTGGCCGACAAGGCGAGCGGGCAATTCGTCGATCCGGCAAAGCTGCACCGGCTGGATCATGCGGGCGAGCATTTCCAGGTGCGCGGTCCGCTCAACATCAAGCGCACGCCGCAGGGCCAGCCGGTGATCTTCCAGGCCGGCGCCTCGGAGGACGGCCGCAGCTTCGCCGCGCGCCGCGCCGATGCGATCTTCACCCACGCCCCCACCCTTCAGGACGGGGTGGACTATTATGCCGACGTGAAGGCGCGCGCCGCCGGCTTCGGCCGCGATGCCGATCAGGTGCTGGTGTTGCCCGGCATCACGCCGATCATCGGCGACACGGACGCGGCCGCCGAGGAGAAATATCGCGAGCTTGCCGCGCTTGAGTCGCTGGAAACGGGGTTCGGCATGCTGTCGCGCACATTCAACGACCATGACTTCCGGCACTATGATCTCGACGGGCCGTTTCCCGATGTGGCCCATATCGGGCGCAACAGCCAGCAAAGCGCCTCCAACCGGATCCTCGCCGAGGTGCGCGCCGAAAACCTGACGCTGCGACAAGTGGTGGAGCGGCTGGCCACCCCGCGCGGCGCTTTCGTGGGATCACCCGAGACTGTGGCCGACACCCTGCAGCGCTGGTTCGAGCAGGAGGCCGCCGACGGCTTCGTGGTGTTCGAGCCGCTGCCCGGCCAGCTCGACCTGTTCGTGGAGAAGGTGATCCCGATCCTGCAGGCGCGCGGGCTGTTCCGCACCGACTATGAGGGCACCACCTTCCGCGACAATCTGGGGCTGCACGAACCGGCCAACCGCTACACCGCCGCGCGCGGGGCACGGGCGGCCGCCTGAGAGGCCGACCAAGCTCCGACGCTGACACCTGTCCTTTCGGGACGGGATGGCCCAGCCGTGCGCGCTCCCGTGTCGAGCGACACCGAGATACGGAGGGTCACGTGCGCGGTCCGCCCCGCGACTTCGCTCGGGGATGAAAGTGGAAATCCGGGTTCCACCTCTCATGAGGCGCCGCGCGACGATCGGCGGTCGCCCGGCCAACACCGCCTTTCAGACGCTAAACAGAAACCGCCATCGCGTTTCTCTATCTTTTCGATAGAGTATTGGCGTGAAACCGGTCAGGCATCATCGCATCGTCCGCCCAAGGAGCACGGCGGCGGTCGGCAGCGGAACGCGGGGTGGCATGGCGGCGATGGCGCCCGCACTGCCCTGGCGGTGGCGTCCGGTGCCTCCGTCGCCAGGGC
>NZ_VNIM01000137.1 GCF_007785815.1 Alterirhizorhabdus solaris | reverse complement strand
CGATACCGCGCCAACGACGTGACGCCCCCAAAAAGACCGCGGACGAAGACCATCCGGATCTGATCCGCTGGTCCATCCAGGAAGTCCGCCGCATCGCGAACAGACTTGCCCAGCGTCGTATCCTACCCGCCTACATCATCGCATGGTCATGCTGGCGCAGAGCGCATCAAGCCGCCGCCCGCCGGGCTCACCTCATGGCAGAATCGCAACTGTAATGCTAATGTCCGCTTCCCGCATCTGAGCGGTTAGAAGCTACCAGTCCGTTTCCAGCCTAGAATCGGCCGCGCCGGGTCCCTGAATGGGCGTCCGCTTTCGAGAAGCGGGCGAGAGGCTGTGAATGTCCGCAGTTGGGTCTCAGCGTAAGAGCTTCTGTTCGGAGACAATCCAATCTGTTGGTCTCAGGAACGCTGCAAGTCGCTGCCCTGAAAGCCAAGCGGCTTCAATCCGCGGTCCGAGAAGCCAGTCGCCGCAGGCGCCAAGCTGGATATCCGTGTTCCAGATTGCACCTCGGTGTAACGCGTCGACCTTCGCATACCGCCAGCGGTGAACGCTGGTAGCGATGACGGCAGGCGACCCGACGCCACTGTGGTCCGCGAACGCCGCAAGAAGCGTGCGTTCGACCATGTCCAGATCATCTTCGAGATGCGCGCGCGACCATTCGGCGCTGGCTTGCAGCACCCAAGCCTCCGGTCCGGTCCGCCCTGGCTTGGCCGAGTTTCGGACAGCGGATTCGATGATGCCGATATCCGTGAGCCGATCGCCATCGATCGGTACGGGACCGTCGAATGCTGCCATGACGGTCCAGCACGGATCGGAGACCGCAGAGCGCGCTGCATCGGCTAGCGCGGCATCGTGGGCGGCGACCAAGGGCGCGACCTGTTCCGCCGGTACAGCGACGATCGCCGCATCGAACCGTTCGTCACCGATCCGCCATTCGCGGTCATGGAACAGGGTGTCGATGGCCGTATTCCAACGGACGTCGCCGTCGCTCGCCATCGCGCGGATGGGCGCGTTCATCGCCGGCGTCCCGGCCCACGCATCCGAGCCGGCGGGCGACCAGCGCGCGACGTGGCCGTCTTGCGCCCAGCGCTCGACCTGCGCGACGAACGCGGGGTCGCGTGCCGTCAGATATTGCGCGCCGTGATCGAACGCGGCTTCACCCAGCGGGGTATCGATGCGGCGGGTCGACATGCGGCCACCCGGCCCGCGCCCCTTGTCGAACACGATGACATCGTGACCCTGATGACGAAGCGCCTGCGCGCAGGACAGGCCCGCCATTCCCGCCCCGATGATTCCGATCCGCATGACTATCCCCGTGCCGGCGTGCAGCAAACGAACTTACTGCCGACCGGACAGCTTCAAACGCGGAGTTTGTCGATTGGAGCCGACCACGCGTAGATTTCTTCTCGGGCGAGCGGCTCCAGGATGACGGTTCAGCTTCGAACGTCTCCGCCGCCGAAGACGACCTGGTTGCGCACGGCAGGGGCGAACAGGCCGTAGAGAAACGGCAGGTTGCCACCGCTCACCGCATCGAGCGCAGCACGGGGATCGGGTGGCAGGGTAAGGCCAAGTGCGGCGGCATTGTCGGTCACCTGCTCCGCCCGGCTCACGCCCATCAACGTCGATGTGACGCCAGGCTGCCCGACCACCCAGGACAGCGCGACGCGTGCTGGCGTCTCGCCTATCTCCGCGGCGACGCGTTTCAGTTCGTCGAGGATCTGCCAGTTGCGCTCGGTGAACAGCGTGTCGCCGAACGGATTGTCGCCATCGAGCCGCTTGTCGTTGGCGGGCCGCGCCGCGTCGTCCTGCCCGGCTTGGTTGGGGACGCCGCCCGCGCGCTTCGTACCCGCCTCGACGGTCGCGCGGTCGTATTTGCCGGTGAGCAGGCCATAGGCGAGGGGGCTCCAGGGCACGAGACCCATGCCTGCCGATCGCGCGAGCGGCAGGTGCTCGGCTTCGACCCCGCGTTCGACCAGCGAATAGAAATATTGTAGGCTGATCGGCGCCGGATCGCCCTGGACCCGCGCCAGCGTCGCGAGTTCGGCGACGTACCAGGCCGGGGTGTTGGATATGCCCCAGTAGCGGATCTTGCCCGCCGCGACGAGCGCGGTCATCGTCCGCAGCAGTTCTTCGGGCGGCGTGATGCCGTCCCAGACATGTACCCAATACAGGTCGATGAAGTCCGTCCGGAGTCGGCGGAGCGACCCTTCAACGGACGCCAAGATGTGGCGCGCGCCATTGCCGCCTGCATGATAGCCGCGGCCGGTCGCAAACCCGGATTTCGTCGCGATGATCACCCGATCGCGCGACGACTGCGTGGCGACGAACTTGCCGACCATCTCTTCTGATCGCCCGCCGGCATAGACGTCGGCGCTGTCAATGAAATTGCCCCCGAGATCGGTGTATCGATCGAACACTGCGCGGCTGCCGCTCTCGTCCAGCCCCCATCGCGGCGTCCCGAAGGTCATCGTACCGAGTGCCAGCGGGCTGACGAGAAGGCCGGAGCGGCCGAGCGGGCGATAGGTGTCGAGTTTCATGATAGCATCCTGCGTTCTGTGGCCTCCAGATGGACGCAGGACGGCATCAGGATTAGGTCATCTGCGGCGCATGGGTTGCTGAAGGATGTTCAGGAATGGATCGTGATCTCTGGTCCGGTCTCGCGGTTTTCGAAACGATCGTCGAGGCTGGCAGCTTCGCACGGGCGGCGACGCGGCTTGGGTTGTCCGCCTCCGCCTTAAGCCATGCAATGCGATCACTTGAGACGAAACTGGGTGTTCGGTTGCTCGATCGTACCACCCGCTCGCTGGCGCCGACGCCCGCCGGCGAGGAACTACTGGCGCGGTTGCGGCCCGCGATCGCCTCGGTCGCGAGCGCGCTGGCCGACCTGGACAACGCCCGCGAACGGCCGGCAGGGCGTATCCGGGTCAGCGCGCACCGGGTTGCGGCCATCTACGCCATCCTGCCGCGGCTCGCCGAGTTTGCGCGCGCCTATCCCGACATCGCCGTCGAACTGGTGGTCGATGACGGCTTCGTCGACATCGTCGCCGACCGCTTCGATTGCGGCGTCCGGCATGAGCAAACGCTGCAGGCCGACATGATATCAGTCCGGATCAGCGCGCCGGTGCCGCTCGTCTTCGTTGCCGCCCCGGCCTACCTCGCCGATCACCCGGCTCCCGTCGATCCCGATGACCTCGTCACGCATCGGTGCCTGTGTTACCGATACACGTCCTCTGGCGTCGTACACCGCTGGGAATTCGAGCGGGATGGCCGGACGGTGGAACGTGCAGTCCGCGGCGACTTCATCACCAATGATATCGACGTTATGCGCGACGCCGCAGTGGTAGGGATGGGGGTGGCTTGCCTGCCGTTACCACATGCCGCGCTGCAACTGGCCGACGGTACGCTGGTCGAAGTGCTGGCCGGCTGGGCACCCATACTAGCGCCCAACCACCTCTACTATCCCAGCCGACGTCAACCGACTGCCGCCTTCCAGGCGTTCGTGGCGGCAATGCGCGTGTGATCGCAAGCGGGCCTCGACAGGATCGAGGGCGTTATCATGTGCGATGCTGCGCGTTTCAGCTGAATGGATGGTCGAAGTTCGGATGCGCTCTGGCGAGGCGCGCGCCATGACTCTCAACTACAAGCTCGCGGTTTTCGACCACAACATCGGACGGGACGGCCCATGGCAGCTGCTCGAGCTTGGCGGCGTGAGCTACAGTCCCGCAAGCAAGTAGGATCGCAGCGTTGAAGATGCCCGCCCACCGCAACGCGAATGTCATCCACTTGCTCACAATCGCACGAACTGACGATCGCACGCTCAAGCAGTCTACATGAACGGTTGTCCGCTTCTAGGTGCGGACTGTCAGGCTTTGGCCAGCTGACTGTGGGTCTAGCCCGCCAAATATTTCACTGAACTCGCTGATGGGTATGTAATTTCTTCAGTTCGGAAAGTACAATCGGGAACAGGGTTCGGGAAAACGGGTCATCGGCAAGCATCGGAAGATCCCTGTTCCGCCCGGCTATCCCGCGTCACGTTCGTTAGTGGGAAAGTGTCAGCCGCTCCGATCAATACTTTAGCACCGAATGATGCTGGAATTGTGCAAGGGCAGCGATCGAACCAGAAACACGACGGCTGTTTATAATCAATCACCGCAAACGCTGTATCGTTGATGCCGATGGTCATAGCTGGCCTGTTGTATCAGGCTTGGTAGGCGCTGCAAGGTCATGCATACCGCCACCACCGTAGACGCATCCGGCTCGGGGAGACATGTCAATGCAGGCTCCGATGGCAATTCGTGTGCTTGCCCTGATCGTAGGACTGGCGATCCTTGCGGGCGTTTGGACAATCGTGACCTACGTGGTCTGGCTGTTCTTCGCGTTGTTCGGCAGGATCGGCCGAAGCGGATCGATTGTCATTATTGTTCTCGGCATTCTCTCATGGGCGTATGTGGCGTCGCTCCTGTTCGGACTGAAATTGGGCAAGCATTAGAAGCAGGGCGAGTTAGGACGGACTATGAACCGAAGGGCTTTTTGGGCGGGCGTAGCGCTTCTGCTCGGTGCCAGGGAGCAGGCTCTGCTGGCGACGGGAAGCCCAGGTGCGATGACAGGCCAGGCGTTGCCGGTCTCCCCGCGGCTTGGCGGCTACGGCCCGGTTCGCCTGGAGATGACCCAGGCTGAGGCCAAACGGGTTTTAAACAGCATCGCTGGGGATGTGGTGTTTCTACCCACATCTGCGGATCATCCGCTCAACGACATGGCGGACAGCAGGTTGGACCGAATGGCCGTGATGACGCCGTGGGAGGATGTTTACGTCGGCAGGCTCGATACCAACACGCTGATCCAGGTCGGAACGCACGGCGGCCGCGTCGTCGCAGTGATGCTGCGCACGAGGCTCGCGGCCCAAGGTCCCGCATGTCGTTCTGCCTTCATGGCTCTCGTCAAGCGCAATGAAGCAGAGTTTGGCCCGGTGCCAGTTGCCGATATGCCCGGCAACTCTCAGCTATTCAGCAACGGCATGGTCGATTTCGACGGGTGGAAACTTCGCCTAGGGCGCATCCAGACAGGCGCTTCGTGCAACCTTACGGCTGACTATGTATCCAACTCCGATAGTAAGATCGAGGCAAGCTGGCGAGCTCGCCTGCCGTGATCCTGGTAGCGGACACGGATAAACGCGAGGAACCCTGGCACGGATGCTGTGCCGGATTGAGGCCCTTCAGCGGGTCATCACGAGATTGCCGCCAACCAGGCTGAACTGCATGTTGACCGGGCTCGGTCGCACGCCGCGGCTGGCGATAGTCAGGGCTCCCTCACCGGCAGCGTTGGTCCATTCCATCAGGCGGCCGCCTGCCATCGTTCGGTAGCGCGCCTCGTTGCTTGGCAGGAGCGTGGCGGTGAAGCCTGGCTCGGAGTGCATCATCTTGAGCAGCTGGAGATCCTGCGCCCGTGCGGCCTCCGCGTTGGGACCAAGCGGGTAACTACGCGCCATGTGCTCGCGGCGTACCGCCCCGGCATTCTCATAGGCCTCAAGGTCGCCGTTGCGCAGCATCGCAGTGAGTTCGGCCATGCGGGCATAAACCGCCTCAGCGATGCCTTCGGGCAAAACGCGCGTGGCTTCCGCCCAGGGCGGTGCTACGACTGGGAATAACGGCGCGAACGTCAAGGTAAGGCGATGGGGCAACGATACCGGACCATCCTCATCCGCCGGAGGCCAGAGTACCTGATCGACATCACGGGTGGTGATATCCAGGGTGTCGCCGGCGCGGTGCGGCTCGTCCATTTGCAGCAGCAGTCGAGCGTTGGCGGCGGCCGGCAGTGAGCCCGATATTGGCGCAGGGGGTTGTTCCAAATTCATGCCAGCTAACGCGACCCGCAATTCGGCCCGATTCCCGCCCGGCAGCATGTCGTGCTGGATTGCGAGCGATTGTGCGCCGATCTCGCCTGCCTCGGTCCGCGCGAGCAGGATGCCGTTCAACCAGGTTTCGGAACGCAGGCCCGCGCCCACGCTCACGCTCAAACCATGCACCGCGCTGGCGGCGGTCGGCGACATGCTTCGCTTTCCGCGCCCGTTCGTCTGCGCGAACACGGCGGCGGGGGCGGCAGCCGCGACGAGCGTGAAGGCGGAGGCATCACGCCCCAGATCGAGGAACCGACGCCGTGACATGCTGGTGCCGTCCATTTTAGCGTCTCCCTTGTCGGTACCGGCGCTTCGATGTTCCGGCTCGCTATGCCAGTAGCGCGCTTTGCCCGCCACTTCTGCAAGCCGGCACTGAGCTCATGGTTGCTTCATACCGGTTCGTGACGCGCCTCTGCATTTTTCACGTACTAAAGGGGTTTGAGAACGCTCTCGCGCTCTCATCTGACCCTTCGTTGCGAGGTGGCGCCGACCTTTTTGATTGCCGTTTTCAATCGGGAAGGAACACATCTGTCGCTCATCATAATCAGCCGGTATGGCAACTCCTACTTCAAGATGGACAATAGGTTGTGGTGGATGTTCGTTGGGAAGAGCTGTGCGAGTTGCGTGTGTCCGGCCGCCGGGGAGGAGTAAGCCCCACGGAAGGTCAACTTGGCGCCTTGGTGGATTACATTGACGAAGGTTCACCGGATTTTGCTGCTAGATGCTCGATTGTCCGAGCCGATGGAACGGTGCTTGACCACACAGCAATAGAGCGTCTGGCGATGGATAGGTTGTCGTAGGTGTAGAGGAGTTCGCGTATTCCCCGGTCGCGGAGGGCGGCGAGCTTCACATTCGTGGCGGCTGCCATGCCGCTGTCGGGCCACATCGGGTTCAGCAAGCCGTGGCGCAGGCCGCCGGCCTCGAAGTGCCAGAGATGATAGTTCTCCCAGCCCATCGCGGTCTGGACGATGTCGTGAAGCATCTTGAGGCTGGCAGTGACCGGCACGTCGACCCGACGCCAGATCACGGGTTCGATGCCGCTCAGGACGATATGCAGGCGGGCAATGGTCTCGGCGCTCATGTCGCCAGCTTGCCAGGTTCGCAGGCCCAGTTCCACGGCAAGAGCTCGTCCCAGCGGCTGGCAGGCCAGTCGTCGGCGACCTTGGCGATGACTTCGGCGATACAGGCCTCAGGGTCGGGCAACAACCCGGCGGCTTGCGATCGACTAGTCCGGCGGGCCCGTCGGCGTTGAACCGCACAACCCAATCCCGCACGATCTGGAGCGTGACACCACCGATCCGCGCCGCCTCGCTGCGTGTCCCGCCCTCGTAGATAGTGGTTCATCCACGCGTCGGCGTGCTAAGGGTGATCGATGGATTTTGACCAGCTCCTCATGCGCTTCTTCGGTACCGTTGATCTCGAAGGGCTTTCGGCCGATGCCTTGGTGGCGGGCACGACCCGTCTACGGCTCCAGTTTGGGATGGAAAAAGACGAGGAGCGACGCTTCGGTCTGTGGTGCCTCATGTATATGCTGGGTACGGCACCCGAGGTGGACCAAGCCTTCGTCAGCGAAGAAGATCGCGACGCGGCGCAGGAATTTGCCGACAGCGTGGATGCGGACATCGAAGAAGCGGAGTAGTGCCGGCTCGGGTAGCCGCCGTGGGGCGGCCACCTCTACCGGGATGTCACCGGCCCTCCGCAGCAGTCATCGTCTTCGTCCTACTGTCGGCCTGCTGGACGGGTACGATCGCCGCACTACGGCCAGTCGTTCCTGGACCTCGATCAATTGCCGAATGACGGCGGCCTGCCTTACTCTGTCAACTTAGTTTGGCTCGCCGTGCACCTTGGCAAACGCCTCGGCGCCCTTCAGCTTTTTGGGCCCAGCTTTTCGCGCGGGCGGCTTTGCGGACGCAGCAGCTTCACTCTTTGGCGGCCGCCCGCGGCGTGGCTTTTCGGCGGGGGCTTCCGCCTGAGTAAGCTCCTCGGCCGGCACCTCGGCCTCGTCCGCCACCGGCGCCTGAGCGGCTGGCTTACGGCCAAGTCCTATAGAATGCGCCAGTGTGCGGCGCTTTTCTGCATAGTTCGGCGCCACCATCGGGTAATCGCTGGGAAGACCCCATTTGTGGCGGTAATCGTCGGGGCTCATGTCGTAGTTGGTGCGCAGATAACGTTTAAGCATTTTCAGCTTCTTGCCATCCTCTAGACAGACGATGTAATCCGCCTTTACCGAGGCGCGCACCGATACCGCCGGCTCCTGCTTAGCGGGCTCGGGCGCTGTGGGAGCACCCAGCCCGGCCAATGCATCGTGCACGGCGGCGATGAGCTGTGGTAGTTCGTCTGTCCCCACGCGGTTGTTGCCCACGTGCGCGGCAACAATGTCGGTGGTAAGGCTGAGAAACTCGGCAGCGGTGTTGTCGTTCTCGGACATATGCGACCCTTGTTGTTTATGTTGTTCGGATTGCGCCGTTGCGCGAAGTTAGAACGGCCAGCATGCCTAGCCGGCTCTATCGAGGTGATCAACTACGACGTCCATTCTCCGGCTAGCGGCGATCATGGAATAATAGGAAGGCTGAGCTGCTGCCGGTCCCATGGACACCAAGTTTGGCTACATGAGCCTGCTTCTCGAAGTCCATGGGGCTGAGGTATCCCAAGGTCGAGTGCCGGCGTGTCGGGTTGTAGAAGCGCTCGATGTAATCGAACACGTCTGCCTTCGCGTGATTGCGCGTTCGATATGTCTTCCGGCCGATCCGTTCGGTCTTCATCGACGAGAAGAAGCTCTCCATCGCCGCGTTGTCCCAGACTTTGCCCGACCGGCTCATCGAGCAGGTGACGCCATTGTCGGCCATCAACCGCTGGAACTGCTCGCTCATATATTGGCTAGGAAAGTCCATGGCTCAAGTGACGGAAAGTCGCCACGGCACGGGCGCCAGCGATTGACGGAGTACCGAAAGAAAAGCTGTCGTGCGCGCGCTGCGGCCGTGGCGTGCGCCCAGGATCGCCACCAC
>NZ_VNIM01000136.1 GCF_007785815.1 Alterirhizorhabdus solaris | reverse complement strand
CTGCCCCCCTTGCGCCGATGCCCCCGGCCGCACCGCGAGCAACCGTGCCAGCGTTGCGCGGAAGGCGGCAAGGTCACGGCCGGCGAGTTGCGACGTCGTGGTGAAGCGGATGCTCGTGGGGTTGATCGCCACGCCGTTGCGATACACCTCGTAATGCAGGTGCGGCCCGGTCGAGAGGCCGGTCGAGCCGACGTAGCCGATCAGCTGGCCCTGCGCCACGCGCGTGCCCGCCCGCGCCACGATGCGGCTCATATGGCCGTAGGCGGTGGCGATGCCTCCGCCGTGCTGGATCATCACGTAGTTGCCGTGCCCGCCGTGCCACCCCGAGTAGCTGACCGTCCCCCCCGTCGCCGCGACGATCGGCGAGCCGTAGGCCGCGCCGAAATCCACCCCGCGATGGAAGCGCGAGAAACCGAGCAGCGGATGGCGGCGCATCCCGAAACCGGAGGTGAGGTGGCCGACCACCGGCTGCGTCATCGCGCCGCGCCGCTCGCCCACGCCGGAGGCCTCGAAGAACTGGCTCTGCCCGCCGACGGTCCATTTCAGCAGGCGCGTCCGGCGGCTGCCCTGATCCAGCCCCGCATAGAGCAGGTCGCCCGTCTCCACCTCGCCGGTGGCGGCGCGGCGCTGCGCCACGATCAGGTCGAAGCGATCGTTCGCCCGCACGTCGCGCCCGATCGACAGGCGGGCCGAGAGCGCGCGGATATAGCCGGCGACGGCGGGGGCCGGGGCGCCGGCGGCGCGGGCGGCGGCATAGAGGCTCGATCCGACGCGCCCGGTGATGCGCAGCGGCGTATCGTCGACCGCGATCGGCGTGGGGCGCAGAACCAGCGCACCGCCGATCCGCTCGATCGCCAGTTTCAGGTCGAGACGCGCACGGAAGGCGAGCGCATCGAGCGGGCGGGGCTGCGCGCGGCTGGCACGGCGGCCGAGCGTGAGATCGAGCCGGGTGCCCGGCCGGATCGCGCCGAGCGGCACGACAGCGGCCACCCGTGCCGCCACCGCCTGCGCCTCGCCCGCGGCGACCCCGGCGCGTTCCAGCACGCGGGCGAAACCGTCGCCCCGGCCCAGCGTGGCGGTCAGGTCGATCGTGGGGCGTTCGGGGGTATCGACCAGCGGCTCCACCGCGTCGGTCGCCGCCATCCGCCGCCCGGTATCGCCGCCCAGCGCGAGCGGCGCGAAGCCCAGCGCACGCGCCTCCCGCCATTGCGCGGCGGACAATGCCGGCGGCGTGGCGCCGGGCAGGGGGGTAAGGCCGGGGGCGGTGGCGATCGCGCCGCCGCACAGCAACGTGCAGGTGGCGAGGCCGCGCCACCACTCGCCACTGCCGATTCGCGCGCCCAGGTCGACGACCGGATCGAAATCGGCGATCCGCTGCCGCCAGCCCAGGACGGGCGCGCGGCGTACCGCTCGCACGTCCACCGGTCGCGCCTGCCCGAAGCCGAGCGTCGCCGCACCGCCGCCGCCTGCGGTAAACCCCGTGTCGTCGCGTAGGTACAAAGGCCGCAGCCCCCCGAAATCCATTCCGCGCATCGCGCGCGGCCCGAAGCGGGATTGTGCAGCCACGCGGTTAAAGTCAAATTAAGCGGTGGTGTCGCACATCCCCGCCGCGATGAAGCGCGGTTGGAACGGGGCGGGCCGTGGAACCTGCGTCCATCGACGGCAGCCCCTTGTGTTTGCCCGCAGGCCGCCCGATGTTGCGGGCATGTCGCGCTTTGCCAGCCCGGTCGTCGCCGTCCTCGGCCCGACCAATACGGGCAAGACCCATCTGGCGATCGAGCGGATGTGCGGCCATTCGTCCGGCATGATCGGCTTTCCGCTGCGCCTGCTGGCACGCGAGGTGTACGAGCGGGTGGTGGCGATCAAGGGCGCCGCCTCGGTCGCGCTCATCACCGGCGAGGAGAAGATCCTGCCCCCGCAGGCGCGCTGGTTCCTCTGCACCGCCGAATCGATGCCGCTGGAGCGTGACCTCGCCTTTGTGGCGCTGGACGAGGCGCAGTTGGGGGCGGACCCCAATCGCGGCCATGTGTTCACCGACCGCCTGTTGCGCGCGCGCGGGCGCGACGAGACGATGATCCTCGGCTCGGAATCGCTGCGCCCGCTGCTGAAGGCGCTGATCCCGGGGATCGAGATCATCAACCGGCCGCGCTTCTCCACGCTCAGCTATGCGGGTGCCGCCAAGCTGTCGCGCCTGCCGCCGCGCTCGGCGATCGTCGCCTTCTCCGCCGAGGAGGTGTATGCGGTGGCCGAGATGCTGCGGCGGTTGCGCGGCGGGGCGGCGGTGGTCATGGGCGCGCTTTCCCCCCGCACGCGCAACGCGCAGGTGGCAATGTTCCAGGCGGGCGAGGTGGACTATCTCGTCGCCACCGATGCGATCGGCATGGGGCTAAACATGGATGTCTCGCATGTCGCCTTCGCGTCGCTGCGCAAGTTCGACGGCCGCCGCACCCGCCGGCTGACGGTGCCCGAGATGGCGCAGATCGCCGGCCGCGCCGGGCGCCACCAGCGCGACGGCACCTTCGGCACGCTGAGCGTTGAGGGCGCGACCGGCGGCTTCGACGACGAGGAGGTGGCGGCGATCGAGGAGCATCGCTTCGCCCCGCTCGACCACCTGTACTGGCGCGAGGGCGAGCCGGACCGCAGCAGCCTCGATGCGCTGCTCGTCTCGCTGGAGCGCAAGCCCGACCGGCCGCAGTTGCGCGCTGCTCCCGAGGCGATCGACCTGGCTGTGCTGCGCCGGCTGGCCGACGAGGGCTGGGTGCGCGAGCGGGCGAAGGGCGCGCGCGCCGTCGCCCGGCTCTGGGCGGCGTGCGGCCTGCCCGATTTCCGCAAGACCGGGGTGGAGCCGCACTCGCGCCTCGTCGGGCGGGTGTATCGGCACCTGAGCGAGGGCAGCGGGCATCTGCCGGTGCAGTGGTTCGCCGACGAGCTGCAACGGCTCGACCAGACGGGCGGCGACGTGGAGACGATCGCCGATCGCATCGCGGGGGTGCGGACGTGGGCCTATATCGCCCATCGGCCGGACTGGCTGGCCGAGCCGGAGAAATGGGCCGAGCGCACGCGCGAGATCGAGGAGCGCCTGTCCGACGCGCTGCATCAGCGGCTGACCCAGCGGTTCGTCGACCGGCGGACCGCCGTGCTGATGCGCGATCTGGGTGCGCGCGGGATGGACGCGCTGCCGGTGACGGTGGCGGGGGACGGCGTGGTGGCGGTGGATGGCGAGCCGATCGGCCATCTCGACGGGTTCCGCTTCCGTGTCGACCCCACCACGAAGGTGGGGGACATGAAGCGGCTGCTGGCGGCGGCCGAGCGGCGGCTGGGCGGCGTGCTGGCCGGCCGGGCGAAGGCACTGGTGGCGGAGGGCGACGGCGGCTTCACGCTGGCGACCGACCCGGGGCGGCCGGTCGCGGTGTTCTGGCGCGGGCATATCGTGGCGCGGCTGGGCCGGGGGCGGACGATGCTGACGCCCCGGCTGCTGCCGTACAAGGCGCTCGACAGCCTGACGCCCGACGATCGCAAGGCGGTGACGGCCCGGCTGGAGCGGTGGCTGGCGGACGAGATCGCGCGCCAGTTGCCGGCGCTGGTGACGCTGGCGGCGGCGGCGCAGGATGCGGCGCAGCCGGGGGCGTTGCGCGCCCTGTGTGCGCCGCTGGCGGATGCGGGCGGCGTGCTGGCCCGCGCGCCGGTGGAGGCGGTGGTGGCGGCGGTCGATCGCCCGCTGCGGCCGGCGGCGGCGAAGCTGGGGATCAAGCTGGGCACGCTCGACATCTACGTGCCGGCGCTGCTGCGGCCCGAGCCGGTGCGCTGGCGGCTGGCGCTGGCGGCCGCCTATCACGACGGGGTGATGCGCGTGCCGCCGCCGGCAGGCGCGGTGGTGGTGACCACGCCCGACGATCGCGATGGCTATCACGCCTTCGCCTTCGCGGGTTTCCGACCGCTCGGCGGGCAGATGCTACGTGTCGATCTGGTCGAGCGGCTGGCGCGGATCGCACACGATACGCGCGGGCAGGCGAAGGGCGGGCGGGTGCCGTTCGCGCCTGACCCGGCGCTGGCGACCTCGCTGGGGCTGCGGCCGGCCAGCTTCGCGCAACTGATGCTCGCGCTCGGTTTCCGCCCGGCCGAGCCGGAGGCGGAGCGGGCGCGCTGGGTGTGGCGCGGCGCGCCCCGGCCCGAGCGGGTGCACCCGCCCGTGCGGCCGGTGCGCGAGAATGCGTTTGCGGTGCTGGCACGCGGGGTGGGCAATGGCTGAGGTCGGCCTCAGGATCGACAAGTTCCTCTGGTTCACGCGTCTCGCCAAGACGCGGAGCTACGCGCAGGCCACCGCCGAGGCGGGACACATGCGGATCGACGGCCGCCCCATCGCCCGAGCGCACACCGCGGTGCGGATCGGCAACGTCCTCACCTTCGCGCTCCACGACCGGGTCCGGGTGATCCGGGTGGAGGCGCTGCCGGCGCGGCGCGGGCCTGCTGGCGAAGCGCGGCTGTGCTATACCGATCTCGCCCCGGCGATGCCGTCCGTCACTGCCTTGCGGGGGGATGAGAATGCTTTTCACCCGGCCGACGATATTGACGTGCCGGACAGGCCGACCTAGCAGGCGACCACCTTCAGGAGCTTGCCCCATGACCTACGTCGTCACCGATGCCTGCATCCGTTGCAAGTATATGGATTGCGTGGAAGTCTGTCCGGTCGACTGCTTCTACGAGGGCGACAACATGCTCGTCATCAACCCGAGCGAGTGCATCGATTGCGGCGTGTGCGAGCCGGAATGCCCGGCCGAGGCGATCCTGCCCGATACCGAGAGCGGGCTGGAAAAGTGGATGGAGCTGAACACCACCTTTTCGGCTAGCTGGCCCAACATCACCCGCAAGCGCGACGCGCCGGACGATGCCGACGAGCACAAGGGCGAGGACGGCAAGTTCGAGAAGTATTTCTCGCCGGAGCCTGGCCAGGGCGACTAAGCCTCGTTCTCGCCGCGCTGCCGCAGCGCGGGCGGGGACCGCGTGACATGCTGGCTTTTTGTCGTTGGACCTGCTATATAATCAGGCAACGGGAGCGGGTGCATTCGCATTCGCAACACAAAAGCTGGTTCGCATAGCCTTTGCCCATGCTGCCGACCGCTGCGCGTTGCGCGCGCGGATCGTTCAGGCGGGTGGCGGCTTCACACTCGGAAAGGTTCCTTACATGGCTGCAAAGGCGCTGAGCTTCGTCGTCGGCGATTATGTGGTGTATCCCAAGCATGGCGTCGGCCGGGTCGTGGAACTGCAGAGCCAGGAGATCGCCGGGATCAAGCTGGAACTGTACGTGCTGCGGTTCGAGAAGGAGCGGATGACGCTTCGTGTGCCAACCAACAAGGCGGAATCGGTCGGGATGCGCAAGCTCTCGTCCAACGTCACGTTGCAGGAGGCGCTGACGACGCTAAAGGGCAAGCCCAAGGTCAAGCGCACGATGTGGTCGCGCCGCGCGCAGGAGTATGAGGCCAAGATCAACTCGGGCGATCTGGTGTCGATCGCCGAGGTGGTGCGCGATCTGTTCCGCGCGGACGACCAGCCCGAGCAGAGCTATTCCGAACGGCAGATCTTCGAGGCGGCGACCAGCCGGCTTGCACGCGAGCTTGCCGCGATGGAGCAGGTGGACGAGCCGACCGCGCAGGAGAAGATCCTCGACATCCTTCGCGCCTCGGCGGCGATCCACAACAAGTAATCCCGCCTGCCGGCAGGACGAGAAGGGCGGTGCCGCTGGCGCCGCCTTTTTTGTCAGTGCCTTTTCGATTGGCGCGGCGACAGCGGGGTGACACACAGGCGGGATGATCCGCCTCGCCGCCGCCGCGCTGTTACTCGCCGCCGCCTTTCCCGCGGCCGCCGCCGAGCGCGGCTATACCATCACCAGTTTCGACCGGATCCGCGTGGAAGGCCCCTATGCCGTCAGCGTGACGAACAACCGGGGATCGTCCGCGCGCGCCACCGGCAGTCCGGCGGCGCTGGATGCGGTGATCGTGCGGGTGGACGGGCGCACGCTGGTGGTGCGTCGCGATGCGAACGGCTGGGGCGGCCCCGCCGCCGGCGATCGCGGGCCGGTGACGATCGCCGTCACCGCGCCGCAACTGGTCGCGGCCAGCCTCTCCGGTTCGGGCAGCCTGGCGATCGATGCGATGCGCGCGCAGCGGGTGGATCTGGTGGTGGAGGGATCGGGCCGTCTCCGTCTCGGCCGGCTGGAGACCGACCGGCTGGCCGCCACCGTCGTCGGCTCGGGCACGATCGAGGTGGCGGGGCAGGTCGCGGACGCGCGGGTGATCGTGCGCGGGTCGGGTGCGCTGGAGGCTGTGCGGCTGACGGCGGCGGATGCCAATGTGAGCGCGGACGGATCGGCGACGGTGCGGCTGGCGGTGCGCCGTGCGGTGACGGTGACGGCGAGCGGCAGCGGCACCGTGGCGATCGACGGATCGCCGGCCTGCACGGTGCGCAGCGTCGGGGCGAGCGAGGTGACGTGCGGCAGCGGCCGGCGCTAGGCGGGCCCGCACCCGCCGCCTCAGGGTTCGCCGCGGCGGATCATGTTCCGGTCGATCTCCGCGATCGCGGTGCAGCCGGCCAGCCGCATCGTCAGGTCGAACTCGGCGATCAGGTTGGCGATCAGCGCCGCCACTCCCGCCTCGCCGGCCACCGCCAGCGCGTGGAACAGCGGGCGGCCGATCAGTACCCCGTTCGCTCCCAGCGCCAGGGCGCGGAAGATGTCGGTACCGCCCCTGATCCCGCTGTCGAACAGCACGGGCACCTGCCCGGCGACGACCGGCGCGATCTCGTCCAGCGCGGTCACGGCGGGCACCGCGCCATCGATCTGCCGCCCGCCGTGGTTGGAGACGATGATCCCGTCCACGCCGTGATCGATCGCGCGGCGGGCATCGTCCGGGTGGGTGACTCCCTTCACCAGCAGCGGCAGGCGGGTGAGCGCGCGCACGCCTGCCAGTTTGGCCCAGGTGAAGCCGGGGTTGGCGAAGACACCGAGGAACATGCGCACCGCCGCCGGCAGGTCTTCTTCCGGCGGGCGATCGAGCAGCGCGCGGAACACCGGATCGCTGAGATAATTGGCTATTCCCTTGCCGAAGAAGAACGGCAGGTGGCCGAGATCGAGATCGTCGGGCCGCCAGCCCAGCGTGGGCGTGTCGAGCGTGACGACGATCGCCTCGCATCCGCACGCCTCGGCCCGGGTCACCAGGCTTTCGACCAGCGCGGCGGACCGGCTGGGGTAGAGCTGGAACCAGCGCGGCGCGTCCGCCATTTCCCCGGCGATCCGCTCCATCGCGAACGAGGCCTGCGACGAGACGATCATCGGCACACCCGCACCTGCCGCAGCACGGGCGACGGCGAGGTCGGCGTGCGGATGCGCGAGCTCAAGCGCGCCGAGCGGCGCCAGCAGCATCGGCACGGGCAGGGTGCGGCCGAACAGGGTTGCGCGCATGTCGCCGCCGGTGATGTCGCGGCCCACGCGCGGGCGGATCTGCCAGCGATCGAGCGCGTGGCGGTTGGCCCGTCGCGTCGTGCCGCGCCCGGCCGCCCCATCGGCATAGGCGAACGCCTCGGGCGAAAGCATCGCCTGTGCCGCCGCCCGCAGGCGGTCTGCATCGACCGGCACGGCCGGCGCGGTGCCCGCCACGTAGATTGCCGCCTGACGGTGTGGTCCCGGCGCTTCGAGCAGGCTCCCCATGCGGGCGGGCATAGGCCGGGGTGGCGTTGTTTGACAGGACGTTACGCCGAAACGAGGCGAAATCCGGTCATGGCGTCCGGCGGCGGCGCGTGACGCGCGCGCGCCTGCTCCTCGCGCTCGCCGCGCTGATCGCGTTGCTGGCAGCATGGCATGCCTCCGCGCCGCCGACCGCGCTGCCGGCCGATGCCAGCGCGACCCGCTTCTCGGCGATGCGGGCGATGGCGGACGTGCGCTTGATAGGGCGCAACGCGCATCCGGTCGGGTCGGTGGAGCATGGCCGGGTGCGGGCGCGGCTGGTCGCGCGGATGCAGGCGCTGGGCCTCGCCCCGCGCGTGGCGGCGGCGCGCGCGATCAAGCTGAAGCCCGGCGCGCGGGGGCTGGCGGTGGACGGGGCGGAGGTCCGCAACATCGTCGGCGTGCTGCCCGGCTACGATTCGCGCCTGCCGGCGGTGCTGCTGATGGCGCATTACGACTCCGTGCCCTCCTCCCCCGGCGCGGCGGACGACGGGGCGGGGCTGGCCGCCGCGCTGGAGACCATCCGTGCATTGAAGGCCGGCGGGCCGGGTCGCCGCGACATGATCCTGCTGTTCAGCGATGCCGAGGAGAACGGGCTGCTGGGGGCGCGTGCCTTCTTCGACGGCGATCCGGCGGCGGCGCGCGTCGGCTTCGTCGTCAACATGGACATGCGCGGCGGCGGTGGCCGGGCGATCATGCACGAGACGGGGCGCGACGCCGGCGGCGCGATCGATCTTTATCGCCGCACCGCGATCCACCCGACGACCGATTCGATCGCGGCGTGGGTGGAGCGGCTGATCCGCAACAGCAGCGATTTCCGCGTCGCCGTCGATCGCGGGCTGCCGGGGTTGAACTACGCCATCCTCGACCGGCAGTTCGATTACCACGCGGCCAGCTCCACCCCCGAACGGCTCGACCCCCGCTCGCTGCAGCATCTCGGCGAACAGGTGCTGGCCGTGATGCGGGGGCTGGTGGATGCGGCCGAACTGCCCGCCGCCGCCCCCGATCCGGCCTATGTCAGCGTGCTGGGGCTGGCGGTGGTCGCCTGGCCGGCGTGGGCCGGGTGGCTGATCCTCGGCGTGGGGCTGGCGGCGGGCGGCATCGCGTGGCGGCGGTCGGCGTCGAGTGCGGCGGGGCTGCGCGGGGTGGCGGCGGCGGCGCATCTGCTGCTCACGCTCGTGTTGGCCCTGATGCTGGCGCGGTCGGCGACGGCGATCCCGTTCGGCTTCACCGTGGGTCGTCCGCTGCTGGCGTGGTGGAACG
>NZ_VNIM01000135.1 GCF_007785815.1 Alterirhizorhabdus solaris | reverse complement strand
ACGCAGGGCGCGCGGCTCGTGCTGGCGGCGCGCGGCGGGGCCGGGCTGGAAGACACCGCCCGCCGCTGCCGGGAGGCGGGCGGCACCGCCCATGTCCACGTCGCCGACACCACCGATGCCGCCGCCGTCGCCGTGCTGGCGGCCGAGGCGAACGGCGTGCTCGGCGGGATCGACCTGTGGTTCAGCTGCGTCGGCGTGGGCGTGCTTGGCCGCTATCAGGACGTGCCGATCGCCGACCATGCGCGGGTGATCGATACCAACCTCACCGGCCACATGAACGATGCCCATGCCGTGCTGCCGATCTTCCTGGCGCAGGGCCGGGGCACGTGGGTGAACATGATCTCGGTCGGCGGCTATGTCGCTACGCCCTATGCTGCCGCCTATGCCGCCAGCAAGTTCGGCCTGCGCGGCTTCTCGCAGGCGTTGCGCGGCGAACTGTCGAAGATGCCGCGCATCCATATCTGCGACGTGTATCCCACCTTCGTGGATACCCCCGGCGTCGATCATGCCGGCAACTACACCGGCGCGAAACTGTCGCTGCCGCCGGGCGCGCTGGCGCCGGAGACGGTGGCGAAGGCGGTAGTGCGGCTCGCCCGCCGGCCACGCAACACCACCGTCGTCGGCGCGCCGGCCTTCGCGCTTGAGCTGGGACAGTTCGCCATGCCCAATCTGGGCGCGGCGGTGATGAGCGGATTCCTCGACGTGTGGACCGGCAAGGCGGATCGCGGCACCGACACGCCGGGCACGCTGTTCGACCCGCCCGCGCAGCCGAGCGGCCCCGATGGCGGACGCCGCCGGCCGGATCAGCGCCGTACGGCGGCGATCGCGGCGGGGGCGCCCGCCTCGGTGGGGCTGGCCGCGCTCGGCGCCTGGCTCTGGCACCGGCGGCGGTGACGCGCGCCGCGCCGCCGGTGACGCCCGATGGCCGCTATATCGTGGTGCGCGGCCGGCTGTGGCGGCAGGCGAACCCGGCGCTGGCGGAAACCGAACGGCAGGCGCTGGTAAACGCGCTGATGGACGCCCGCCGCGCCGTCGCCCGCGCGCTGAAGGTGGACGATCCCGCGGCGCTCGCCACAGCCCGCGCCGGCGTGGACGCGGCAAAGGTGTCGCTTGGCGAGCGCGGGCCGGTGTGGTGGCAGGACGGCACCGCCGACCTCAACCGCCACCTTGCCCGCAACACGCCCTATGCCGACTGGTACGAGGCGTTGCCGGGTACGCCCTGATCCGACGGCCGTTCCCCGATAACGATGCGGGGCCTGCTCATGTTGGCCACGATGTCCGCGCTGACAGGGTTCGTCCTCACGACCGGACACCGGCGGTTCTCGGTCTGTCTGGCAGCCGCGGCCCCTATGCAGCAGCGGCATGGCCACCGGCGAAAAGCGATCCACATCCTCGCCGGTGTTGCCAAACGCCCGCCGCCGCACGGCCTGCCGCCGACCCGGACGGCAGCCTGCACAGGGCCGGTCAGCCCTCGCCGTAGCCGCCCCGTCAATTGATCCACAGCCGCGTGCGTCGCCAGCACAGGGGCGCGGAACGGCGTGGCGGGGGCGGCCGTTGGGCGACTCGTTCTGGAGAGGAATCAACGCTTTATGCCGGCCATCGACGACGGTGCCCTGACCGCCATCACCGCGCCCCTGCCCCCCGCCCCGCTCGGCCATGCCGAGATCGCCGCCGCGCTCGCCGGGGCACTGGCCGATGGCGACGTACTGTATGCCGCCGTCGACGACACCGTCGCCGCCGCCGTCGCCCGCTCGCTCGCCGCCGCCGTGCCCGGTGCCACCGTGGTGACCTGCCCGGGCAGCGATGCCCTGCCCGGCGACGATGCCCCCGCCTCCCCCGCCAACGTCGGCCAGCGCGTGTCCGCGCTTCGCCGCCTCAGGCTGGCGCTGGCGAGGAAGGATCGCGGCCCGGTCGCCTTCGTGACGACCGGCGAGGCGCTGGGCCGCGCCTACCCCCCGCCCGTCGCGTTCGAGGCGACGCCGCCGTGCGCCACGAAAGGCGCCGCGACCGATCTGGCCACGCTGTTCGATGAATTGCAGGCCATCGGCTATTTCGTCGACGAGCGGGTGGACGAACCGGGCGAGGTGGCGCTGCGCGGGCAGGTGCTCGACGTATTTCCCGCCGATGCGGTGGAGCCGCTGCGGATCGAGGTGGCGGACGGGCATATCGTCGCCATCCGCAGCTACGATCCCGCCGATCAGCGCACCACCGGCGACTGCGAGGCGCGCGAACTGGGCCGCGTGTCAGAGCCGGCGGCCGGGGGCCAGGGCACGCCCTTGCTCGATCATCTGCCCGACGCGCGGATCGTCGTGCCGCCCGAAGCGGAGGATCGCCGCAAGCGGTTCCTGGCGCTCGCCGCCGATGCCGCGCGACGGCGGCGGCGGCAGGCCCTGCGGGACGTGATCGACGACAAGGTTTGGGCCGAGGCGGTCGCCGGACGCGACACGCTGGCACTGGCGCGCGCCGGCGATCCGCCGCCGCGCTTCGTGGAGGCCAAGGCCCCGCTCCGGGCATTTGCCAGGGTGGCCCGCGCCGCGTTCGAGGCAGGCGAGCGTGTCGTGCTGCTCGGCGGTGCGCGCGATCTCCGTTTTCTGCGCCGGCGTATCGGCGCGCTGCTGAAGCAGGATGTCGTCGCGGTCGCCGACTGGGCCGGTGTCGTCGCCGCCGATCCGGGCGCGCTGCTGTCGCTTGAGATGCCGGCCGAGCGCGGTTTCCGCCGGGAGGGCGTGCTGGCCATCGCCGCGGCCGACCTGCTCGGCAGCCGGGCGGAGCGCGACGACATCGCGACTGGCCCGGCCGACACCGGCCTGTTCGATTTCGGCGAGATCCGCGTGGGCGACGTGGTGGTGCACGAGGATCACGGCATCGCGGTCGTCGCCGGGCTGGACCGGATGGCGGGCCAGGACGGGGCGGGCGACGCGATCAAGCTGACCTACTCCGACGACGCGACGCGGCTGGTGCCGGTGGCGGGCGCGGACCGCCTGTGGCGCTATGGGGCCGACGCGGATGCGGTGACGCTCGACCGGCTCGACGGGTCGAGCTGGCAGAAACGGCGTGGCGCGATCGACGCCGCCATCGCCGAGAGCGCGCGCCAGCTGACCGCGCTTGCCGCCGAGCGCGCCGGGCGCAGTGCCCCGGTGCTGGAACCGGACACCGCCGCCTACGAGCGATTCGCCGCCGGCTTCCCGTTCACCGAGACACCCGATCAGGCCCGCGCCATCGCGGCGGTGCGCGACGATCTGGCGGGCGGCCGGCCGATGGACCGGCTGGTGATCGGCGACGTGGGCTACGGCAAGACCGAGGTGGCGCTGCGCGCCGCCGCCATCGCGGCCCTCGCGGGCAGGCAGGTGGCCATCGCCGCCCCCACGACGGTACTCGCCCGCCAGCATCTGGAAAGCTTTACCGAGCGCTTCGAGGGCACGGGCATCCTCGTCGCCGGCCTGTCGCGCCTGTCCACCCCCGCCGAAAAGAAGCGCGTGAAGGCGGGGCTGGCCGACGGGTCGGTCAACGTGGTGGTCGGCACCGGCGCGGTGGCGGGCAAGGGAATCGCGTACAAGGATCTGGCGCTGGTCGTGATCGACGAGGAGCAAAGATTCGGTGCGGCCGACAAGGACCGGCTGCGCGGGCTTTCCGCCGGCCATGTCCTCACACTGTCCGCCACGCCGATCCCGCGCACGCTGCAAAGCGCGCTGGTGGGGATGCAGCAGCTCTCCGTCATCGCCACGCCCCCGGCGCGCCGCCAGCCGATCCGCACCGCCGTCGGCCCGTTCGTGGCGGAGACGGTCCGTACCGCGCTGCTGCGTGAAAAAAGCCGGGGCGGGCAGAGCTTCGTCGTCGTCCCCCGGATCGAGGACATGGCGAGGCTGGCCGCGACGCTCGTCGAGCTGGTGCCCGAGCTCGAACTGCTGCAGGCGCACGGCAAGATGGCGGCGACCGACATCGACGAGGCGATGGTGCGCTTCGGCCGGGGCGACGGCGACGTGCTGCTCGCCACCAACATCATCGAGGCCGGGCTGGATGTGCCGCGCGCCAATACGATGGTGATCTGGCGCGCCGACCGCTTCGGCCTGTCGCAACTGCACCAGTTGCGCGGGCGAGTGGGGCGCGGCAGCCGGCGCGGGCAGGTGCTGCTGCTGACCGATCCCGAGCACGAAATCGCCGCCCGCACGCTGAAGCGCCTGCGCACGCTGCAGGCGTTCGACCGGCTGGGCGCCGGCTTCGCGATCAGCGCGCGCGATCTGGACATGCGCGGCGCGGGCGACCTGCTCGGCGAGACGCAGGCCGGGCACATGAAGCTGATCGGCATCGACCTGTACCAGCAGCTCCTCGAATCATCGCTGCGCACGGCCCGGGGCGAGCAGGTGGAACGCTGGTCGCCAGACCTGAAGCTGGGGCTGGAAGGCCGCCTGCCCGAAAGCTGGATCCCCGACGAGGAGCTGCGCGTGACCGCCTATACCCGCCTCGCCCGACTGGACGAGGCCGGGGCGCTCGACGGTTTCGCCGAGGAACTGGAGGACCGCTTCGGCGCGATGCCGGACGAGGCGCGGCGGCTGCTGGCGATCGCCCGCATCCGGGTGGAGGCGCGCGCCGCCGGCATCGCCGCGATCACCGCCGGCCCGGCCGGCATCGCGCTGACCCCCCGGCGCGGCACGACGATCGACGCCGACGCCCACGGCCTCTACCGCAAGGGCGACCGCCTGCTGCTGCGCGAACGGATCGACGATCCGGTGGCGCGGCTGGACCGGCTGGGGGAATTGCTGGGGGCGCTGGCAGAGGGGTGAGAAGTCCCAAGCCCCCTTTCCTCGAGCGAAGTCGAGGGGCGCCCTGTCGTCTCTCGACTTTGCCCGATACAAGGGGTGACGTGATCGGAAGACAGCGCCAGACGCCGACGCCGCCCGGTCAGATATGCTCGCGTCCGAAATCCGGCCGTGGATCGTCCTGCCCATGCTCGATGATGCTGCGGCGCACGGCGCGGGTGCGGGTGAACAGGTCGAACAGCGTGTCGCCGTCACCCCAGCGTATCGCGCGCTGGAGCATCGTCACGTCCTCGGTCAACCGCTGGAGCATCTCCAGCACCGCCTCGCGGTTGTTGAGGAACACGTCGCGCCACATCGTCGGATCGGACGAGGCGATGCGGGTGAAATCGCGGAAGCCGCCGGCGGAGAATTTTATGACCTCGCTGTTCGTCACCTCCTCCAGGTCGCTGGCGGTGCCAACGATCGAATAGGCGATCAGATGCGGCACGTGGCTGGTGACGGCCAGCACCAGATCGTGATGGCGCGCGTCCATGATCTCCACGTCCGCGCCGATCTTCTCCCAGAAGGACGACACGCGCATCACCGCCGCCGGATCGGCATCGCCCGCCGGGGTGAGGATGCACCAGCGCTTGTGGAACAACGTGGCGAAGCCGGCGTCCGGCCCGCTGTGCTCGGTGCCCGCCACCGGATGCGCCGGCACCACCGACACGCCGGGCAGCACCTCGGCCAGTGCCGCCGCGATGCTCTGCTTGCACGAGCCGACATCGCTGACGATCACGTCGGCGGGCAGGTCGGCGGCGATGGCCTCGGCCGCCGCGCGCATCGCGCCGACCGGCACGCACAGGATCACCAGATCGGCATCCATCACGGCCGCGCCCGCGGTATCGGTCACGTCGTCCGCCAGATCGAGCGCGCGGGCGCGGGCGCGCACCGCCGGGTCGGCATCGTGGGCGGTCAGTCGCACGGTGGGCATGTGATGGCGCACCGCGCGCGCGATCGACGAGCCGATCAGGCCCAGACCGACGATCGATACCCGCGCGAACGGCAGCATCAGGCGGTGACCGCCAGCCCGGCCGCGCCGGTCGGGCCGGCCACGATCTCGCGCAGCGCGTCGGCGATGCCACGCGTCTCCTCCTCGGTGCCGATCGAGACGCGCAGGCCGTGCGGCAGCCCTTGCCCGGGCAACCAGCGCACGATGTAGCCGCGTTCCATCAGCGCCTGATAGGCCTCCTGCGCCGTCACCCGCCCCTCGAACAGGATGAGGATGAAGTTCGCCTTCGTCGGCACCGCGCGCAGGCCCGCGTTGCCGAGCGCGGCGATCTCGCCCTCCAGCCACGTCCGCCAGTGCAGGTTGTGCTCGCGACTGGCGGCGACGAAACCGTCGTCGCCCAGCGCCGCGATCGCCGCCTCCTGCCCCGCCGTCGTCACGTTGAACGGCGCGCGGATCTTGTGCATCGCCGCGATCACCGGCGCGGGGCCGTACCCCCAGCCGATCCGCTCCGCGGCAAGCCCGTGGATCTTGGAGAAGGTGCGCGTCACCAGCACGTTAGAGGCGATCTGGGCGAGCGCGAAGGCGCCGTCGTCGTCCTCCGGCGCCAGATATTCGGCGTAGGCCTGATCCACTACCAGCAGCACGTCGTCCGGCAGGCCGGCGTGCAGGCGGGCCAGTTCGCGCCGGTCGGTATAGGTGCCGGTCGGGTTGTTCGGGTTGGCGACGAACACCACGCGCGTCTTCGGCGTCACCGCCGCCAGCAGCGCATCGACATCGGTGGCGTAATCGCGGTCCGGTGCCTCGACCGGCTCGGCCCCCACCCGCCGCGCGGCGATCGGATAGACCGAGAAGCCGTAGCGCACGAACAGCACCTCGTCGCCCTGCCCGGCGAAGGCGCCGGCGGCCAGATGCAGGATCTCGTCCGATCCGGTGCCGTGGATCACCCGCGCCGGATCGAGGCCGTGCTTGGCGGCGATCGCCTCGCGCAGCGCGGTGGCGGCGGCGTCGGGGTAGCGGTGGAGCGTACGGTCCGCCGCCTCGAATGCGGCGATCGCGGCGGGGCTGGTGCCGAGCGGGCTTTCGTTGGACGAGAGCTTGATCGCCTTGCGCCCGTCGTCGGTAGAGGACCGACCGGGGACATAGGGCGCGATCGCATCGATCCACGGCTTGGGGGCGGGTGCTGTCATGGCCAGCCCCATAACGCCCTATGGCACTTCAAACCAGCCGCCGCTAAACAGCCGCATGACTCTCGCCACGATGTCGATCCCGTCCGAAGACCAGCGTTTCGGCCTTGCCCGCCGCGTCACCCTCCCCCGCCCGCTGCCGCTCGACGGCGGCGGGGTGCTGACGCCGGTGGAGATCGGCTACGAAACCTACGGCACGTTGAATGCGGACGGGTCGAACGCGATCCTCATCACCCACGCGCTTACCGGCGACCAGCATGTCGCCTCTGTCCACCCGATCACCGGCAAGCCGGGCTGGTGGACGCGGATGGTGGGGCCGGGGCGGCCGATCGATCCGGCGCGCCACTTCATCGTCTGTGCCAACGTGATCGGCAGCTGCATGGGGTCGAGCGGTCCGGCCACGATCGATCCGGCGACAGGCACGCCGTGGGCGATGCGCTTTCCCGTCATCACCCTGCGCGACATGGTGCGCGCGCAGGCGATGCTGCTCGATCATCTCGGGGTCGGCACGTTGCAGGCGGTGATCGGCGGCTCGATGGGCGGGATGCAGGTGCTCGAATGGGCCGCCACCTTCCCCGACCGGGTGCGGTCGGTGGTGGTGATCGCATCGGCCGCGCGCCACTCCGCGCAGAACATCGCGTTCCACGAGGTCGGCCGGCAGGCGATCATGGCCGACCCCAACTGGCAGGGCGGCTGTTATTACGGCACCGGCGACACGCCCGCCGCCGGGCTGGCGGTGGCGCGCATGGCGGCGCACATCACCTACCTGTCGGAAGCGGGGCTGACCGAGAAGTTCGGCCGCCGGTTGCAGGCACGCGACGCCAAGAGCTTCGGCTTCGACGCTGATTTTCAGGTGGAAAGCTACCTGCGTCATCAGGGGATCAGCTTCGTCGAGCGGTTCGATGCCAACAGCTACCTCTACATCACCCGCGCGATGGACTATTTCGATCTGGCGGAGGAGCATGGCGGGCGGCTGGCCAATGCCTTCCAGGGCACGCGCACACGCTTCTGCGTCGTCTCGTTCGATACCGACTGGCTGTACCCCACCGCCGAATCGCGGATGATCGTGCATGCGCTGAACGCGGCGGGCGCGGCGGTGAGCTTCGTCGAGCTGTCCTCCCCGTTCGGGCACGACGCCTTCCTGCTGGACGTGCCGGAACTCAACCGGGTGGTGGACGGCTTCATCCGGGCGGACGAATCGTGAGGACGGCCAGCATGCGGCGAACGACCATCATACTGCTGTGCGGCGCGGTGCTGCTGGGCGGGTGCCAGCGCCGCCCGGCGAAACCCGAACCGGCGCCGGATATCGTCGCCATCGCCGTCTCGACCGACAACACCGCCGGCTATCGCGCGCTGGCGCAGCGTTGCGGTGCCGCGAGCGCGACGCTGCAACGCGCGGGCGAGGCGATGCTGCTCGTCGTCGGACGGGACAGCACGGTGGCGGCGCGCGACTGCTTCTTCGCCGCCGCCCAGGCCGAACACCGCCGCGCCCACCCGATCGCCGCCTTCATCGAGGGCCTGTTTCGTTGAGCGACCTGCGCCCCGATCTTGCGATCATCGCCGGGCATGTGCCGCGCGGCGCCAAGGTGCTGGATGTCGGCTGCGGCGATGGCGAGTTGATGGCCGAACTGCGCCGTTCGGCGCAGGTGGACGCGCGCGGGATCGAGCTGGATGCGCGCAACGTCTCGGCGGCGGTCGCGCGCGGGCTGTCGGTGGTGCAGGGCGATGCCGATACCGATCTGGCCAATTATCCCGACCACGCCTTCGACTATGCGATCCTGAGCCAGACGTTGCAGACCGCACGCGCGCCCGATCGCGTGCTGGACGAACTGCTGCGGATCGGCCGGCGCGCGTTCGTCTCCTTCCCCAACTTCGCCTACTGGCGGGTGCGGCTGAGCCTGCTGTGGCGGGGGCGGATGCCGGTGACGGCGGCGCTGCCGGTAAGCTGGTACGAGACCGAGAACATCCACCAGCTTACGGTGGACGATTTCCGCGCCTTCGTGGCGGAACGCGGCATCGGGGTGGAACAGGCCTGGTTCCTCAACGGCGATCGCCACACGAGTGCCGCCGCCGCCAATTTCCGCGCCGAACATGCGGTGTTCCTGCTGCGCCGGTAACTGGTGATCCGGCCACTAAGGGTTGCTTAAGCCGTTGGCGCTAGACACGTGGCCGTCGCAGCAATGAGGCCGCCATCGTGCCCGATCGTTCCACCGCCCCGTCCCACGATCACGAACCGGCCCCGATCGTGCCGCGCGCGCAGCGGGGCAGCGTGCTGCTGATCGCGACGATCGAGCATGACGGCAAGCAGGAGCCGACGCGGCACCGGGTGCGCGACCTCTCCACCGGCGGCGTGCGGATCGACAATGCCCTCGTGCTGCGGGTCGGCGACACCGTCACGGTTTCGATCGGCGCGGTCCATGCCCTTGCCGCCACCGTGCGCTGGATTCGCGACGGGCTGGCCGGGCTGGCCTTCGCCGCGGCGATCGACCCGGAGCAGGCCCGCAAG